>CANRHZ010000014.1 GCA_947630535.1 Candidatus Gastranaerophilales bacterium | reverse complement strand
GACGTCTTTAGCCAAAAGGGATGCCGCCATAAGCTTAAGAACGGCATTTTTTGCGCCCGATATGGTAACCTCGCCCGACAAGGATTTACCGCTTTGAATTATTAATTTTTCTTGTGAATTTTGCATATATGTATAAACATTAGTATATCATATATATTCTAATACAATTTGGGCATATTTAAAAGAGGTTATAAAAAGTTAATATTGACTTATAAAAAAACTTTCTGGACTTCCTCTCTGTCATCAAAGTGGATTGTCCTGTCATTTAGAATTTGATAATCTTCATGCCCTTTGCCCGCCAATATTATTACGTCATTTTCTTTTGAAATTTTCTTTAATAATTCAATTGCAAGGTGTCTGTCAGGTTCTACAAATACGGTTTTCGGGTTAATCAGTTTTAGCCCTGACAGTATGTCCGTTATAATTTGCTGAGGGTCCTCCGAGCGTGGATTATCTGATGTTACAACGATTTTATCGCTAAGAGTTTGAGCAATATGTCCCATCTTTGGTCTTTTTGTAGCATCTCTATCCCCGCCGCATCCAAACATACATATAAGTTCAGCATCTTTAGGCGTAAGCTCTCTTGCCGCTCTTAAAATATTTTCAAGACCGTCCGGGGTATGGGCATAATCAACGATTACCATAGGGTTGGAGTGCACAATTTCAAATCGTCCCGCAACAGACTTTGTAGCTTCAAGTGCCAGTTTGCATGACACTAAAGGAATATTTGACATTAACCCTACACCTATAGCACATAGTGCATTATAGACACTAAACATTCCGTTTAATTGAAGATTTATTTCAACACATTCTTTTTCATAACAACATTTAAATGAAACACCATGGGATGTAAATTCAATGTCTTTTGCCATCAATTTTGAATTGTTTTTAACTCCGTAGGTAAGCACATTGACTCCATCGGGTATTTTATTTAAGAATTTATTTGCATACTTATCATCATTGTTTATAACGGCAAATGAACCTTTTTTCAGACCAATAAAAAGTTTGGCTTTTGCATTAAAGTAATTTTCCATTGTTATATGAAAATCAAGATGATCCTGTGTTAAATTCGTAAATGCGGCGCCCGAATAATTAACATTTTTAACCCTGTGTTGTTCCAGAGCATGGGATGATACTTCCATTACAACATTCAATATGTCTTTTGATAGCATTGTTGATAATGTTGCTTGCAATTCTGGTGCCTGAGGTGTTGTATGTTTTGCTTCCAAATATTCAGAATTAGAACACAATTTGTATCCAAGAGTCCCAATTAGGGCGCACTTTTTATTTTCATATTCAAAAATTTTCTGTACAAGGTGAGTAACTGTCGTTTTGCCGTTAGTACCCGTTATGCCGATTAAATTCAATGAATTAGACGGGTTATGGTAAAATGCAGAAGCCAAATCCGCTATTTTTTCCTGAGTTGAATTAACAATTAATTGAGGAATTTCAATGTTTAAGGGGTGTTCTGCCATTATTGCAATTGCACCTTTTTCAAAGGCTTTCTGTGCAAAATTATGGCCGTCAACATGTTCTCCTTTTAAACAAACAAAAATTTCATGGCTTTTTATTGTGTTTGAGTTGTATGAAATGCCTTTAATATCTACATTTTTAAAGTTTAAAATTTCTTTGCAATCAATATGTTTAATAATTTCAGATAGTTCCATAGTAATCCTTCAACAAGACAGTCTAATACTAGTATTTTACGACTAAATAAAAAAATGGAAGCAAAATTTATAATTGTTAACATGAACTAAGTGGAATGTTTGTCAGGATTAATATTTAAAATTCTGACAATTTCGGTTGCAACATCTTTAAAAATCGGTGCTGCAACTGTTGAACCCCAGATGCCGCCTCCTTGCGGAGAATCGACAACTACATATATTGTAACTCTCGGGTTTGTGGCGGGAAGAAAGCCTACCATTGACGTATAAAGTTTGTTTGAATACCCAACCCCGTTGTCGTTAGGGCGCCTTGAAGTACCTGTTTTTGCGGCAACATAATAGTCATCCAGTTTGGCAGGAGATTTGCCTCGTTCAATTGATTCAACAAGTAGGTCCGTTATGTCTTTTGCCTGTTCTTCCGTCATAATTCTTCTTTTTGTAAGTTTGCTTTCAAGTTCATCATCGCTATATTTTATAACATGCGGACTGACCCAAACTCCGCCGTTAGCAATTGCGTTAACCGCTGATACCATTTGAATTGCAGTAACAGAAGAACCGTATCCGTAACCCATTGAAGCATGTGTTGCACTATCCCAGGTTGAGGGGTTAGGTAAAAGGCCCGTAGATTCTCCCGGCAAATCTATTCCCGTTCTTGCACCAAACCCGAACAATTGAAGCGCCTGAGAAAATTCTTCCGGGCTCATCATCTGGGCAACCTTAACGCTTCCTATATTGCTTGAATGTTGAAAAAGATAAACTAAATCAATAAGCCCGGGGGCGCCTTTTTGTCCGTAATCATAGTTTAAAATTTCCCACCAGCCTATTTTCATTTTTCCGGTATCAAGAATTTTGGTATTTTTATTTATTTTGTTATTCAAAAAGGCTGAGGCTATCGTTATAATTTTAAAGGTTGAACCCGGCGGGTAAACATCTGTGAGTGCCCAATTTTTTAGTTCCAAAAGGGAGTGTTTTGCATAGTTATTCGGATTGTAATAGGGATAGACCGCCATTGCCAAAATATCTCCGGTTTTTGGCTCCATAACAATAACCGCTCCCCTTAGTGCATTTGTTTTTCTTACCATCTGATAAAGGTATTTTTCGCATATATGTTGAATTGGAGAATCTATGGTAAGTTTTAGAGTTTTACCCATAACGGGTGTGATAACGTCTTTGGGGTCAACCGTCAGATTGTATATAATATCTCCGTTAGGCATTTTTTCGTATTTTATTGAACGGTCTATATATTTAAGGTAATCTCCCGCAACATATTCAATTCCGCCCGCCATATCCGCATCAGGGTTGTAGTATCCAAGCACATGGGAAGCAAGCTCTCCTTGCGGATATACACGTTTATTCTTGGCTTCAAGCGAAATTTCTCTTAGTTTTAATAACTTTATTTTGTCGGCGGTTTTCCTATTGATACCTTTTTTTATCAGGATTACCGTATCTTTTTTTGAAAACTTCTGTATTAGTTCGCTTTCAGATAAATTCAAAAGCGGTTGCAATTTTTCTGCCAGCTCTTTTGGGGTGTTATCATAGTATTGAGGGTGCGCATAGACATTAAACGATGTATCATCCGAAGCAAGCTTAACCCCGTTTCTGTCTACAATTTCCCCCCTTAAAACAAAAGGAGAAGATGACCTTTGGAATTTTGCCCTGTCCCTGTACCCTCTTATATCAAAGACCTGAGTCAAAAACAGATATATAAGAAGCAACACAACACAAAAATTGAAAAAAAACTGCAAACAACCGATACGATTTTCAAACTGTTTTTGAAACGGTTTATTCAAATGTACTCCCCCTAAAAAAGCTATTTGGTTTTAATAGCCAAGAAATCTGTTCATTCCGGTATCTGCCGTTTTTTTGTCGTAATCAACAACCGGTAAGTCCTGAGGTGCAATTTCAATTACCTGTTTTGCACGCTGCAAAATATTGAATTTTGAAACCTGAAAATCAACATTAGAGAACGATTGAAGGTTGTCAAGCTTATTTTGCATATCGGAATTATCGAGGTTTAGTGCGATGGTTTCTTTGCTTATTTTTCTTAATTGGATTTCATTAACAACAACAAAATAATAACTTATAAGACACGCTAAAACAAGTATTCCCAAAATACAACAAAGTGCGGTATTTATACGGGAAATAATTATTTCTTTATATGATTTTTCCCTCACAAAATAACCGCTTATGACGGGATTTTGCCTTGCTTTTTGTTTGTTTCGTCTTTCTTCGGAATACGGGTTCCGGACGTATGAATGTCCGGCGGTATGTTCAATATTGCCATTTAGCCTTGTAATATTGTTAACATTATTGTTGTTCAATTTTGTACTCCAGTATCGGAAATTTTTTTTGCCCCTCTAAGTTTTGCGCTTCTTGACGGAGGATTTTCTTTTATCTCTGACATTGAAGCCGATATCGGCTTTTTATTTATAAGTTCAAGAATTTTTCCGCCGCAATTACATATAGGCTGATTAAAAGGACATCTGCATTCTTTTGAAAACTCTCTAAAAAATTGTTTTGTCACCCTGTCTTCTAAAGAATGAAAACTTATCACACTTATTATACCACCTAAAGATAATAATGTAAGCACATCTTTTAGTGTATTTTCAAAATTTAACAACTCATTGTTAACTTCAATTCTGATTGCCTGAAAAACCCTTGTTGCCGGATGAATTTTACTTTTGTTTTTTGGTGTAGAGGTAACTATTAAATCCGCCAATTGTAAAGTTGTATTAATTGGTCTTGAGTTTACAATCTTTCTTGCAATGCGTTTTGAATAGTGTTCTTCGCCATATTTTGAAAAAATCTCTACAAGTTTTTCTTCTTTATAATTGTTTACAATATCGTGGGCGGTGAGTTTTGAATTTTTGTTAAAACGCATGTCAAGCGGCGAATCTTTCAGAAAGGAAAATCCTCTTTGCTCTGATTTAAGCTGATTGTAGGATGCTCCCAAATCAAATATTATCCCGCCGGTTATTTTATCTATGTTTAATTCTTTTAAAACATCTTTTATTTCAGAATAGCTTCTTTTTACTATGGTTAAATTTTTGTACTCAGACAGCCTTTCTTTTGATGCTTCAATTGCTTCATCATCCACATCAAATGATATGAGCCTTCCTTTGTTTGAAAGCTTTTGTAATATAAGTTCGCTATGGCCTCCGCCCCCAAGTGTTGCATCAATATATATTTTATCGGGGTTTTTATCAACTGAAAGCATACCCACCGCTTCTTCTTTCATTACGGTGTAGTGGGTATATTTGTTTGATTTATATAAACTTGACACTGTTTTTTAAAACCTTTAGTTTGTGAATTTGTATTTAAGCAAGGTATAGATTGCCATTAAACCATCCAAAAATGTAATTTTTTTGCCGCTTGAATAGTTCCTTGAATTGTAACAAATTGGAACTTCCGAAATCTTTATTCCTTTCTTTAAGAGTTTGGATGTAATTTCCGGTTCTATGTCAAATTTCTTTGAAACAAGCGTTATATCTTTTATGCAATCTCTCCTTATTGCTTTATAGCATGTTTCCATATCGGTCAAATTTGAGTTATAAAGGATGTTTGTAAGCATTGTTAAAAATTTGTTTGCAAGAAATGAGAGCATCATAAAGTTATTGTTTTTTTTATTTAAAAATCTTGAACCGTAAACAACGTCAGCATCACCATGCACAATTAGAGAAATAAGTTTTGAATAGTCATTCGGGTCATATTCTAAATCCGCATCCTGAAACACGATAATATCACCGTTTGAATGTTTGATACCTTCACTTAATGCAGAGCCTTTGCCCGAATTTTTGTCTTTATATATTATTTTGAATTTATTTTCATACTTTTCAAGAATTTTTCTTGTTGAATCAATAGAACAATCATCAACTATAATTATATTTTTTTGTAATGCACAAAAATCTGTATTATCAACAACTTCAAGGACACTTTCAATTGTGTCCTCTTCGTTATATACGGGTATAATTATGTCTACGCTATTCAATGCAATCTCTTTTTATTTTTTCCTTGTTTAATATTAGCATTTGAACTCAAATGCTGCAACAAATTAATAAAATAATGTATTGGATGAGTTGTTTGATTTTATCAAAACATAAGGTTTAAATAAAAAAAGCCCGGAATATTTTTTTTCAAAAATAATATTGTCAACCAGATTGTCTTTATGGCACAAAAATTTAAAAGTGTAGTTGTCATCTTCAAGAGAGTTGAAACCATCTTTTGTTGATAGAGTTAGATTTGGAATTGTGTTATAAAATGTGTGTATAGTATCTTTAAATATTTCTTTTGTCTTTTCGATATCGTTTATACAGATACCGTTTGCGCTCATTTTTGATTGCGCTTCATCCGATACTGTCTGAACAAGATATATTTCTCTAAAATAAAGCCCGATATCCGTAATTGTCATAAAAAAAATAAAAAGAACAACAAATACCACAAGAAACTCAAGTGTACCGGATGCCCTATGTTTTCTTTTTAAATAATTTTTAATCATATATTTATAAACTTTAAAAGACGTTTTATAAAGTTATGCCTGTTTGGTTTTCTGTAGAATAAATCCGAATTTTGATAGTAATCTTTATATTCTTTTATAATATTATAGGGAAGGTTTTCGCCTCTTGCAAGAATTTCTGCTGCCTCAACCAAAAAATCGTCCTGCACTTCTTTATATACGTTATCGGTTTTTCTTAAATCTTCGTCTGATTCGTAGTGCACAAGAATATGAAAACAGGTGTTAATTGAATCATCTCCCGTTTCTTTGGGGATTTTTTTAAGCGCATCAAGTACTTTGATTTTTGACAGTATAACATCAACAAGAATTTGTGCGCAGATTCTTCTTTGTTTAATTATATCCGTATCATCAGCCAATGTTTACCTCTGAGAGATTTTAGCGGATTCCTCTAAATTAGAATTAATAAGGGTATTTGCAACCTCAATGAGTTTATTCATGTCACTGTTACAATATTGAAGCGCAATTTTTTTCAAACTGTTTGCAACAATGTCATAAGAAGAATATGCGGTACGATAGAAAAATTTCTTACCTTGTTTAATTCTTAAGAGCACTTCTTTTTCATACAATCTGTCCATTACGGTTTTTACCGTTGTGTATGCTCTTTTGGTTGTATGGGACGCAGAAATATAGTCAAAAACATCCTTAACGGAATTTTTGTATATCCCTTGAGATTCTAAATCCCAAAGTGCGTTTAAAATAATGCTTTCAAGCGAGCCATGTCTAAAATTCATAAGTAATTTTCCTATCTTTAAAATTTGTTACTACCATTATAACATTTTTTATAAAAATAAAAAGCCCTGAAAAAAAATTATTGCAACATTGTTTTATTTCTCTGTTGTCTGTGGAAAGTTATTGCAAAGCGGTGTGCCTCATCTCTTATTCTCTGGAAAAAGTGCAGAGATGGTGAATTTATGGGAAAAATAACGGGGTTTTTATCGTTTAATATAAAGATTTCTTCCTCTCTTTTTGCAAGAGAAACCATGTCAATATTGAGGCCTAACTCTGCCATTGCAGATTTTGCGCTTGATAGCTGCCCTTTACCTCCGTCAATTATTATTAAATCGGGCGTGTAATCCGTACCGTTTATAATTTTTTTTAATCTCCTTCCCAAAATTTCATTCATGCTCTTAAAATCGTTTACTTCACCATTTTTTATTGTTTTTAATTTGTATTTTCTATACAAGCTTTTTTTGGGAGCTCCGTTTTCAAAAACGACTCTTGATGCCACTGTATTAGTCCCTTGAATGTGAGATATATCGTAACATTCAACAATATGGGGGAAATTTTTTAAGAATAGTTTGTCTTTAATGTAGGAACCTACCTCGTTATAGTCGTTTTGGATTTCCTGAATTGATTTTAGTTTCTGTTGTTCAAGGTTATAGACGGCATTTTTCTTTGAAAGTTCAAGTATCTCAATATCCTTATTCGATTTTGCCGCCATTATCTTAACATTAGTACCCCTTCTCATTGAAAGCCAATCTTCATAAATTTGTTTATCATCAGGCAATTCCTGCACAACAATGTTTTTTGGAATGTCACAATCATTTATAATTGAATAGTATTCTCTCATTACGGCTTTTATTATTTCTTTTGAATCTCTGATTTCACTTGTTTGTATTCCTTTAAAATCAAAATCTTTTTTGTTAACAAGACACCCCTCTCTTATTTCTAAAATTGCGGCACAGAATATGTTGTTATCGCTTATCACTCCAATATAATCTTTATTTGTTGATGTGTTTTCAGAAACTATCTTTTGCTTTTCCATTGTTTTTTGGATGTCGTTATAGGAATTTCTATAATTTGCGGCTTTTTCAAATTCAAGATTGTTTGATGCTATTATCATTTGTTCTTTCAGGATTTTTAATAATTCAGACCTTCTTCCCGTTAAAAACAGTTCAACATCGCTTAATATTTTTCTGTAATCTTCAGGTGATATAAGGTTTTGGCAGGGTGCCATACATTGTCCCATATCATAATAAAGACAGGGCCTTGTATTAAATTTTGGTTTTTTACATTTTTTTAGCGGAAAAATTCGCTCTAACACTTCCAATGTTGCCCACATTGCTCTTGAATCCGTGTATGGCCCAAAATATTTGCCTTTCAGTTTGTTTTTGTTTGCCTTTCTTACAACCGTAATTCTCGGATACTTTTCATCCGTTATTAAAAAGTAGGGGAATTTTTTGTCATCTTTTAAAAGAACATTGTACCTTGGCAGGTATTTTTTTATGAGTTCCGATTCTAAAATTAAGGCTTCTACTTCGCTATCGACAACAATGCATTCAATCTTTGCGATTTTTGGAACCATAACGTTAACTTTAATTGAATCGTTTTGTATAAAATAGCTTCTAACCCTGTTAAAAAGGTTCTTTGCTTTTCCCACATATATTACTTTTCCGTTTCTGTCGTAAAACTGGTAGGAGCCTGGTGCTTTTGGCATTAACTTAACCTGCTCCAGAATCTTAGGGTCAATTCCTTGTTTCATTAAATTCCACCTTAAGTTTTTGGTTTATTTCAAATTTAATACTGTCATCAAAATATTCTATTGCATATTTTGCCTTCCAGACGGGGGGTAAAATTCTGTTTGGTTTAACGTCATAAAAAACTCTCAAAACATTAAAGTTTTTATCCAAAAAGACGATATGAAAATTAACAAAACAAAAAAAGGAATGCATCCAGTTAGAATCCTTGAAAATAAGCGCACTGTATGTAAAGTTCTTTTTAAACATAATCCCTTTTAATTTCAAAAAGAAGTTGTCTGCAACCTTAGCTTTAAAAATCTCTGCACCCGAACTTAATAAAACTTTACAAAATGATTCTTTATACATAAAAAAACTCAATCCATCCAATTTAAATATTATAACCCTAAAGTTAATAAAAAACAAAATGTAAATAGCCTTTATACAGGCAAGGAGAAGCAAAAATGTATTTAGAATACAGAATTGAAAATGATGAACTTCAAGACGCTTGGCTTCAAACTCTCTTAGGTTTAATTGATGAGCTTAATTGCAGATACCAGATGTTTTTTGAAGAAGGTTATTCGTCAAAGAAAAAATGCTTCACCCAGACTCGTATAATTAAAATAACGGGGGCAAACCCCATGCTTGGCTGGCTAAAATTGAGAATGGAAAGATATTCTCACTTTATAAATATGCTAAACAGCTATGCCGAATTTTATTCTTCCAAAATAGAAGAAGATTAGACATAGCCGTTTAAAATTATTTTATTTAACTACTTGAAATTCAACCGATTGGTATTCATCTGTTGCAAAGTTAACCTGCACGTTTTTAATTTCAGCATTGTATTTATTTTTCCCAAATGAAATTTCATACTTTGCATCTTTATTCTTTTGGTACTGAAGTTTAAATTCGTGAGTATTAACTTGAAGATTTAAATTAACATCCTTGGAATAAAGAGTAACGGGAAGAAAACCTGCTTGCCTTATTTGGCGGGGATTTTTACCTTCGGTTCTTTCGGTTGCTTCTAATTTTACTATAACTGCTTCGCTCATTTTTATATCTCCTAATTAAAATTTATGGTATTGTTATTTTTTCATTGTACCTGTAAAATAATTAAATGCAATTTTACATAAAAACCATCCATGATATTAACCCAATTGACGAGTTAGATAAAATAGGTTTTGATACAAACTATATAAAATATGCGGCAAATAAGCATAACTTTTTAGTGCTCAAAATTTATAATTTAACTTGCCCCATGGCAACTATTATAAAACAAACCGCACTATCAATGGGTACTGATGCTGCTATTAATAAAAATGTTTTAACAAACACAATTGATAAATCGGATTTAATTTTATCGGGAAGTATAAAACAACTTAAAGAAATTTCTAAAAACCTTAAAAATCAGCCCTTTAATTTACCTTTAATCTCTGATTTAATTGAGGAGCAAATTAATCTTTATTATAAAAAAAACGAAGTTAAAATAGTCGGAATTTTAAACTTAAGCAAAGATTCATTTTCTGATGGCAATAAGTATAAAAATATGGATGATGCCATTTTTTATGCTCATAATATGATTGATACGGGTGCCGATATAATTGATATAGGAGCTGCCGCCACAAACCCCAATTCTTCTGAAATATCCCCAGAAGATGAAATAAAAAAGCTTAAGCCCGTTATTTGCGAATTAAAAAAAACAAATATAGTTATTTCCGTTGATACAAGAAGTTCTCTTGTTGCAAAGTCGGCTATTGAACTTGGAGCAGACATAATAAATGATGTATCGGGGCTCAAATACGATAAAGATATGGAAAAAATCATAAAAGAATATAATTCTAAAATTGTAATTACCCATTCAAGGGGCCTTCCATCCGATATGGATAATTTATGCGATTATAACCAAATAGAAGATGATGTATACAATGAATTATTAAATAGAATTTCAAATTCAGAAATAAACAGAGATAATATT
Source organism: Candidatus Gastranaerophilales bacterium (assembly GCA_947630535.1). Taxonomy (GTDB): domain Bacteria; phylum Cyanobacteriota; class Vampirovibrionia; order Gastranaerophilales; family Gastranaerophilaceae; genus Galligastranaerophilus_A. The sequence continues at coordinate 31,013 of CANRHZ010000014.1, read as the reverse complement.
ATTTTGGATGTCGGTTTTGGCTTTGCAAAAAATATCGAACAAAATTTTAAGCTTTTGGAAAAAATTAAAGAATTTAAATCTCTCGGGTTTAAAATGATGGCAGGTACCTCAAGAAAAAGGTTTTTAAAAAGTTTGGTTAATACGTCCGATAATAATATGTTGGATGATATTACAATGCTTTCAAGCTTTTATTTAATTCAATCGGGAGTTGATTATATAAGGGTACATAATGTTGCTAAAACAAAATTAGCACTGGATTTTTATAACGCTATTTATTCGCAAAAACCTTATCTCTAAGCTCTATTCTAAGGTTTGCAAATTCCATATCGTCATAGTCTGTGTAGTTGTGCTGGAATATATTTTTCCCTGTTTTTACCGTAAGCTGATTTTTTTCTTTAATTAACATGCTAGGGATTACTATTTGTTGATTGTCTCCGTTCATATTTAACTCTCCGATTTTTTGTCCGTTAAATATAATTTCTACGGGCGAAGAATAAACACTTACTATTGAATTTTGCCCGAGTTCCTTTGCAAGCTTGGTATCAAGCCCTATAACGGAGCCAAACACAATAACCGCCTCTTTTGAGCTATTATATCCTTTCAGACTTACTTCTTTTGAATAGTACGCTCCAATGGGTTTTGCCCTAAACTGCATACAGTTTGCGGAATTTTCCGAATAAACATCATCCCCCAGATGAAATACTCCCGCTTCCGTATAAACATCTGATGAGTTTAATTTTTGAATGCCGAGTTTAAGGGGTCTTGTTGTAATTGATTTATCAACCGTAATTGAAAACGGGCGGTACCCTTCTTTTTCAATTTGAAGAATTGCCCTATCCTCAATTTGTGCGTTTAACTGAAAACTGCCGTTACTATCGGTTGTTGTATTAAAGTTATAGTTTGGCATATATATTTTAGCGCCCTTAATGGGCTTTTGCGTGTTTGAATCTATTACGATGCTTTTTTTATTTAAAACTTCATCCTGTCTTACGTTTCCCGATATTGTTTGAGAATGGACAGGCATTAAAATAAAAAATAAAAATATGATTGCTAAACTAAACCTCATGGTAAATTGAGTTTATAGCATTATCAGAGCCAAAAAATCCCGATAAATGTTATTGCCTACATGTCCGTTTTAGAATCTGCATATCCGATTGTTCCGGGGAATTCTTTAACACCTGTTAATTTTTCAGATACCCAGTATTGGAATTTGGGAATTAAATCCGCTAAAAGAAAGACTGCAAAGCCAATTCCCGCTAAATGCATAAAAAGTGATTTTCTGTTTAAATTTTTGGTATATTTATCTATTATATTTTCCGTTATTTTTTTGTCTTTAGAGTGTTTTTCAGCATATTTACAAAAATCTCTAATGTAATCATCAAAGCTTTCTCTTATTTCTTCAAGTTTTTTTCTTGAAATGAAACGTCTTACATCATCAGATTTACCGCCCGTAACATCCGATATTGCTTTTTTCAAAAATTTAGGGTCGGAGGTAATTGAATTTGATGCAATGTCATCTACCTGCATTTTTGACAGTATTGAATATTTAACCCCATCTTTAGTTATATATTCAGGCTGCAATTTTGACATTTCATTTGCTTTATTAAAAAATATTCCGCCCGTTTGTTTTTGAAATCTTTCTAAGGGAATTGTTCCGTTATCATCAAACACAAGGTTTTGAATTGCAAAATCATTGTTATTAGTGTTTAGAATATTTTCCGATATTTCATCAATTCCAAGGTTCGGATTTTTTCTTAATTCGGCTTTCAGAAGCTCTCCAACATTATTTGCTCCTTTCGGGTGAATGTTTGGCGTATTTGATATTTTTCTTATCAATGAAGTGAAAAGCGGCGCCGCAAATATGTATGCAAAGCTTGAAATAGAATCCCTTACAAAATATTCTATTCCTTCTTTTTTGTTTCTTGAATTAGCCACCCTTCCCGTAAGCGTGCCCGCATCAGTTGATAAAAGGCGCCATGCCGTATTATTTTCAAGGTTGTGAGTTGCATATAAAATTTTATCCAGTGCGCCCTTAAAAGCGGTAGATGAAGATTTTTGATTTTTTGTTTTGGCTATAAAATCTTCCATGGAAACATTTATAGGGCCGATTTTTTGATTTTCGTCATCATCATGATTCATTTGCCCCGATACGTTTATCATTTCTTTATTGTATTTAATAAAGCAAGATACCAGTTTATCAGACCATATGGGGTGAAATTTACCGTCTTTGGAATTTTTATTCGGTATGGGCTCTAAGCCGTTTTGCATTCTGAATGCGTTTGTCATTGACATTTTTATTTTTGGAACCGCAACACCCATTGCAAGTGAACCAAGGATGGCAGAAAGCCCTATCTTAGAAAATTTATAAGTTGCACATAAAAGCTTCCTATCTTTTATATAACTTGAGGGGTTTCTTAGAGAATCACATCCGGTATCAACCGATAAATCTTTAAGTTTGAGTATTTTTTCTCCTATAAAATCTCCTATTTTGTTAAATGAAGCAACACCAAAAAGCCAAACGGCAGCACCAAGAGATTCTTCGCAAACTCTTTCTCTTGCTTCCGCCTTGCCTCCACGCTTATACCCTTGATATGTTCTTCCTGCCGATGTCGGCACTTCAATGAGAAGCATGGGAGCTATTTTTGTTGTGTCTTTTAAATATGATAAAAGAGGTGTTGTTAATTGCATAAAGGTATAATACTAATTTTTTTTGTCGACAGTTAATAAAGTAAAATCAACAAAAATTTTTGCTATTTTTTTACATAAGTTCATAATCAGCCATATTTGAAACCTGCTTTCTCCAGTTCTCAATAATGGTATCGGCATCAAGCTCGTATGAAATGGGCTCTCCTACTTTAACTTCAACTTTTTGTCTTTTAAAAATGTTCCAGTTATATTTTTCAAGCCCCGATATCGAAACGGGCAGAATATCCGTTTTTGTCATCTTGGCAAGCACAACAAAACCTTTATTTATGCTTTCTATCTTTTTATTTTTTCTTATCCCCCCTTGAGGGAAAATGCACAGGCTCCAGCCGGATTTAAGAGCGTCTTTTGAAGTTTTAATTGTTGAAACTTCAAGTTTTTCTCTGTTAACGGGAAATCCGCCCAGTCTTGATATGTTTCTTGCCATATATGATGAATTTTCGAAAAGCTCTTTTTTTGCCATAAACGCAAGTTTTCTATCTGCCGCCCATGACACAATAAAAGGGTCAAAGTATGAAATATGGTTAGATGCCACAATGTATGAAGATTTTTTTGGCACATTTTGATTTCTTTCAATTCTAAACTTATAAAAAGGAAATGCCATAAAGGGTATAAAAAGAACCCTCAGAGCATATATCTGATAGAGGCGGGTTAATATATTGAAATCTTTAGCGCTTTTCTTGGCATAATTCCTATGAGACAGCTTCTTTGGATTCATTTTCTTTTAATCCTTCTTCCTTACTTAATTCAGACACGGCATTTATCCATATATCAATCATTTCTTGAGTATTTTCTCTGTAGGCAATGGGTTTGCCTATTTTGATTTTCATATTTCCTCTGAACGGTTTTCTTTCTTCTTTTGTTGCTCCGGTTATTGCAACGGGTATAATATCTGATTTTGTTGTTTTAGCAATTGCCGCAAACCCTCTTGATATGTGTTCCATATTCCCGTCAATTTCTCTTGTTCCTTGCGGAAAAAGCCCCAATAGCCAGTTTGTTTTCTTGATTCCTATTGCGGTTTTAATTGTTGAAACTTCAAGTTTTTCTCTGTTAACGGCAAATGCACCGAGTAAATTCAAGAAAAATCTTCCCGTTTTTGATTCAAACAGTTCTTTTTTTGCCATATAAGCTATGGGACGGCCTGTTGCATAAACCATAAGAAAAGGATCAACGGCGCTTACATGGTTTGATGCCACAATGTAAAAGCCTTTTTTGGGGACATTTTCTTTTCCCATAACCTTTAAATTGCAGGCAAGTTTATAATAAAGACCGTAAACAAGATTACATGTTATCCATGTAAATACTGTTCTAAAAAGATTATATTCTTCCGGTTTTCTTTGGGTGTATGTTCTTGGCATATAGTTTCCTTTTTTGCGGTCCGAATTAAAATTGTACAACGTACTTATAAAAACATCAAGAACACTTAATGGTGTATTTACTAAACATTTAATTTTTGTTATAATCTCTTTCATTGATATGTAGGGGAGTTTTTTTATGAAAAATAAAATTTTTGCACTCTTATTGGTATTAGGTTTTGTTCTGCCTTCTTATGCTGATACCGTTGGCATGGTTAATTACAGACAACTTGTCACAAACTATTCCAAAGCAAAGTCCGCCATGAGCGAATTAGAGGACAAATCAAACGAATTACAACGCTATCTTTTGGATAAAGAAAAAGAATTTAAAAAATTAGATTCCGCAGTTCAAAAGAAAACCTTTGAGGACCAAACTGCAAGAGCATTTGCTCAAAAACAAGATGCACTTGAAAAATACAGACAAAAAAAAGAAAGCGAAATTGATGCTGCTATAAATAATGCAATAAAACAGGTGGCACTTGAATCTAAAATAGATACCGTTCTTGATTCAAGAGTTGTATTCCATGGCGGCATTGATATAACTGATAAAGTTCTTAAAAAATTGAACTTTGCTCAATAATTATTCAAGGCGCCTTTATTAAATAAGGGCGCCCTAATTTTTTCTTTACAAATATTTTTGTTTAGCTGATAATAAATTTATCAATCTTTTGGAGAAGTGCCGGAGTGGTTGATCGGAGCGGTCTTGAAAACCGTCGTACGTGAATAACGTACCAAGGGTTCGAATCCCTTCTTCTCCTTTTTTATCCTTTTGCATTCAGACTAATGCAAAGTTTTTCCCGTTACATACTGCATTATACAGTTTATCCGACAAAAGCATTGAAACATATATATTGTATTTATATTCCCGTCAGAAGCTCCGTCATTGTCCGGCATATCAACCGCACCGAAAATTTCTTGTGCTTTATCTGATGTAATTGAGACGTCTTTATCTAAATTAAAAGGGCCAAATGCGTTTTTCCATATTTTCAAAGTTCTGGTCTTTTGCGCATTTGTCAGCTTTATCAACTTCATTAGCTTTGTATTCTCCAAAATCAATTTTTACGTCTTTGTTTGTATCGAGTTTTTGTACAAACTGATTTTATAAACCCTAAAGACTGATTTTTGTATTCCTCAGAGTTAAAACTTCCGTATTTTCAGTTAATAAACCTGTCTTAATTTTGACCCAATTTTTGCATGGAACCTTTGTGTTATTAACGGGGTAAACATCAGGACACACAATGATTTTATCTTTGTTTTGATTTAAATACGCTCCCCAGAAACAAAATGTTGAATTTGATGCTATCCCGTGAGCAAATTGGGTCATAAGATACATATCGACCCAATCAAAATACGGGTCATTATTTTGATTTTTTATAACTTTATAATTGGTATCCATATTAAAATTATTCTCTAAAAAGCCGCATTCAAATTCGCCAAGAATAAAAAATTTTGGATTTTCAACATTATCTTTTATATATTTAATGGCATTTTGATAGTAAGAATTATCAAGTGCCCATTTATCATACTTTAAAAAATCCCCCCTTCTTATATGTATAAATACGGAATTTTTGCACTCTTTAATCTCTTTTAATAATTCAAGATTATTTTCGTTTAATTTATCCGTTGGGAATTTAAAATCGTTTATTAAAAGCTCTTTTATATCTTCAAAGTATCCGGAGTTTTGAAAGTACCCTCCTATATATCTTTTATTCTTAATTTTTTGATAAAGCCTTTTATTGCTTCTTGTAGAATAGTTTATGGTAATTTCGCCGGAGTATTTGTTTCTTATTTTAAATATATCCCGAAAAAATTTCCTGAATATAACTTTACCTTTTGCTATTTTTATTTGCGTATCTGTTGCATAGTCAAGTTTTAGATTAAAAATTTTATCAAGCAAAAGTTCCCTTCTTGGGCTTATTTTGTTGCTGGTGTCCTGTATATCAAACCAAGTTTTATCAAATAAAATTTTTATCCCCATTTTATTGCTTATGGCTTTTGCAAAGGCATATTCAAACATCTGATTCCCAAGTCCGCCTTGCAAATTTACAATTTTCAATCCCCCCCCCCCCCAAGTTTTATACGGGGGAAAAAATTTTAGTATGTTCTTTTTTAATTTTTCAAAAATTTTCATTAGTTTATGGGATTTTTCCTTATATTTTTATTTTCTAAAAAGTCTTGGTATACTATTTTAATTCCTTCTTTTAGAGGGGTTTTTGCGCTCCAGCCTAAGGATTTTATTTTTGATACGTCCATAACTTTTCTATATGTTCCATCAGGTTTTGTATTATCAAAAGTAATATCTCCCATAAAACCTACAACATCTTTTATAATGTTTGCAAGTTCAAAAATGGTGACTTCCTCTCCCGTTCCAATATTAATGAATTCGCCTATATCACTTGCATTTTTATTTTCCAATAAAAACACTATGCATTTTGCAAGGTCGCCTGCGAACATAAATTCTCTTAAGGGTTTTCCAGTGCCCCAGACTGTAACTTCTTTTTGATTGTTTATTTTTGCCTCGTGGAACCTTCTTATAAGCATTGGAAGTACATGGGCATTTTGACTGTCATAGTTATCGTTTAGTCCGTATAGGTTACAAGGCATAACGGATATATAGTTTGTATTATACTCTCTGTTATATGCCCCGCAAAGCTTTAGACCCGATATTTTTGCAAGAGCATACATCTCATTAGTTTTTTCCAGTTTACCATCCAAAAGGTATTCTTCTTTTAGAGGTTGGGGCGCTGATTTTGGGTAAATGCAGCTTGAACCCAAGAATATCAATTTTTTAACGTTTGTTCTGTAGGCATTTTCAATTACATTCAATTGAATTTTCATATTTTTAACAAAAAATTCAACAGGATAAGAATTATTCCCGAGTATTCCCCCGACTTTTGCGGCGGAAAGTATAACATAATCGGGCTTATATTCATCAAAAAATTTTGTAACCGAATTTGCGTCCTCTAAATCAAGTTCGCTATGAGATTTACATATTAAATTTTTGTATCCTCTTTCTTCAAGCTCTCTTTTAATTGCGCTTCCAACAAGCCCTTTATGGCCTGCAACAAATATTTTTTCGTCCATTTTATCCTTCCTGCGGAATTAATACTTCATACCCGTGGCTTTTTAGAGTTTTTTCTTTCTTTGCAAGTTTAAGGTCCTCTTTTACCATTTCTTTTATCAAGGATTTAAGATTGTATTTTGGCTCCCAATTGAGTTCTTTTCTTGCTTTTGCACTATCGCCCAATAGTAAATCAACTTCTGCGGGTCTAAAGTACCTCGGGTCAACTTCAATTAACACATTTCCCGTTTTTTTATCCACCCCTTTTTCATCTGCTCCGCTTCCTACAAATTCAAGCTCAATTCCAAGCTCATTAAATGTCATTTTGCAAAAATCTCTGATAGAGGTTGTAATTCCCGTTGCAAGTACATAATCAGAGGGCTTATCCTGTTGAAGAATTTTCCACATGCCTTCTACGTAATCTTTTGCATGACCCCAGTCCCTTTTTGCAGAGAGGTTTCCTAAATATAATTTATCCTGCAAACCCATTTTAATTTTGGTTGCCGCCATTGTAATTTTTCTTGTAACAAAGGTTTCACCACGCCTCGGGGATTCATGGTTGAATAAAATCCCGTTTGATGCAAACATATTAAAGCTTTCTCTATAGTTTACGCATATCCAATAGGCATAAAGTTTTGCAACCGCATAGGGGCTTCTTGGATAAAAAGGTGTTTTTTCATTTTGAATGGGTTCTTGTATAAGCCCGTAGAGTTCAGATGTTGAAGCCTGATAGAATTTGGTTTTTTTCTCAAAACCGTTCATTCTTATTGCTTCAAGAAGCCTTAGAGTGCCCAGTGCATCACAATCCGCCGTATATTCGGGGCAATCCCAGGAAACTTTAACATGGGATTGTGCGGCAAGGTTGTATATTTCATCAGGTTCAATTTCGCAAACAAGCCTTATAAGGTTTGATGAATCCGAAAGGTCACCGTAGTGGAGTTTAAAATTTCCCTCATGGTGAATATCCTGATAAAGGTGGTCTATTCTTGCCGTGTTAAAAGAAGATGCCCTTCTTTTCATGCCGTGGACTTCATACCCTTTTTCAAGCAAAAATTCCGCCAGATAGCTTCCGTCTTGACCCGTAATACCTGTTATAAGAGCTTTTTTCATTATCCCCCCTGCTTTTACTTTTATTTAATAATATCATAAAAGCCCGTTTTTTAAAATTTGCACTATTTTGTTTCCTGTTATATTATTATCTGGTAAAAGAGGACATATTATGCAAATTATTATACAGGCCGGAGGTAAGGGCACAAGACTTGAGTGGCTTACAAGAAATAAACCTAAATGTTTGGTTCCGGTTAACAATCTTCCCATTATATTTTACCTTTTTCAAAAGTTTAAAGATGCAAAGTTTTCAATAATTGCTGACTATAAAATTGATGTTTTAAAAAAATACCTTGAAGCATTTGCCAATGATTACGATTATAGAATTATACAGGCTAAATCCCAAGGTACAATTTCAGGCATCAAAGATGCAATTACGGGTTTTTCGGACAATGAACCCTTTATGATAGTTTGGTGTGATTTAATACTGTCTCCCGATTTTAAATTACCCGATTTTCCAATCCAGGGAAATTATGTCGGAATTTCAAAAGACTTTGAGTGCAGATGGTCTTATATTGATGATAAATTTGTAAAAATCCCCTCTAAAGATGATGGGGTTGCAGGGTTATTTATCTTTGAAAATAAAAAACCTCTTAAAAACATAGTTGAAGAAGGTGCTTTTGTTGATTGGCTAAATAAAAATAATATCCCCTTCAAAAGGCTTGATTTATACGGTACAAAAGAAATTGGAACACTTCTATCGTATTCTGATAACAACAATTCAACATTCAGATGCCGCCCTTTTAATTCTATGGAATTTAAAGACGACATTGTAATTAAAAAGGGAATAACCGAACAAGGCAAAAAAATTGCTCAAGATGAGATTAACTGGTATAAAAAAGTTGACAAGCTCGGTTTTGAATTTATTCCAAAAATTCTTGAATTTGAGCCTTTAATAATGAAAAAGGTTATGGGCAAAAACATTTTTGAATACGATTGCCTTACCGTAAGCCAGAAAAAAGAAATTTTAAAATCCCTTATTGATGCTCTTATTTCACTTCATAACCTAATGCCAAAAATCCCGGTCAACCTTGATGATTGCAGGGAAAACTTTTTATATAAGACACTCTCTCGACTATCTAAAGTTGAAAACTTAATTCCCTTTGCTGGGGATGAATTTATTAAAATTAACGGCTCATACTATAAAAACCCGTTTTTTATGAAAGAGGAACTAAAAAATACGGTTGAAAAGATATTCCCTGAAACATTCAGCCTTATCCATGGGGATTGTACTTTTTCAAATTTAATGTTTGATACTTTTAATATGAAGCCCGTATTAATTGACCCGAGGGGTTATTTTGGTAAAACAAAATTATATGGGGATGTTGATTACGATTGGGCAAAACTTTATTATTCAATAAACGGTGAATATGACCAATTTAACCGCAAAAAATTTACCTTAGATATTAAAGATAAAGAAGTTGAAATGGCAATTAAGCCAAATAACTGGGCCGATATGGAAGAATATTTCTTTGAACTTATTCCAAACGTTAATAAATTCAAGATTAAATTTTTGCATGCTATAATATGGCTTTCTTTAACGACATATGCATGGGAAGATTACGATTCAATTTGCGGTGCATTTTACAGAGGCACAATCAAGCTGAATGAAATTTTATAAAAGTTGATATCGGTATATATAAGGTTTTTATGTTTATAAAAATAGTTAAAACTATAAAAAATGGTATTAAGATAAAAAAAATTTATTTTTTAAATAAAGTTTTTTTCTTTGAATACATTGGTAAAAGAGTCGATAAAAAGGAGATATTTTTTGGCTTAATAAAAACCCTTAGGGCTAAATATCATATTCCGCAAATAAAAATCTTAAAACTGATGAATATCCCTATAATTAAATCATTCAGAAAAGATTTTATCGAAAAGATTTACTTTTTTAATATTTTATTTAAAACAAAAGACCATAGATATGATTTTTTAAATAAGTATAAAAAATATATTCTGCCTGAAGATAAAAACATATTTATCTTATGCGGGCACCACGGAGAATCTTATCTCATAAGTGCTTTTCTTATTGAAACACTTTTAAAGAAATATAAAAACACAAAATTTTTATGTTATAGCACCTGCCATAAAAAGATGTTCGAGCTTTTTTGGGATGGAATTTTACCTGAGATACAAATATTGCCAAATTTTAAGGTGCCTCGTGCCGATACGGAATTTGAATTTGAAGGTAAGAAAGTTGTTAAAATTTATCCCTCAGATTCAGGTTTAGATAAGCATATTTTTAATAAATTTATTGAGCTATTAGATATTTTGCCCTCTGAGGTTACAAAAAAAGATTTGGTTTACAAGAATGGTGAATTGGATGAAATAAATAAAAAAATTAATTCACTTAATTTAAATTTGGATAACTTTATATTTATCGCCCCTGAAGCTGATTCTTTTGGCGAGATGGACGACGATTTTTGGATAAATATTACACAAAAATTAAATGAGCTTGGTTATGATATTTATATTAATTCCATAAAACCAAAAAAATGGATGGAAAAATATGAGCACACTCTTTTATCTCATAAGGAGGTTGTTTCCCTTGCTAAACTATCTTGTGGCATAATTACCGTTAGAAGCGGTTTTAGCGAAATATTGTCTTATCTTGATAAGCCAATGTTTGTTTTATATAAAAATTTGTACACATCCAATAACGAGCTTATGGATAAAACAATTAAATCCCTTTCTATTAAAGGCTACCCTTTTGTTCATTCTGATTTAATATTTGAATACAACTGCCATAAAATTGATGATAATATGCTTATAGGTAACATTGTTGATAAAATTTCAAAACTTTAATTTTAAACCAAGGAAACTAAAACACTATGACAAATTTAAAACTATCACCCTTAAATCATACATGGGTATTTGATTTAGACGGTACACTTGTTGAACATAACGGATATTTAAATGGGGAAGAAAAACTTCTTGATGGGGTTGTTGATTTTTTTAATTCAATACCGAAAGGCGATTATATCCTTATACTGACTGCAAGAGAAATTGAAGCTAAAGAGCGCACAATAGAGTTTCTATCTAAAAACAAAATAAGATATAATAAAATAATATTTGATGTCCCTATGGGGGAGAGAATTTTAATTAATGATGATAAACCATCAGGCCTAAAGTGTGCTTATTCATACTCTCCAAAAAGAAATCAGGGGCTTAAAGATTTTAATTTTATTATTGATAATTCTATCTAGTTTGATTTTATTTTTTGTAACTAAAAAATAAGATAATTCAACTATTTGCCAATTTTTAAAACGTATTATAAAATAGTTATATAGATTTATTTGGAGATTATATATGGCAAGAATAGTAAGACCAACATGGGCTATCAGATGTTCAAATTCAAGCTGCAAGGAACTTTTTGAAGTGGTTACTCTTAAAGAAGGGCAGCAACAGGAAGTTATTTGTCCTAAATGCGGCGAACATTATACCTATCCGCCCAAACAAGATGATGAATCAGAAAATTAAAGACAGATACTACAAATTCAGTAAATATTTGGAAGATAAATTCGGCACAAAAGTTTATAAAATAACTATTGATGCCGAATTTTCCTGTCCAAACAGAGATGGTACAATTTCAGATAAGGGGTGTATATTTTGTGATAACTCCGGAAGTTTTTCTTTATCGCATTCCTCTAAACTTTCCATATACGAGCAGGTTCAAGCTGCAATCAATAACCTGCCTGCAAGATATAACGCAAAAAAATTCATTGCCTATTTTCAAGCCTACACAAACACCTACGCCGATATTGCATATCTAAAAAAAGTTTATGATGAAGCTTTTATTGATGATAGAGTGGTTGGAATTTCAATCGGAACCCGTCCTGATTGTGTTGATGAAGATAAAATTAAACTGATTTCAAAATACAAAAATCCATGGATTGAATACGGTGTTCAATCCGCTAACGATAAAACTCTTAAACTTATAAACAGGGGTCATAACTTTGATTCGTTTAAATATGCTTTTGAATTAACAAAAAAATACGGGATAAAAGTTTGTGCACATGTTATTATCGGGCTTCCAAATGAAACTTATGAAGATATGATGGTGACAGCAAGAGAACTCTCTAAACTTGGAATAGACGGTATAAAATTCCACGTTTTAACCGTTTTAAAAAATTCTCCACTCCATGAAATTTATAAAATGCGCCCTATAAAATTATTAACGGAAGATGAATACTGCAATATTTTATGCGATTTTATCGAGATTATGCCCCCTTATACCGTTGTTCAAAGAACGGCAGGTACGGGGCTTCTGGCTGAACTTGTTGCACCTCTTTGGGTAAAGAACAAATTTGAAACTCAAAATAAAATAGATTTATTTTTAGAACAAAGAAACACTCATCAAGGGATATATTATCCTCTTAACTGTTGAACTATGTTCTTGGCGCAAATTGCGGCAGATGACCAGCAAAACTGAAGATTAAACCCTCCGCACAGTCCGTCCACATCAAGTAATTCGCCTATAATCCATAAGTTAGGATATATTTTAGATTTAAAGTTGTTATCAATTTCATTAAGCTTTACTCCGCCCGCATGAACTATTTCACCGTTGTTGTCGTAACCCGTTGCGGTTAAATTAAGGTACTCTAATTTTTCTATATCGACTTTTTTTGTATTTGCACAATTTACATCCGATTTAATTAAAACCCCTGCAAGCGATTTTGGTATAAAATTTGAAAGCGCATTTTTAAATTGTTTTTTTGGATTTAATTTAACATATTCTGTTAATTTATCGGTACAAATAAGCGGAATTTTAATTTTATAGGGAAAATCTTTATATGCCATATAAGAACTCAATTTGTATATAAAGGGGCCCGACACTCCGTTTTTTGTAAATATTACATCATTAAAGCTCACCCCTTCAAGCTCGCTAAATTCTTTTTCTTTGATTTTAAGCCCTACTAATGAAGGTTTTATATCAATAATTGTATGACCGTAGCTTTGCATGATTTTAGGATAATTTTTAAGGCCGACTGATAAAATAACCGCATCATAACCTGTTAATTTTTCATTTACTTCTTTTTTAATAAAGTTTACTTTATTTTTTAACTTAGATAAAAGTGTATCCCTTACAAATTTGGCAGAGTTTTTTATGGGGAAAATCCTTCCATCGTCCTGAATATATGTTTTAATGCCCATATCATTGAAGTCTTTTATTGTATCAAAGGGTGAGTATTTGGCAAAAACCGAATATAAAAATTTTTCACCCCTCGGGTAATTTGAGGCAAGAATTTTATTATCAAATTCGTTGTATGAAAGGTTGCATCTGCCATTTCCCGTCGGTAACAAGGTATGAAGGGGAGAATTTTTTTCGTATATATCTATTTTGGCATCAATTTCGGATAATATTTTTATTGCACAGTAAATTCCTGCTGGGCCTGCGCCTATTATTGCTATTTTTGGAATTTTAGGCATTATTCAAGCCTTGAACCTGAAATTGTGCCGTACAAAAAGACATCTTCGGGGTCCTCAAGTTCTTCATGGAGCTCTAAAATATTTTTATTTAAAACGGGATGAACGTAACTTTGTTGAATTTCAAGCATAGGAACAAGCGCAAATGCTCTTTTATGTACATAAGGGTGCGGGATAGTCAGTATTTCATTAGAAAAAACAAGGTTATCGTAAAAAAGAATATCAATATCTATCGGTCTTTCACCCCACTTTTCTTCCTTATTCCTGTTTCGGCCAAGCCTTGCTTCAATATCCTGACAAACTCTTAAAAGTTCTATTGGGGAAAGATTTGTTCTTACTGCTATAACGGCATTTACAAACCAAGGTTGATTTTTTTGCCCCACGGTTCTGTTTCATAAAAAGATGAAGCCGCTCTAACTTCTATAGAATTATCGTTGCTTAAAAAATTTACCGCCTGTTGAATAACGGATAATCTGTCACCGTGATTTGAGCCTAGTGATAAGAATGCAACTGACAATTTGACCTCGTATAATGTATAGAACTTCAATTAACATTTTATTATTCTTTTGATATAATGGCAATAGACTTTAAGTTTTTAAGGGGATAAAATGAAAAATAATCAATCATTGGGAGTTTATATAATAGTCGCAATAATTGCTGCAATTATTGCCGTTATGGCACTTGTGGGGCCAAACACTTCTACAAGCGAAATTTCTTATTCCACGTTTTTAAAGAAAGTTCAAAATAGTGAAATATCAAGTGTTGTAATATCTAAAGACTTTTTGTACGCAATACCTTTTGATGAAAACAATACAAAAGCTCAAACCATAAATACAAAAAAAGGCTCCGATTTTTTATCATCCGTTATGGACTCTCAAACACCCACTGTTCAATATAAAGTGTCTATTCCTGAAAACTCCGATACCTTGTATTCCGTATTAGAAGAAAACAACGTCGATATTAATGTTAAAAAACAACAAGAAGGCTCTATTTTATCTACAATTGGGCAGTTTGTCGTACCGATATTTTTTATCATCATGATTATCTTCATTTTGAGAGGAATTCAACAGGGCGGTTCTGCCGCTATGAATTTTGGTAAATCCAGAGCAAAAATGCTTCAGGAATCAAAAGTTAAAATGACATTTAAAGATGTTGCAGGTATTGATGAAGAAAGGCAAGAACTTGAAGAAATCGTTGACTTTCTTAAGGCACCCGAGAAATACACTAAACTCGGCGCAAAAATTCCGAAAGGTGTTTTGCTTGTCGGAGCACCCGGTACCGGTAAAACTTTAATGGCAAAAGCCGTTGCAGGGGAAGCGGGCGTTCCTTTCTTTTCCATATCGGGTTCTGATTTTGTTGAGATGTTTGTTGGTGTCGGTGCGAGCCGTGTAAGAGATTTATTTGAACAGGCTAAGAAACATCAACCTTGTATAATTTTTATTGATGAAATTGATGCAGTCGGCCGCCAAAGGGGTGCAGGGCTCGGAGGCGGACATGATGAAAGAGAACAGACATTAAATCAACTTCTTGTTGAGATGGATGGTTTTGATGAAAATACCAATATTATTGTTATTGCCGCAACAAACCGCCCCGACATATTAGATACCGCCCTTCTTCGCCCGGGAAGATTTGACAGACAAATTTATATAAGTCTCCCCGATATAAAGGGCAGAGAGGACATCTTAAAGGTTCACTCCAAAAATAAAGTTTTAGCACCTTCGGTTGACCTTAAAGTGCTTGCAAAAAGAACATCAGGGTTCACGGGAGCTGATTTAAGAAATCTTTTAAATGAGGCTGCGCTTCTTGCCGCAAGAAAAAATAAAGAAAGCATTACAATGGATGATATTGATAATTCAATAGATAGAGTTGAAGCGGGCATTGAAAAGAAAAGCAAAGTCTTAACCGACGAAGATAAAGAAACAACGGCATACCATGAGGTCGGACATGCCCTTATTAATGTTTTGCTCGAAGATTCAAGAAACGAACTTCATAAAGTTTCCATTATCCCGAGAGGATATGCTCTTGGTATAACTTGGTCAAGACCAAAGGATGAAAGGGTCCATACTTCTAAAAATGACCTTCTTTGCCAGATTGCCATTACTCTTGGCGGTCGTGCCGCAGAAGAAATTATATACGGCAAAAACAATATCTCAACAGGCGCATCTTCCGATTTATCAAAAGTGTCTGAAACCGCAAGAAAAATGGTTATGTCCTGGGGCATGAGCGATAAACTCGGAAACCTTACTTATGGCAAATCTCAAGAACATATATTTATGGGCAGAGATTTCGGGCATCAGAGGGATTACTCCGAACAAATAGCCTATATTATTGACGAGGAGGTTAAATCCATTGTTGATGAACAGTACAATAAAGTATTGAGGCTTTTAAGCGAAAACAAAGATGTGCTTGAAGCACTATCACATGAACTAATCGAAAAAGAAACAATGGAAGCTGATGAATTTATAGCATCCGTTGATAAAATAAAATCAAGAAGAAATCAAGGATAAAATTTTACAACTTTTTAAAATTGGTTTTAAGAGTATCATAGAGCCTGTTTAATTCATCCTCTACCTTTTTTCTGTAAAATTCAATATCGTCATCCGTGGCATCTTCAGGCACATAGATTGGCTCTCCGTAGAGCGCTTTCATTTTTATACAGTTAAGAGGAAATCTGAATTCATCCCATGTTTTTAATTTGAGCATAAATTTTGAAGGCGAATACCAGCTCATAGGCACTATGGGAACACCCGTAATTTTGGCTATTTCAACTATTCCTTTTTTTACAATTCTGTTTGGGCCCCTTGGGCCATCAATTGTAAGAGCGCCATTGTTGCCGTTTTTGATTGCATCAATTAGCTCAAGTGCGGCCGTAGCGCCCATTCTTCTTTGAGAGCCTCTCACAACATTTAAACCCATTGCGCTTCCTGCCTGTGCAATAATCTCGCCGTCATTTGAACGTGATATCATAACCGTGGTTTTTTCTCTCTCTTCAAGCGCATACAGTCCGCACTGGTGAGCATGCCAGAGAGCAAAAATACATTGGGATTTTGGGTAATTAATGTTTTTGCAATAATAAAAATGTCTTTTAAACTGAAAATATAGTGTGCATAATTTAGCAAGCAGGAGTGTTTTAAAGGATTTTTTGTTCATTAAATTTCCCTTCTTAAATCGGATGCCAGTTTATGAGCCATAAGTCCTTCAAAGTTTGCTATATAAGATGAAGTTTTACTCAGTTTTTTTGCATATTTTGAATTTATTTTCTGGTAGGTTAGAATTTTGATAAAATCAAACACCGAAAGTCCGCCCGTGTATTTAGATGCCATATTGGTAGGAAGCACATGGTTTGTTCCCGAAGCGTAATCTCCAAACACTTCGGCGCAGTTTTTGCCTATAAAAAGCGAACCGTAGTTATTTAATTTGTCTATATATTTTTTTTCATCTTTCACCATAAGTTCAAGGTGCTCGGGTGCTCTTTTATTTGCAATTTCAATTAATTCATCAATATTATTCCCGACAATTGCAAAAGATTTTTCAAAAGATACTTTGGCAATTTCAGAGGTTTTTAATTCGGATAAAAATTTGTTTGCATAATTTTCAACTTCTTCGGCTAAAGAAATAGAGTCAATAAGAAGGTAGGCTCTTGCGTCTTTATCGTGTTCCGATTGTGCGAGCATATCTGCGGCAATTAATTTAGGGTCAGCATTTTTATCCGCTATGATTAAAACTTCAGATGGGCCCGCTAAAAAGTCAATATCGACCGTGCCATATACATGTTTTTTTGCATACGTTACATATTTGTTACCGGGGCCTACTATTTTATCAACTTTGGGTATACTTTCGGTTCCGTATGAAAAAGCTGCTATTGCCTGTGCACCGCCAAGTTTATATATTTTATCCGCTCCTGCAATTTTAGCTGCCACTATGGTTTCATTTTTTATTTTAGGGGATGTTAAAATTACTTCTTTTACACCCGCAACCTTAGCAGGTACCGTTGTCATAAGAGCGGAACTCGGCAGAGGATAATTCCCCCCCGGCACATAAGATAGAATTCTGTTTAGCGGGCATATTTTGTGTCCTATAATAGAGCCTTCTATTTTATATTTCAGGTCTTTAATTGAATTTAACTGTTTTTTTGCAAATGTTTCAATATTCTTTTTTGCAATTTTAATTTGGCTTATAAATTCTTTATCTGTTGATTTAAACGCATTTTCTATTTCATATTCGCTCACAATAAAATCGGATGCCAAATTAAAGTTGCCGTCATTAAATTTAGCAGAGTATTCAATTAATGCTTCATCTTTTCTTGTTTTTACATCATTAATTATTGAATCAACCGAAGGGTTGTTATCGTATTCAATAACCGAATAAAATTCATCTTTGTATTTATCAAATTCATTGATAGGTACTATTCTCATTATTTTGCCCTTGAAGCCAAATTGTTAATTAAATCTTTTGGAGTAATATCATGCATAACCATAAAGACTAAAAGATGATATAAAAGGTCGGATGCTTCCCATCCAAGGCCGTCTCCCTGTTCATAATTTACCGTTTCAAACGCTTCTTCCATAATTTTTCTTTTTAAATAAAATTCGTCTTTAAAAAGTTTTGTCGTGTATGAACCTTCGGGCAGATTGATTTTTCTGTCCTTTATTACTCTGAATAAATCAACAAGCGCAAATTCTTTGTCCTCAAAACAACTGTATCTGTTCAGATGGCAGGCATTACCTTTTTGTTCGACATAATACAAAAGTGCGTCCCCGTCACAATCAAATTTAGCGCTTCTTAGAATTTGGGTGTTACCGGATGTTTCACCTTTTGTCCAGAGTTGTTTTCTTGAACGGCTATAGTATGTGGCATTACCCGTCGATAGGGACTTTTTAATCGACTCTTTATTTGAATAAGCAAGCATTAAGACCTGTTTTGTATATAAATCCTGTACAACGGTTGGAATAAGGCCGTCTTTGGATTTTGTAAAGTCCAGACAGGTAATAAAAGCATCTTCAAGATTAATTTTGCCCGTATAAATTGCCATTCCAAGCTGGGAAGATATGTTCATTTTTTCAAGCTCTTTTATCTCATTTAGAGTTGTAATTCCGCCCGCTGCAACTATGGGTTTATTTGTTATGCTTCTTATTTGCCTGTAGGCATCTAAATTTGTGCCTTGCATTAAGCCTTCTTTTTCAACAATCGTATATAAAAACCCGGAGCAAAAATCCCCAAACCTTTGAACATGAGAAAGTGTTGAAACTTCGGTATCTGTTTGCCACCCATCGACAGTGATTTTTCCGTTTCTTGAATCTATTGCGACCATAACCCTATCTTTTGGGAGTTTAGATAAAAAGTTCTCATCTGCGGCGGTTCCGATTATAATTTTATCGGCGCCGTTAGCTATCATTCTTTTAGCTTTTTCAATGGTTCTAATTCCGCCACCGACACGGCATTTAGCAACTTTACATATTTTATAAATTAGTTCTTCGTTATCTTTGCCGTTATTCATTGCAGCATCAAGGTCAACGACCGCAAGTTCTCCAAATCGTGAATAATATTGAGCAAGCTCAAGTACATCTTGTCTTTCAAGTACTTTTTCTTTTCCTTGTTTAAGTTGGACTGCTTTTCCGTCCATTAAATCTATACTTGGTATAATCATATTTTTATCCTTTTATTTTTTGATAATGCTATCTAAAAGTGACCAATTGAATTTACGTTTTCTCGCATCTTGAATTTTGCCCGAGGTTTGCGGACTTAAGGTTAAATCCGTCAATACCGAGTGAAAATTATCCTCAATGGTTGGATTAATATATTTTATATCAAACTCATCAGCAAAGTTTTTAACTTTTGAATTGTATATGACAGGAACAATACCGACACCGTATTTAAGCGCTAAAATATTTCCATGAAGCCTCATTCCGATAAGGTATTTAAGTTCGCTGAATTCCTGTACAATTTGAGCAGGGTTTTTATATAGTACTACCTGTGTTTTAATTTGCATATTTCTTGATTTTAATTGTTTTTCAAACTGATATGCAACGGATGCATCAGATGTATTTTGAAAAGAGTATATTTTAATGAGCGCATCTGAAAAAAACATATCAACATACTTTGCAAGAGTAGATATGAATTTTTCATGAAACTTATCATAGTTTCTGAGCTGAATTCCTATAATATTTTTCGGATTGTATTCATTAGTCTCTAAACTCCATACGGCATCATAAGTATACTTTGCTTTTATGCCCCACTTCATAAGCAGATTTTTCGAATAGGTATCTCTAACTGTTATTAAATCAACAAAATACAATACAAATCTGACAAGAATGGTTGATATAAAGCTTTTTAGTGGGCCGATACCTTGAGAATACAACACCACCTTTTTAAACAACAATTTGGAAATTACGATTATCATCAGATAATATAAAAGGCTAAAAAAGCTTGTACCGTCCTGTAAAAGGTTTCCGCCGCCTTGTATAACAATATCCGATTTTAAAATTTCTTTAAAGATTGAAATCGGGTTAAAATAGTAGGCTGAATTAACTTTAAACATTTCTTTCGTAAGCTTGGGATTGGACGAAAGTGTGCTTATTTCACAATTTTGAGTTTTCAAATATCGGATAATTACTTCGAGCATTGCATCATCCCCAAAGTTAGAAAAACCAATATAGCCGGATAATAGGACTTTTTTATTATTAATCATAATACTCTCTCATTTTCTCAATAACATCTTTTTTGAACGGAATGGAACGTATGGCACCTGTTTTAAGCGCCTGCATCATACCTAAGGTATTGGCATATTTAATTGAGTCCATTCTTGATAAACCCGTTAATCTTGAACTGATATAAGCGCCAATAATGGCTGATGTGTAACCTGTAGTATCAATGGGCTCAAACTCATGCATTTTAATAAAGGAAACTTCGGTCCTATCGCATGACCAAATTCCTTCACCGTTTTTAATTATTAAAGAGTTTTCAAGTTGAAAGTCGCCAAGTTTTTTAATTAATTCATCGGGACTTTCCGTGTCAAAAAGGAGATTGTCTTTGGTATTTATAAATACGATATCAATATATTCTCTTACCTCATCAAAAAGCTCTTTAATTTCGTCCGATAACAGGTTTGTGTGTCTGAAATTCGGATAGTATCCGACCAAAACCCCGTTTTGTTTGGCAAATTTAAATACCTCTTTAACGGCTTCCCTGCAACTTAAGGAAAGCGATTGAACAAATCCTGTGGCAAATACAAATTTAGCAGATTTTATATATTCTAAATCTATATCTGAAATCATAAGGGTAGATGCGGCCGTTTTAGTTCTATAGAATTGCATTTCAATTTTATTGTTTTTAATACCCGTAAAATAGACTCCGTTTTGAAAATCGGCAAATTTAACCTGTCCTGAGTCAAGCCCTTCCGATTGCCAAGCATCAAGAAGGTATTGGCCAAAGTCATCATTTTTGACTTTTGTTATATAGCCGACATTTGAGCCGCTTCTAAGAGCGGATATAGCAACGGCAAGCGTATCGCCACCGTAATATTTTGTAAATGTTTCGGCCAAATCAAGAGGCTTATCGGTAGAAAATTCAATAAGGCTCTCTCCAATGGTAATTATATCCAGTTTCTCAAACATACAAACATTTTATAATGAAGATAAAATATGTGTCAAATTGTAAATAGGTAGCCAAAATTGACTAAAATTGTTTATATATTTCTTATGAGAAAAGTTCTGAAAAACATTTTAATTTTTGGTGCCACATCTGATATTGTGTTTAGTACTATAAAAAAACTTGTTGATAATAAAGTTAACGTATATGCGGTTTCACGCTCTAATTTAGAATTAGATAGCCCCTATTTGCATAAATATAATGTTAATCTTTCGGATGAAAATTCAATCAATGAATTATTTTTAAAATTCAAAAATATCTTTTTTGATAGGGTAATTATCGCTCACGGTGCTTGTATTTGCGCTCCTGTTGAGAATTTAAATTCTAATTTGCTTGATTATCAAATCAATGTTACGGTAAAATCATTGCTTTCTATATTAAAAAATTTGAAAGGACTGTTAAATAAAACATCCCGCATTATTTTTTTATCATCCATGGCATCATACGGGCTATTTCCTTTTTTATCTTTGTATTCAATTTCAAAAGCATCCTCTGATATTATTTTAAATTCCTATGAAATTGAAACGGGAATTAAAACCGTATCGTTAAAAATTGGTGTGGTTGCTACAAAGTTTTGGGCAAGTTCGGTTGATTTAAATAAAAAATGTTTATCATTTAATAATGAATATTCCAAATATGCCGATTTTATGTTTAATAATGCGCTAAAAAATTCAACCCGGGGTCTAAAACCTTCTTTTGTTTCGGATTTTATATATAAATTGCTTTATATAAATAATCCTAAAACAAGCTATACTTTGGGATTTGATGCTCATATAGCAAGTATTTTTTCTCTATTTAAATCAACCTTGCTATTTAAAGTTATAAGATTTATTTTAGATAAAAGAGTAGAAAGTTTTTATCATGCAAAATAAGATATTGCTTTTATATCCGCCATCTCCCGTTATGAACAGGGAAGATAGATGCCAGCAGCCGACAGACAACCTTATTGTTATTCCCCCCCTGCCTCCGACTGATTTATTGTATATGGCATCAATTGCAAAAAAGGCTTCATTTGAACCTATTGTAAAAGATTATAGCTTGTTTAATCAGACCCTTGACGATTTTAAAGAGGACTTAATAAAAATTAAGCCCGATATTGTTGTTTTTAATGCTGCTTCTACCACATTAAAAAATGATATGAAAATAGTTCCCATTATTAAAGAAGTCTTAAAAAATTCTCTTGTTATAGCAAAAGGCGCACATTTCAGTTTTATGGATGTTGATTCACTAAAGAAGTTTGAGGGTTTGGATATCGTTATAAGAGGTGAAACCGAAGAAACACTTTATGATATATTAACACATATTCCTTTTGAAAATATTAAGGGAATTACCTATAAAAAAGACGGACAAATATATAGAAATGATGACCGCCCTTTATTAGAAAATTTGGATGAAATTCCCTTTCCTGCCCGTGAATTAATTGATAATTCGCTCTATAAAAGACCCGATACCGATGAATTGCAGGCCGTAATTAAAGTATCAAGAGGATGCCCCTATCATTGCTTCTTTTGTCTTGCAACTCCTCTAAACGGCTCAAAAGTTAGGACTCGCTCCCCAAAAAATATTGTTGATGAAATTAAAGAGTGCTATGAAAAATATAACATCAAAAATTTTGTATTTTGGTCTGATATTTTTAATTATAATTCAAAATGGGTGCAAGACCTTTGCAATGAAATTATAAATTCTAAATTAACAATTACTTTTTCAGCTAACACCAGGGCGGATACTGCCGATATAAAAACCGTAAAACTTATGAAAAAGGCAGGATGCAAACTTGTATCCATGGGAGTTGAGAGCGGTTCGGATTTTATGCTCTCTAAAATGGGTAAAAAAATTAATACAAGTCAAATAAGAAAGACTGTTAATATATTTAAAAAAGAGGGCATAAAGGTTTATGCTTACTATGTTTTAGGGCTTCCTTTCGAATCCGAAGAAACATTTTTTGAAACCATGAAATTTGCAAAATCTCTAAACACGGAATACGTAAGCTTTTATACCGCAACTGCGCTTATCGGGACTAAATTTTACGACTATGTTATAAAGAATAACTTGGGTGAATTAAATTTTGATATGCCCTATTATTACCCCAGCGTTAATACGCATTATCTGTCCAAAGAAAGAGTTTTTGAAATGCACAAAATTGCTACAAAATCTTATTATGCAAGGCTTTCATATATACTTATGATGCTGACTAAAATTCAATCATTTACAGAACTTAAAAACTATATTAAAGCGGGGATAAGGCTTTTATTCAGAAAATAATGTCATCCTGTCGGATAAAAAAATTCAAACTTTTTTATATTTAATATATAAAAAGGAGAATTTATGCTTGTATGTATAACAGATGAATGTGTTTGCTGCGGCGCATGTGAAGCTATCAATTCTGAGATATTTTCAATCGACTCTATCGCAAGAGTAAACCAGAATATGATTAAAGGATATGAGCAAGATTGTATTGACGCTGCACTTATTTGCCCGGTTAATGCAATATGGATAGATGAGATTTTCTAAACAAATTGACACAACCAAATATATAAAGGTAGAATATTTTTATTGGAGGAGAAATTATGTATAGAAAATATTTTGCCATATTTTTATTGTTATCATTTATATCATTGGGCGCATTTGCACAGGATACAATTTTTACAAACTCGGATAGCGAACAATTCGATTTGCAGCCTTTGAATTATCATACCGAAACCGCTAATTCATCCGCTGATTCAATCCCTGTATATAAATCAAATTCTAATTCTACAAATGTTCCTTTGGTTGAAAAAGCTAAAAATTCGGATTTATCTAACCAAAACTTTAAAAGTGCAGTCAATAACCTTGACAATGCCCAGGTTGAAATAAGAGAGCAGCTTGCAAGTTACAGTCAACTCATGACCCAGTCAAAAGCAAGTTATGAAGCAAAAAAAGATGAATATCGAGCATATAAAAAACAGTACAATACTCTTAAAAGAAAAATGAATAAGATAGAAAAATCCAAAAAAATTATTCAGGACAATATTTATGTACCGACGCAAAATTAATTTGTAAGAATACTTTCAATATCATTTATATTAGCCGTTTTTAGATAATCTTTAAAGGCGGCTGTTTTATTAAATTCTTCTAAATATATTTCATACATTGCGTCGTTTTCAATCATTTCTTTATTTATAGGCTTTAATACGGTAAATTTATCAATGCTTTTTATTTCAATACAACCGGCTTTTTCGAGAATTTCAAGCATAATTTGAGTGCATTGAATATTTAGCCCAAGATGCAAGGATAGCTCATCTATATTTGCTATACCGTTTTTGTTTTTATGAGCATATTTAAGCATTCCAAACAGAGTATTAAAGTAATCATTGGGATTTTTTGAATAGCTGACATTCATAAGATGCAGAGCTTTTATGCCGTTAGATAAAGCCAGATTTTTAAAATCATCTTCTGAAGGCGGCAGGTCAAAAAGCAAAACGGAATCATAACCTGTAGAATCTTTTTTTATAATGTTTGAAGAAATTGCGCTATATGGTTTTAGGCTATTTATAGACTCTATAGTTTTTGCCCAAACTTTTACCGTGCCGTTTTTATCGCTGACATATTTTTCAATTTTATCCATTATGCCAATTTTTTGCCTGTGGTCAAAAAGTTTTATTTTGTTATTGTTATAGAGTCTATCTGAAACGATAAATTCGGTTATTAGTCTTATACTTTTTTCATTATTAAATTCATTAATTTTTGGTTTAAATACAAAATCAATTAATTCATGGTTAGAATACCCAAGGTGCGTTCTATTCCAATATAGGCAGCTAAAATTTTTGTTGTCTTTGGTTATAGTGAAGCTTGTGTGGTTTTGTTCTTTACCGATTGTCTTATAATCAATAATTGAAGCATTCTTAAATAAAAAAACGGGTTCTTCATTCATTGCACCAAAGGGCTCTAAGGTAGAAATCTCCTCAATTAATTCAAATGTAACATCTTCTCCATAAAGTTCTAAGTCAGCATCTTTTATATCTTTGTATGTGCTGCTTTCTTTAGCTTCCAATATTGCATTTTGAATTTTAGATTTTAGTAATTCAAAATCGACTTGAAGCGAATCGGCACTAAACCCCCCCGCTAATTCATGCCCGCCAAATCCAAGAAAATTTTCCGACAGGCTTGATAAAATATTTGATACGTTATATCCCCTCGGGCTTCTGATTGAACACCTCAAAACCTTATTTTCATCCATTGTCATAAGAAATGCGGGAAGATTAAACTTTTCAACAAGTTTTGATGCGACAATACCTATTATTCCTATATGCCATTCGGGATTAAAAAGCACAATAGAGGTGTCATTTTGGCTAATAAAATTTATGGCATCATTATATGTTGCATCTGAAAGGCTTTGTCTGACTTTATTTAAACTATCTAATTTATTGATTAAAATATCGAGCTTATTTATCTCATCTTCGATAAGAAAATTAAAGCCTAAAACAGGAGAATCGAGCCTGCCTGATGCATTTAATCTTGGTGCAAGCAAAAATGCTATATCGTCTGATTTAATTTTTCTATTCAATTCCAAAAGATTAAATAGTCTTTTAATCCCGATATGCGCCCCATTATTTATTTCATTCAGTCCATAAGAAGCGATAATTCTGTTTTCGCCGATTAAGGGCACAATGTCTGCAATGGTACCAACCGCACTTAATACCAAAAGTTCTTTTTTTATTTGATTATCGTTATCCCCCAAAAGTGCATAAGCTAGTTTAAGCGCAACGCCGGCGCCTGACAGGTAAGAATTTTTTTCAATATCGCTTATGGATAGGTCCAAGCAAAACGAATTTGGCGCCATCGGGTTTATAATGCAATCAGCATTAGGAAGGTCGCCTTGCGGGCGGTGATGGTCGGTTACAATTGTCTTAACTCCCAACCCTTTCATAAGAGAAATTTCTTTGTTATTTGTAATTCCGCAATCTACAGTAATCAGAACCTTAATTTTATTTTTAACTTTTTGATTTATAAGTTCTTTAGAATTTAGGCCATGGCCTAAATTTATTCTGTCAGGCAAGAATACATCAAAATCGGCACCAAGAAATTTCAAGGTTTTATATAGTATAGCGGAAGATGTTATGCCGTCAGAATCAAAATCGCCCCAAACAAGAATTTTTTCCTTATTTAAAATGGCATTATTGATTATTTCAACAGATTTTTTCATATCCGAAAATATAAAAGGGGATGAAAGCGGAAATTCAAGCGGATGCAAAAATTCATACTTATCTTTTACCCCTCTTGAATCAAGAATGGCGTCTATAAGGGATTGATTGTCCGTTTTCTTTGCTTTTATATTAACAGATGTTGGCATATTGATATCCTTATATTCAATATTATACAATTTCTTTATGCTAAAATAAAAATATGTTAAGAGTTGCTCTAACAGGAAATATAGCATCAGGCAAGTCTTATGTTCTTGATTTTCTCAAAACCAAAGGCTTTCATACTCTTTGCCTGGATGTTGTTACAAACGACATATACCTTAACAATAGCGATTTTAAATCCATTCTTCAAAAAAAATTTTTAACCCATGATAAAAAGGAAATTTCAAAAATTGTTTTTAATTCTTCATCCAAATTAAAAGAGCTTGAAGATATTATTTTACCCTTCATTACAGAAAAACTGGACGATTTTTTTATTGAAAATAAAAATTCCGATATTGTTATTGTTGCCGCTCCAATGCTCTTTGAATACAACTTTTTTAAATATTTTGATAAGGTTGCAATTGTAGTATCCGACACAAATATAAGAAAAGTAAGGCTTATGAAAAGAAATAATCTTTCTGAAAACGAAGCTATAAAAAGAATTAATGCACAACAAAATCAAGAAGATAAAATAAAAAAATCCGACTATGTTATTTTAAATAACGGCACAATTGACGAGTTAAACAAAAATGCTGAAAAATTTACAGTATGGTTAAACACTCTCTTATAAGTTTACATGCCGTTGCGGTTGAAGTTTTTGAAATATCTATATCGGGCGCAAGCTCAACGATATCAATACCTATTATGTTGAATTTTTTTAAATATTTAAGCCATCCGATAAGTTCAAGATAACTAAGCCCGCCTGCTTCAGGTGTACCAACCCCGCTCATTAATGACGGATCTAATACATCTAAATCTATTGTAATGAATATATTTTTATCCTTAAATTTATCAAGTTCAAAATATTGGGTTTTATGAGTTCCGTATTTATTCATTAGGTTAAACTCTTGCTTTTCACCCGACCTTATGCCGATTTGAGCTATATTATCAAAGCCTGTAAGTTTTGAAATTTGATACATAACACCAGAGTGCGTTAATTTTTCCGTGAGGTACTGTTCCCTTAAATCCGTATGTGCATCAAACTGAATAACGGCAAGATTTTTTACATATTTATTTATTGCAAGAATTTCGCCAAGCGTAACAAGATGTTCCCCGCCTATTCCCAAGATTTTTTTTCTTTCTTTATAGATTATGGACGTGTTATCTTCAACAATTTTAAGCATTTTTTCTGCGTTGCCGAAGGGAAACTCCAAATCGCCCGCATCATAAAAATTGATATCCTCTATATCTTTATCAAAGTATGGCGAATATGTTTCTATGCCGACACTTTCAAGTCTTATTTGCTGAGGTGCAAACCTTGTACCGGGGCGGTTTGAACATGTGCAATCGTACGGCATTCCAAGAAGTACAATATCGGAACTTTCAAATTCCTTTTTTGCGCCTATAAAATCTTTCTCTAAAAACGGACCGATTAACATATAAGTATACTATCACAAATTAATATTAAGTTTTGTAACATCCCAAAAACCGCATTATATATGAAATATATATTACATAATTAAATTTTAAGCAATTTTTTATAACAAAAATTGTTTATTTTAATACAAGAGTAAACATATAAATTTTGAGAGGATTTAAAATGGCAAACAACTTTAATTTAGTTCCTATTGACATTCAAGGAATGACACAACAGGCAAAATTTGAAGGCGGTTTTACAGGCGCATTGGCAGGAAATGCAACATATTCAGGAATTGCAAGCGCACCGACATCCGTTTTTAATCAGGCAGGATATTATGCGTTTATGGACCCAAATACCAATTATGCAACCCTTCAAAAATTATCAAATAACAGTTTATATACTCGTGAATATTATGACCAATCAACAAATCAAACTTTTAATTTTAAACCTGAAAATGTTCTAACGGTTAATCAAAGCCAACTTAACGGCAATATGTCAGCATCAGAAATTGCAAGCCTATTCGGTAACTAAACTAATTAAACTAATTAACTGATTCAACAAGAGAAAGAGAGAGTAGAAAATGAGTACTAATTACACAATGTTCGATCCAAATAAAGCAACGCAACTTGCTAAATTCCAAGGAGGATTGGCAGGAATACAAGCGGGAAATGCCAGTATTACAGGCACTGCAATGGCACCGACATCAATTTATAATCAGGCAGGTTATTACGCTCTCCAAAACCAAAATACAGGTTATGTTGATTTAGTTAAACTCCAAAATGAAAGTTTGTATTCAAACAACTGGTATGATCAAGGCACATCAACAATATTTGATTTTACGCCGGGCGGAAGCGGTATTACATCATTAGCTCAGCCTCAAACAACATCAAACACCAACATGCAGGCTTCTGAAATTGGTTCGTATGCTCAAGAAACTCCCGATACGGACTCTGATGTTCAAGAGGATTCTGATGCAGCTTCATATTCTCAAGAATCAAGCGTTCAAAATTCTGCTTCAAATTCTTCCGCAACACTCACAACGGAAACTCAAAGCACAAGCGCTGCAAATGAAAACAGCACTCCGCAAGCTTCGACAAATACATCTGCATCTTCAAGCTCCTCAAGCACTCCGCAAGCTTCGACAAAAACATCTGCATCTTCAAGCTCCTCATCTGCTTCGTCAAATACAATAGCAGGTACTCAGCAGTATCCTTGGGGCCCCGGTTATATTGTAACCTCTAAAGATAACGGTGCCACCACAAAAACATATACAAATTCAGACGGCAATCAATCCAGCATGATAGTTGACAAAAGCGGTGAACAAATAGAACTTGATGCGGCCGATATAGATGAACTCGTTCAATCAGGCATATATGATTCCAAAGAAGAAGCTCTTTATGATGTAAAAAACCAGGGATATTATGTATCTGATGATGAGGAAGCATTACTTGGAATATATTCTCAGGAAGATGAAGAAAAAATTCAACTTTTAATGGATAAATTCCAGTTAACAAGAGAAGAAGCTATATCTCAACTCGGTGATAAAATTCAAAGCGTAGAAGCTGATAAAATTCAAACAGACATGATGTTCACCAATCTTATAAATAACGGATTTACAAGAGAAGAAGCAATTGATTACCTTCAACAACTCGGTTATGAAGTGCCCGAACAACTTATGGAAGAACCGGCAAAATATTCCGATGAAGATGAAACAAAAATTGCTGCACTTCAACAATCTACAGGTTGTTCAAGAGAAGATGCAATCAAAACCCTTAATGTTAAAGAAGATAAAGACGGCTGGTTAAAATCCGCAGTTGGCGCAGTTGGCGGTTTCTTCTCAGGAATCGGAAAAGCAATATCCAACGGTTGGAATTCTTTCTGCGATTGGATTTGGTAATAAATTTTCATAACATGATAAAAAACCTGTCTTATGACAGGTTTTTTGTTGTATAATGTGATAAAAGGAGCAAAAGTAATGTTAGAAATGAAAGTTATGGGAATTGCGCTTGATACCAGGACCGGTTCTCCAATTATTGTTTTAAATGACCTTGATAACCGAAAAGCACTTCCTATCTGGATTGGTTCGGCTGAAGCAAGCTCTATCATAAGAAAGATTGAGAATATACCAAGCTCAAGGCCGCTTACCCATGACCTGTTTATTAACTTTGCTCATCAGATGGGTGCAAGAATTACTAAAATTGAAATAAATGACGTGGATGATTCAACATATTTCTCATCAATTTTTCTTGCGGATAAAGACGGTAAAGAAATTGAAATTGATTCAAGACCCTCAGATGCAATTGCGATTGCAATTAGGGCGGATGTTCCTATTTACGTAACACCAAATGTTATAGCAGATGGCGCCATTTCCGTTGATTCGGGAAAAGACAAAGAAGAAGAACTTGAATTTAAAAAGTTTATAAAGGACATTAAGCCTTCAGACTTTGCAAAACTTCTTGATAAAAATTTTGAATCCGATCAATAACATTAAGGTTTATTACACTAAAACTTATTTCATCCTTTCTGAATGATTTATTTATTCCCGCCATACCAATCGGGGATATTTTATCAAAAGTTTTCTTTGACTTATTATTTTTCATAGTATAATTTTAATAATCAGATTAAAAAAGGCAAAAAAAAATGAATAAAGTTTCAAAAGATATGAGCATAATAGATATCGTTCAACAACACCCTGAATCTTTAGAAATTTTTCAAAAGTATGGTTTAGGTTGCATTGGTTGTGCAGCTGCCAGATTTGAAAATCTTGAAGCAGGTGCAAAAGTCCACGGAATAAATGTTGACGATATGGTTAATGAAATTAATTCATTAATCAACAAATAAATATAACTGGACATTTTAAATTGTTATTATAAAATCAATATGTGGATTTTACCCGCCATGCCCTGGTGGTGAAATCGGTAGACACGTTGGACTTAAAATCCAATGAGGCTAATACCCTCGTGCCGGTTCAA
>CANRHZ010000013.1 GCA_947630535.1 Candidatus Gastranaerophilales bacterium | reverse complement strand
GTCATGCTGAACTAGAATGCGTAAGCCAGGGCTCAAGGCGAGTCCTGATGAAGGACGAGCCGGAGCTATTGATAGGCGACGTTTCAAATTCTTGCCCGAAGGGCGAATTTGCCAGGAGCTTCAGCATCTTATCATGTTGCAGGTATATCAATAAATCTTTACAACCTTATTTCTACTATTCTTCACATCATAAGACCCTGAAACAAGTTCAGGGTGACAGTAAAAGCGTAATGTTTTTATTGTATACTTCAAGACTCACAAAGCTCGTTTTTCGCCTGTTCTCTTTGCAAAGTTCAGGGTGACATTATACAGGGTAAGGATTTTTGTATTTAAGTTAATAAATGCCATGCCGAACTATTTGAAAACAATTTCCCAACATGTCATGCTAACTGCGGATTTCCGTACGGACTAGGGCGAAGCCTAGTTTGGATAGCGAGAACATAAAAGGGACTTGAACCGTAGGTTCAATCGCGGAACTGTTCGAGCGTGGAGGAAATCCAAGACAGTTTCAGCATCTGAGTAGCGCATAAATCCCATGTTATATTCTTGCGCTTGTAAGACCCTGAAATAAATTCAGGGTGACAAGGGAAAGTGTAATGTTGTTAATGCATACTTCAAAACTTACAAGGCTCGTTTTTCGCCTGTTTGCTTTGCAAAATTCAGGGTGACACAAAAAGGGTGACATTAAATTGGAGGTGGCTTTATAAAAAAGAAAAAAGATATCGGAGTAATTATTCGCTTTTGACAACAAAGAATATTCAAAAGAAGAAACTATTTTTCTTTATCAAAATTTTTTTAGTATTTTAGCGGAAGCAAGAGATATAAAAATCCCAAAAGAACTCTTAAAAACAGTTATAGAGAGTTTTTTAGAGGAGTACAATGACCGTTAAGAGGCTCGAACTTTTGAACCTTTTGGTATATATGCGTTTTGACGATTTTAAAATTTTTACTTTAAAATTTAAACAAGTCTAAAACGCAGATTCGACCTTAAAAAAACCACTAAAAAAGAGCCTAGAAAGGCTCTCTTTATAAATGGTGGGCGTTGAGGGACTCGAACCCCCAACCCTCTCCTTGTAAGGGAGACGCTCTACCAATTGAGCTAAACGCCCGCATCATTATTCAGTTTTTTCGCATCTCCCTTACAGGGAGACTTTTTATTTTGAATAAGCTTGCCGCTTATTCAGCAATTGAGCTAAACGCCCGCACCATTATTCAGTTTTTTTAGCATCTCCCTTACAGGGAGACTTTTTTATTTTGAATAAGCTTGCCGCTTATTCAGCAATTGAGCTAAACGCCCGCACCATTATTCAGTTTTTTTAGCATCTCCCTTACAGGGAGACTTTTTTATTTTGAATAAGCTTGCCGCTTATTCAGCAATTGAGCTAAACGCCCGCAATAATTTATTTAAAACGGACTCTAATTATCTTATCCAATCAAGTTTTATTGTCAAGGCACTATAAAAAATTTTTTATGTTAAAATTTATTTGAAATGGATATAAAGAATTTAAAAGTTAATCTGGATAAATTAAAAGAGCCAAAAATCCTTGTCATAGGAGATTTTGCAATTGATGAGATGATTTTCGGTCAAACCGAAAGAATTTCAAGAGAAGCTCCGGTTTTAATTTTAAATCATAATGAAACAAAAATCATTCTCGGTACGGCATCAAATGCCGCAAACAATGTTTCAACTTTAAATATGGGTAAAGTCATTGGAATAGGGGTTTATGGGGATGATTACCATGGTAAAATTTTAATTAATTCTCTAAAAGATGCCAAAATTAATACCGATTATATGGTTTTGGATTCTTCAAGAAAAACAACCACAAAAACCAGAATTTCAGGCTCTTGTTCTCAAAGCGTTACGCAGCAAATAGTAAGAATAGACAGACAAACAAAAACCCCCCTCTCTCCTGAAATCGAGAAAAAAGTTACCGATAACATTAAAAAAGCCATCTTAGATTGTGACGGGGTGATACTTTCCGATTATCATCTCGGGTGCTTAACGGATAAAGTCATAAAATGCGCCATAAATGAAGCAAAAAAGCACAACAAAATTATTGTTGCCGACATCCAAAAAGATATGGATAAATATAAAGGGGTGACCTCAATTACCCCCAATCAGCCCGATTGTGAAAAGTATTTATCAAGATTTATTAAAACCGAGGAGGATTTAAATAAGGCAGGGAAAGAGTTAATTCAAAAACTGGATTTAGGTTTCCTTCTTTTAACAAGAGGGGAAAACGGCATGGCAGTTTTTGAAAAAGAAAAAGAAGTTAAAATCATTCCTGCGTTTAATAAAAAAGAAGTTTTTGATGTAACCGGTGCAGGGGATACGGTTGTTGCCGCATACACTCTTGCATTATGTGCGGGGTTTTCTCCGGTTGAATCCGCTATGGTCGGGAACCTTGCCGCCAGTATTGTTATAAGATATTTCGGGTGTCATACAACTACGGTTGGAGATCTAAAAGCCGAACTTTTAAATATCAGGGAGATGCAAAATGCTTAAATTTTTAAAAAAGTTAAGACCGTTTGATATTATAGTTATTGTCCTTATAATTGCCGCAGTTATGGTTTTTGTTGCAACAAAGACCGGCGGGCACATTACCTCATCAAAACAAATTGAGGCCGAAACCAAAGTAGATATAGAAGTTTACTTTAGAGGTGTTGTAATAACCAGCCAAAATTCACCGTTTAAAGAAGGTGAAGAAGCTTTCATTACAATAAGAAATGTCCCCTATACAAAATTAAGAATTAAAAACACAAGTTTTGAAAGAAAAAAAATTATCGTTCCAAACGGTTCTTCACAGTACAAAGTTGTTGAGGATGTAACCTCTCCTTTTAATTATGATTTCCTTGTTACCCTTGAGGACGATGCAAAAATCACCAAAGACGGTGCCGTGGTCGGCGGCAATAAAATAAAAATCGGATTGCCCGTTACATTGGAAGGTGTTGATTATAAATTAAATGGTGTTGTATCAAACATTACGCTCTCAAAACAAGCCGAAGGCAATGTTGTAGACAAAGAAATAGATACCGAGGTTAATAAAAACCACGATGTTAATTAATACCCTTATTGAAAAAGTTCAAAATTCAAAGTTTTCAAAATTTTTATCTGACAGTTTGATATTTGAATATATTGACGATATCGCTTTTTTTCTTTTAATTGCGGTCATTGTTTCGACCTCTTTTATGCCTACGGGCGCAATCGGGATTTTGGCATGCTTTTTTGTAATGGCCTGTGTATTTAAAATGTTTATAAAAAAAGGAGAAGCGGCCGAGCTTTCTTTTTTGAATAAAGTTTTAATTTTATATCTTTTATTCGTAATAATTTCGGCCGTTGGTGCAAGTTACCTTAAATTAAGCCTTTTTGGGACAATAAAGACTTTAATTTATATCTCATTTTATTTTGCATCCGTTTATTTTTTATCCACAAACAAAAAAAGAATTATTCCTACTATCTTAACAATTGCTATTGTAACTTCATTTGAAGCTTTTATCGGTATATTGCAAAATATCTCCCATGTACAAGAAATTGCAACCTGGCAGGATACATCAAACATAGACCCCACGCATGCAATTTCAAGGGCATACGGAACAATAAAACCATACAATCCAAACCTTCTTGCGGGATATTTAATAGCCGGAATATCTTCCATATTCACATTTTTGGGAATTTCTTATTTTAATAAACATAAACAGGGGCTTATTATTTCATCAGTTTTATTTTTAATTGTTATGTATGCAATTTTTGTCACGGGGTGCAGAGGGGCATATCTTGGACTTTTTGGCATTTTGGCGGTTATTTTCATATATTCTCTTTACTTTATGAAAAAATATTTCGGGGGATTTTCTCAAATCAAAAAACGCTATAAGCTAATCATAGCTTCAACTTTTGTATTTTTGGCGGGCGTTATATGCCTTGTGCCTTCTTTTTTAAACAGGGTCATATCTATTTTTTCATTCAGAAAGGATTCTTCCATTTCATTTAGAATGAATGTCTATGAGGCTTGCTATCAAATGTTTTTGGATAACAAGTTTTTAGGAATCGGGGTCGGAAACAAAAATTTCAGAGAAATATACGGTTTGTATATGAAAACGGGGTTTGACGCTCTCGGGTCTTATTCCGTTCCTCTTGAAATTGCTGTTGAGTCGGGAATTTTTGCATTAATTTCGTTTGGCGCTTTTATTGTTTTAATTGTAACAAGAGCAATCAGATACACTATAAAGCCTACAATTTCTCCCATCAATAGAACAATCGTGTTTTCAATCCTTCTTATGATAACAGGTGTTATGTTCCACGGGCTTTTTGATACCATATTTTTTAGACCGCAAATTCAAATTATTTTTTGGACAAATATTGCAATTTTTCATGCTCTTACAATAAGAAGGGAAAAACTTAAAAAACTCAGGCTCCTAAAATAAGTTTTGTAAAGTAAAAAATTATTCAATTAAGCAATAATTGTCTTTTTTTAGTTTTTATTAGTTATATAGGTTTTAATTTGAAGGTTTAAATATGCAAAATGTAAGCTTTGGCTCATCAGGAACTCAAAAAAGAAGCATATTTTCTGATATTAAAAATTCCGCCATAAATGTCGGAACCACGGCTCTTGTCGGAGGTACAATCGGTGCAATAGGCGGAAAAATCGGAACTTTAGTACCTTATAAACCAAGCGAAGCGGCTATTAATTTTCAATATGCCGATATGTTTGAAAAAGCTACAAACGCAAATAAAATCCCCGAATGTCTTAAAGATACAGGGGATGATATAAAAAATCTGATTTCAAAAGGGCAAAAAATAAAATCTAAAAGTAATACAATCAAAAATTACTACAACAAGCTTGTTGAATTTGTGGGGAACCTTTCAAAAGTAAAACCGAATGAATATAATTCTGATGAAATTCAAACACAAATTAAAAATTTCTTTAAAGACAGTGCAAAAAATATCCCAGAAGGCGGCTATAATCAAGCAAACGTTGTTCAAAAAATCGAAAGCAAAACCGACAAAATAAACAAAATTCTAACCTCTCAATCAAAAAAATTTAGCGAATATCAAGAAAAGTTTGTTGATATAATTAAAAATCTTAAAAACGAAAATTTAGAATCAATAGCAAAAAAAGGCGCAAAACATTTAAGAAATAGGGCAATAATCGGCACGGGAATTGCAATAGGAGTTGTCGGCGCTTTAATATTTAATATTTTAAATACTTATGGATTAATCGGAAGAAAAGCGCAAGCTTCCGCTCCTCCGACCAACCAAAACCCCCCTCAGGCACAACCTGATAATAATGCCGCATTGAATAAAGGCGCTTAAATAAAATTTTAAAATTTAAGCATACATTGTAATTGAATTTAATATTTCTGATGTCAGGCAGGAAAAGTCTTTTTGGTCTTTGTTTATGACATCAAGAACCCTTATATCCCCTGAAAACATTTCTATCATTTCTCTTGCACGGGTAATAACAGGGTCTGTTGTTTTATTGAGGTAATTTGAAATGACTACCCCTAAAACCCTGACACCGTTATTTATAAGGCATTCTATTGTCATTAAAGTGTGATTAATTGTGCCTAAATCAGGACGGGCAACCACAATTGAAGGAATATTGAGTTTCTTTATGACATCAATCATTAAAACCCCTTTTTTAACGGGAACATAAATCCCCCCTGAACCTTCAACAATAACGTTTTCACATTCTTTTTTCAAAGTTTCAAAATCCGATAATACTTTATTCAGGTCAAATTCCACATTATCAATTTCACCTGATATTAAAGGGCATGAGGGTGTTTTTGTAAGATAAGAACTCTTTGCAAGAATTTTGCCGTTTGAACATACATATTCACTATCCGTTGGCACATTATCAATTATGCCCGATTGAAAAGGTTTAAGATAGCCCGTGGTTTCATTTTTGGATAATTCAAGTGCTATTCCCCTTGAAACATAGCTTTTTCCGACATCAGTATCGGTTCCCGTTACAAAAACATACATATAAATCCCCTTCCTAACAACTTCTTTCTATTGATTATACCAGAACTTTGAAAGTTTTAAAAGGGTTGCTATAAATAAACTCTAACTATAATTTTTGGTTAATAAAAAAAGATTAGACAAAAATACCAATGGTAACAACCGTTATCAATGCCTTAATTAAAACAGGGCTCATAAAAACTATTATGAAAAAGAAAAAAAGCACCCAATCAGGCATCATAAATTAAACTTTTTTATCTTTATTCAACTTAATATAATCTTATTTGATTGTTTTTTTGTTTTCAAAATATAAAAAATCTCGCAATTTATAACAAAATTGCGAGAATATATGAAATTGATTTTAAAATTATTTTTTTACGCAGCGAACATTAAGGGTGGCCGTGCGGTCATACCTGTCTCTGCCCCCGTCATGCATGGCAATTACCCATACACGCCCGCTTTCTCCCGAAGATACTACCGAACCTGACCAGTAGCCGTCTGTCAGTATATTAATCAATGAACGATTTATATACATTGAAACAAGTTCATCTCTGTCAGGAAGCCTTGCATCATCTCCCTGTTGAGCGCATAGAGAGGCTGCATCTTTTGCGGCATCACCCGATGCATTGCTTTTAGGATAGGAAGCGGCTTTTCCTGCGTTTGCCGGAAACAAATTCGGAGCAACAACGACACTGTTTGCTCTGTAAAGTATCGTTATAAACCCTACATCCTTTCCGACTTCATTCGGGCCTTTTAGACCATTCAGGTCGTATATCATATTTGCGCAAAATACCTGACCTGCAAAATGAAGTTTATCAGGATGGTCTGATTCACATTTGGGGTTATAAAAAAGCGCTATTGATTCACCGTTAACCGTTTCAAAGGCAGCCGCTTTAGTATCCGTAGCTTTATTTTTTGCATCAGTTAATGTACTGTCTAATTCGCTAACGGATTTTGGAAATTGCATTGTGCTGCCATTTAGGGTAATTATGGATGATGGTATCCCGCATGCAGATAAATTATTTGAGTTACAAATGTTTTGAACCCTATAAACTTTTGATAGTCCGTTGATTATGAAAGCTTCCGCTGCCCCATCTTTAATTTCATCTTCCGTTTCATTATTTGATGAGCCATAACCTGAAATACTATCCATCTCTCCTATTGCTTGGCTCATTCTTGCATAAAGTGCTTTTCTTTGAGCGTTCCATGCTTTATCGTTAACATTAACAAGTAAACTTGGCAGAGTAATAGCTGCAACGATACCTATAATTGTTAGTGTTATCAATACTTCAGCTAAAGTAAATCCGCCTAATCCCTTGGGGGGGGGGGTAAGCTCCAAATAAATTATCCATAAAATCAACTCCTATTTGATATTACACTATATATTTTAACTTATTTTTGATAAAGATGCAACAATAAAGATTAAAGACTTGGGCAAAATATTTTTTATGCGGTTGAATATGATATCAAATAATAATTTTACATTCCTTTTTGTTTGATATAAATTAAAAAATATGACTTATATATCAAATATAAAGGAGTAAAATATGGATTCAATACAAGTAAGCCATGAAGTTGAACAGATGTGCTCTATTAAAAGAGGGGTTAAGGGCGAACCTGCTCCAATTCCTCAAGAAGGCTTGTGGACAAAAGCAAAAGAAATTAAAGATATTTCAGGTTTAACACACGGTTGCGGGTGTTGTGCGCCTCAACAGGGTACTTGCAAATTAACTCTTAACGTTAAAAACGGAATTATACAAGAAGCTCTTGTTGAAAC
Organism: Candidatus Gastranaerophilales bacterium; assembly: GCA_947630535.1. Taxonomy (GTDB): domain Bacteria; phylum Cyanobacteriota; class Vampirovibrionia; order Gastranaerophilales; family Gastranaerophilaceae; genus Galligastranaerophilus_A. The sequence continues at coordinate 36,411 of CANRHZ010000013.1, read as the reverse complement.
AATCGGCTGCTCCGGGATGACGCATTCTGCCGCTATGGCAGGAGAAATTCTCCCCGGCAAAACAATTCTTGAAGCCCTTAACACAGACCTTGTTTGTGACGCTATAAATGTTGCCATGAGGGAATTATTCTTGCAAATTGTATACGGAAGAACGCAAACCGCATTTTCTGAAGGCGGACTTCCCGTCGGTGCAGGATTAGAGGACCTTGGTAAAGGTTTATGCTCAATGGTTGGAACAATTCATTCCACAAAACAAAAAGGGCCAAGATACCTTTCATTAACGGAAGGTTATATTTTAAAACTCGGGTTGGATAAGAATGATGAAATTATCGGGTACCAATTTATAAATCTTGGTAAATTTATGGATGCCGTTAAAAAAGGTGTTGACATTAAAGAAGCATATGAAAAAAATATCGGCACATACGGCAGATTTAATGATGCGGTTAAAAAAGTAGACCCGAGGGTTGAATAATTAGTTAGAAGTTAATATAAAGGAAATATAAAAATGGCAAAATTTGAAGGACAAGACAGACGTGAAAAATCACTTGCAAAAGTTCTTGCACAGTATGGCTTCAGTACAATTGACGAAGCAAACGAACTTTGCTTATCTAAAGGAATAAATGTTGATGAAATAGTTAAAGGTATTCAACCCATTGCGTTTGATAATGCCTCATGGGCATATACGCTCGGTTGTGCCATTGCAATTAAAAAAGGTGTTAAAAATGCCGCTGATGCCGCTGAAGCAATCGGCGAAGGTCTCCAAGCATTTGCGGTCCCGGGCTCGGTCGGTGATTCAAGAAAAGTCGGCTTGGGTCATGGCAACTTGGGCGCTATGCTTTTAAGAGAAGAAACAAAATGTTTTTGCTTTTTAGCGGGTCATGAATCTTTTGCGGCGGCAGAAGGCGCAATCGGTATTGCAAGAAATGCAAATAAAGTTAGAAAAGAACCCCTAAGAGTTATATTAAACGGCCTTGGAAAAGATGCTGCATACATTATCTCAAGAATTAACGGCTTTACTCACGTTGAAACGGAATATGATTACAAAACGGGCGAATTAAAAGTTGTTAAAGAAACACCTTTTTCAGATTCTGAAAGAGCAAAAGTAAAATGCTACGGTGCTGATGATGTGTCAGAAGGTGTTGCAATAATGATTAAAGAAGGTGTTGATGTTTCTATAACAGGTAATTCAACTAACCCGACAAGATTTCAACACCCTGTTGCGGGTACGTACAAAAAGTGGGCAATTGAAAACGGCAAAAAATATTTCTCGGTTGCATCAGGCGGCGGAACAGGCAGAACTCTCCACCCCGATAATGTTGCAGCAGGCCCTGCAAGTTACGGTATGACGGACACTATGGGAAGAATGCACAGTGATGCACAATTTGCAGGTTCATCATCCGTACCTGCGCATGTTGAGATGATGGGTGTAATCGGTATGGGTAATAACCCCATGGTCGGCGCAACGGTTGCGGTTGCGGTTGCGGTTGAAAATGCAATGAAATAAAAATCAAATTAAATATTAAAAAGACGGGTAAAATGCCCGTCTTTTTTGTTTATAAAAGTTTACACAGTATAAAGAACATAATCAAAACGTCCGATAACACTATTGAAACCTAAAAAAAGGAAGGAATATGGGTTTTTTAGACAAAATTTTACCAAACTTAAGTACAACGGGTGTAGTGGCAAATAGTTCACAAAATGTAAGCAGAAAAAATGTTATTAATACAAACAAAATTTCAATGTCCCCCGCAACAGGAGAAGACGAGCTTCAAGCCATGGATTTTTCTGATGAAACCGGGCTTGAAAGGGTTGTTGGTCTTGCAACAAATAAAAAATCAAAAGATATAAATTTGTCCGAATTGTATGCCAAAAAAGAAAATGCACTGTCAACGCTTAACGGTGCGAAATCTAACCTTGCAAACATACAAGCGGGAAATAGCGAGAATTTAAAAAATTTGAGCGCACTGGTTGATGAAGCGTACAATAAATACCAATCGGCACTGTCAAATGATGTACAGGCTAATCCCGAGTTAGGAAGGCTTCAGGAAGAAGAAAACACAAAAACGGTTGAGCTTGAATCCGCTAAAACAAATTTAAGTCAAAAAGAGGGGCAAATAAGTTCAAAAGAAGCGGAAATAACGGCTCAAAAAACAAGTATATCAGCTTTTAAGGGCGAACTAAATGTTCTAAAAAGTCAGTTATCCTCTATTCCCAAAAATTCTACAAAAGAAGGAAGCGAAGAATCAAATAGAGCACTGGATGAAAAAAGAGAAAAAATCAATCACTTAATAGCTCTAAAGCAAGAAGAAATTAAGCTTGCCGAGGACAAATTAAAAAGACAGGAAGAAGAAAAAACTAATTTAGAAAAAGAAAAATCGGAGCTTGAAAATAATAAACAACAACTTGAAAATGAAATAAGCGATATTCAAAAACAAATACAAGAAACCGCATCAAAGGCCACAATTGACGCTCAAAATGCTTATAACCAGGCAAAGAAAAACTTTGATAGCGCAAAAGCAAAAGAAATTCAGGCAGCTAATAAAACTGTGGCCACTGCCCAAAAAAACCTTTCTGGAATCGAAGCAAAAATTTCAGAAGCTAAAGCCGAGCAGTATAAAAAAGATAATTATGAGGTTCAAGCAGATGAAGTGACCAATATTGCGACCCAATTTGAAGGCCTTACAAATGATGAAATGAAAAATATTATGACAAAGGACGGTGCAAAGTTTGATGACGGGTTCTGGTGTGCCGATTTTGTGACATATACCATGACGAAAGCATACGGCAAGGATAATACACCTGATGACTTTTTAAATACCTGTGAAATGTATTCGGCATGCAGAGGAATAAAACAGTGGGGCGAAGAAAAGGGCAGAAATACCCTCAATTCGGATGAACTAAATTCGGGAGATGCCATTATAATAAACGTACCCGGGGGCTCAATGCATATAGGACTGGTTATTTCAGTTAACGAAGATGGTACCGTTAACACAATCGAAGGAAACACGTCTGATGATAACGATGTATACCAAAATAACGGACAGGTTGCACGCAAAATAAGAAAACCCGAATCGGTTAACACTTATGTAAAATTACAAAAATAAAATAAAAATTGCCCAAAGCAACTACATTTGCTATAATTTTTTTATGGCAATATTAAAGATAGTTAAATACGGCGAAAAGTCATTAAGACAAAAATCAAAAGAAATAACTAAAATTTCTAAAAAAATACAAATTCTTGCCGAGAATATGATAGACACCATGTACAAAAATAATGGTGTAGGGCTTGCTGCACCTCAGGTCGGCGAAAATATAAGAATGTTTGTTATAGATGTATCGGAAAATGACGAACCGTTTAACCCTATGGTGTTTATTAACCCGAAAATTATTAAAAAGGAGGGCGCAAGCCACAGTGTTGAAGGGTGTTTAAGTTTCCCTAATGCTTTTGTGGATGTAAGAAGATATTCTTATGTCAAAGTTAAAGCGCTTAATTTATCGGGTAAACCTTTTATAGTGGAAGCAAAAGACGGTTCACTTTTATCAAAAGCCTTGCAGCATGAAAACGACCATCTGGATGGAGTTTTATTTATCGACCATTCAAGAAACAGATTTGAAACTACAAAAGCGCTTCAAGATAATAATCTGCCCCCTGTTGAGGAAGATAAACTCCTTGTTGAACAAGAAATTGAAGATAAAATTTCGGAACTTGAAAAGGCAAGCGACAATGAATAAAATAAGCCTTGTTTATTTTGCGAGCCCCGATATTGCACTAAACAGTTTTATTTCGCTTATCAATGACGAACGTTTTATTGTAAAAGCTCTTGTAACTCAACCCCAAAAACCTTCAGGGAGAGGAAAAAAAATCAAGGACTCAAAAATAAAACTTGAAGCCATAAAAAATAATATTGAGGTTTTAGAGCCCCAAAAAATCTCAATAGATGAATATATTAAACAAAAATTAAAACAACTTTCACCCGATTTTTTTGTAACTTTTGCATTCGGACAGATATTAAGTAAAGATGTCCTTGAAATACCTAAATTTGAAACAATAAATCTCCATGCAAGCCTGCTCCCCAGGTATAGAGGGGCAAACCCGATTTGCGAATGTCTTTTAAACGGGGATAAAAAAACGGGCATTACAACCATGGTGACGGTTTTAGAGCTTGATGCGGGAGATATTTGCCTTTCAAAAGAAATAGATTTACCGTTGGATATGGACTATAGAAGCCTAACCGATAAAATATCAAAGCTTTCACCCGATTTAATTAAAGAAACTCTTATCGGGCTTTATAACAGAAAAATTACTCCAAAAAAGCAGGATGCATCTTTGGTTACGTTCACAAAAAAAACCGAAAAGAAAGACAAAAACATTAATTTTAATAAAACCGCAGATGAAATACATAATAAAATAAGGGCGTATTGCGGCTATAATACCGCACATTTTGAATATTCGGGTAAAATTATAAAGGCAATATGTTCAAAAGCAATTAAAGCCGATACTGCCTGCTACAAAACAGGAGAAGTGATTTCCGTAAAAAAAGACGGGCTTCTTGTTGCATGCAAAAAAAATGCAATATTAATAACAACGGTTAAGCCCGAAGGTAAAAACGAGATGTCGGCTTATAGTTGGTCTTTAGGCTCTAAAATTAAACAGGGAGATATAATTAAATGTTCACAAGGGGAATAAGAGGCGCTACCACACTTAGCGATAACTCTAAAGAAGGAATTAAAGAAGGAGTTATTGAGCTTGTTAGTGAAATAATGACTAAAAATTCGATTAATAAGGAAGATATTGCCTTCATTATTTTTACGGTTACAAAAGACGTAAATGCCGATTTTCCCGCAAAATATGCAAGGCTTGAATTCGGATTTGATTATGTACCAATGATGTGTTACAGAGAAATGGATGTATCAGGTTCCATGCCCTTATGTTTAAGAGCACTTTTTACGGTTAATACGAACAAAAAACAGAATGAAATAAAACACTGCTATCTTAAAGGCGCAAAGGCACTTAGAAAGGATTTATAAATGAGCGATATTAAAGAAACAAAAACATTAAAATATCCTTATTTGATTAAACCTGTTGAAATTATAACTTTTGATAACGGCCATAAACTGGTGCTTGCAAAAAAAGAAAGTACCATGATAAATATATCAACCTGGGTTGATACGGGCTCCATAAATGAAAACAAAGACAATAACGGCGTTTCACATTTTTTGGAACACCTTATGTTTAAAGGAACCAATACATTTAAAGCGGGAGAATTCGATAGGACTCTGGAGAGAAAGGGCGGGATAATTAATGCCGCCACATGGAAAGATTACACATTTTATTACGTCACAATACCAAAAGAGCACTTTGATATTGCAATGAAAATGCACTCTGATATGATGGTTGACCCGATTTTACCAAAAGAAGAAATAGGACCCGAGTTTGAAATAGGAAAAGAAGAACCTAAAGACAAGAGAGAAAGATGCGTTGTTATCGAAGAAATCAGAATGGGCGAAGATAACAGTTGGAGAAAAGTATATAATCAGCTAAACGATATAATGTATGAAAAGCACCCCTATAAAAGAAATGTTATTGGAAGTGCAAAAATTATCTCATCAATTCCGCAAGAAGAAATTATGAGATACTACAAATCTTTTTATACTCCATCCAACATGACAACGGTTGTTGTCGGCGACTTCGAGCGTGATTATGTAATTAAAAAGGTACAGGAAGGATTTAAGTTTAAAGATAATTCAAATGTCGATAAGCTTACACCTGACGATAAAACTCCCGAGATAAGAATTAAAAACCCTAAAATAAAAGTTGATTATTCGGATATTAATACGGGGTATATGATGTACGGGTTTTTGGCCGACTCTCCGAAAAACTTTAAAGAAACCATAGCGCTTGACCTTTTGACCACAATTTTGGGCGAAGGAAAAAGCTCAAGGCTAAATACAAACCTCATAGAAAATGTTAAAGAGCCGTATATCTATGAAGCGCAATGCTCGCATTACCAGCTCAAAGACGGTGACAACTTCTTAATAGATATAAATTTTGATGCCAAAAAGAAAGAAGAAGTTATAAAAGATATAAACAGAGAGCTCGACAATTTATCAAACATAACGCAAGACGAACTTAAAAAGGCTAAAAAATTTGCCAAAATTAATTTTGCGCAAGAAACTGAAACCGTTTCCGATATTGGGGATATGATAGGACAGTTTATGATTGTATTCAAAGATTTATCCCTTGCGGATAAGTATTTAGAAATATTAGATGAAATAGACAGAGAATATCTTTATAAAATTGTTGATAAATATTTAAAAAAAGAATACGCATCAATCAGCATTCTTATGCCTAAAGGGGAGGCGGAATAAAATGAAGTTTATAAACAGTGACGGAATTAATATAGCCCTGAGGAATGTAGAGGGGACACCGAGAATTGCTCTTTACCTTTATTTATCTTCCGATAAAGAAATACCTTCTATCGGAGCACACCAGCTTTTAGGGAATTTACTTTTACAAGGGACAAAAGATAAAACCTCGGAGCAAATTGCAACGGAATTAGAAAACCTTGGAATTGAAGTTACGATTGATTCAAGGGTAGATTTTCTCAAAGTTTCAATTGTTTGTCTTAATGAAGATTTGGCGCATGCGCTTGATTTAGTGAACGATTTTATGGTTAATTCGACCTTTGATACTTTTGATAAAGAGATATTCAAATTTAAAGGTGAAACAGCAGCTCTGCTTGATTCTCCGGTTAGAAAAGCATCCGATATTTTCTATAGAAAACTTTTTTCAGAGCATAAATACGGAATTACAAACACTAAAATTCTTGAAAATATTGAAAACTTAAAAAAAGAGCATATTACAGAACACTATAAAAACCTTATAAACGGATGTAAAATTGTATCCGTTGCAGGGGACATAAAATCAGAATCCGAACTTATTAATATGGTTAAAAGCAAACTCGATTTTATGAAATCTTTCGGTGTAATTATGAAACCTGTTAACTATATGCAATTTAAACCCGAACTATTCAAAATTGCCAAAAGTGATGCAAAGCAGGCACAAATTTTTCAAGGGTGGTTAACAGAAGGTATAAACAGTAAAGACTGTGCTGCATTGAATGTTTTAAACAATATATTGGGTGCAAGCGGTCTTTCTTCAAGGCTTTTTAGTGAACTAAGAGATAAAAAAGGTTTAGCCTACACCGTAAGAAGTACGTATAAAGTGCTAAAAGATGCGTCATGTTTTGTTTTGTATATAGGAACGGAACCCTCTAACATAAAAAAATCGCTTGAGGGATTTAAATATGAAATCGAAAGAATAATTAAAGAGCCGCCAAACAAAGATGAAGTAATCGGCGGAATTGAAAATCATATAGGCAAATATAAATATTTTTATACCCAGACAAACTCTCAAATTGCAAGTAATCTTGGGTGGTGCTATATAACGGGGCTTGACTTCGATTACAACGAAAGGCTTCTTGAAGATATTAAAAAAGTAAATCAGGATGATATTGTTAACGTATGCAAAAAATACCTTTTAAAAGAACCCGTAACCGTTGTTTTGGCACCTGAAGAATACTTGAAATTTTAAGTTATATTAGATATTTGCATAATTTAAAACAGTATCGTAAAATTTGAATACAATAGGAAGTATTTGTTTTGATAAACCTTAAAAAAATAAACAAAAAAATAAATCAATTAAAAAACAGAGGGGAAATTCAAAAAGCCATTGAATATTGCCAGTCAATTCTTATTGACGAGCCCTCTAATCCCGAATTAAATATAAGGCTTGGCGACCTTTATATGGACTGGCACTTGGATGTTTATCAGGCTAAACAGTACATAGATGAAGCAATAACTCAGTATCAAAAAGCGCTTGAAAACACCATTGATAACGAAGAAATATATTATAAAATAGGCTTTGCTTTTTACCATAAAGGCGAATTAGACAGGGCACAAAATTATTTTGAAATGGCATTGAAGCATACAATTGGTGATGATTTAGAAAGTAATATCACAAACAAAAAGAATAAAAAGAAAGTTAATAAGGCCCTTGTTGCACAGTGCCACTATATGATGGCAAACTGTTACAAGAAAAAAGAAAGGTACTCTGATGCCCTTGAAGAAGCAGACATTGCACTAAAATCAATCAAATTTAAGACATCAAGAATACACTACTTAAAACACAGGCTTCTTAGGATTGCATTTTTTTCCAATCAAAACTCAAAATCAAAAAGCATGTTTGAGCTTTTCATGTCTTATTTAACCCTTCCTTTTGATAAAGAAGCAAAAAAAGATGTTGCTAAAAAATTAAAAATATTTTCCATAGCAAAAGAACTTTATCTTGCTGCTCATGCTACAAGGACAAGACAATACATTGATGCCATTAACTATTATTCTCTTGCAATTGATAAAATGCCGGGGTTTACTACTCTATATTGTCTTTTAGGAGATGTATACAGAATAATCGGAAAACATGAAGAAGCGATTATTGAATACAAAATGGCAAGATGGATTGATAGCCTTTATCTTCCCGCCTATGTCGGACTTGTACAGGCCTATGAAGAAATGGGCGAATATGAAGCCGCAATTGAAACCTATCAAAAATTCATAACCATTCATCCGAATAATCCCATCTTGCACAGTCAAATAGCCAACCTTTACTTTATGAAAGGGGAACATAATAAAGCCGTATCACACTATCAAAGCGCCATACTTTTAAACCCCGCACATGAAAAAGCCCCTGAAGTAGCTCAAACTCTCGGCTTTTTATTGCAGCATTTCATAGAAAATACCGAAGCTGCAGTTTTGGCCTTTTTAACGGCATATGTACTTGATACGGGTAATCTTGAAATTTATGTGGGGCTTGGTGCCGCATTTTATGAAAAAGAAGATTATGTTAATGCTCTCAAAGTATACAGACGTGCTATAGAGCTTGAACCAAAGAATGCAAAAATCCATTGCAACCTTGGATTTTTACTCTGGGGGCTTGGTAATTTAACCGAAGCCATAAGCGAATACGAGCTATCAATTAAATATGCTCCCGATTATGCTATTGCTCATAACAATCTTGGGGTTATCTATTTGGATGATTTAGCGCAAATTCAAAAAGCCGCAGAATGCTTCAAATCCGCTCTTGAATACGACCCGAATTATGCACTTGCGCACTATAATTATGCAAGATGCCTTGCTATTAAAGGCGAAAAAGTTGAGGCAGCAAAATACTATAGAACGGCCCTTGATATTAATGCAATCACAAAAGAAATGGATTCAAACGAAATTCAAGACAGATTAAACAGTCTGTTTGAATAATTCAATCGTCTGATACAAAAATCAAACTTATTTAATAGAATTTTATTTATGCCTATTTGGACTTACATATTTAAAAGAATACTTCAAAGCATACCGATTTTAATTTTGGTAAGCATAATAAGTTTCTTTTTGATAAGACTGTCTCCCGTCGATCCTCTGGCGGAGTTAAGGCTTAATCCTGCCGTATCAAAACAGGTAATAGAACATGAAACCAAAAGGCTCGGGCTTGATAAACCCATTATTGTACAATATGTCTATTGGGCAAAAAATTTTGTCAAAGGCGATATGGGCACAACCACAACAGGCGAGTCGGTATCGTCCAAAATTAAAGAAAGAATGTTGAATACCCTTCTGTTATCTTTATGTGTTATTTTTTGTACATGGCTTTTGGGAATGCCAATCGGCATAATTGCGGCACTTAACTACAGAAGTACATTTGATAGGCTTCTAACCCTTTTTTCAAGTGCGGGCATGGCAATTCCGTCATTTTTCTTTGCGGTTTTACTCTTAATATTTGCTCAAAAAACGGGGTGGTTTCCAATAGGAGGACTGACATCCGCTAATTTCTATACACTCACCGCTTTTCACAAAATTTTAGACATTATACACCACCTCTTTCTTCCCGTATTTGTGCTGACTACCCTTTCTCTTGCAAGCCTATCAAGGCAAATGAGGGCAAATTTACTTGATGTTATGGATTCAGATTATGTTAAATATGCAATTTCAAAGGGTTTGAATAAAAACTATGTAATAATTAAACACGGGATAAGAAATGCGATTAATCCGCTTGTCACAATGCTCGGGTTTGAATTTGCAGGGCTTTTATCGGGTGCGGCACTAACGGAATTTGTATTTCAGTATCCGGGGCTTGGCCGTTTAATATTGGAAGCGGTGCTAAAATCAGATATAAATCTTGTTATGGCAGGACTCATGATAGGTTCTATTATGCTTGTTGTCGGAAATATAATATCCGATATCTTACTTAAAATTGTCGATCCGAGGGTAAAATAAGATGTCGGATTTAAACATACGAAAATTTAAAAAAGATAAAATAAGCCTTGTTGCACTGGTTGTGCTTGTTATTATGTATCTTGCCATATCGTTTGCAAGTTTTCTGTCCCCATACGATAAAAACTATTCAAACAGAAAACTCAGTTACTGTCCGCCAAGCAAAATATATACAATAACTCCCGAAGGAAAATTTTCAAGACCGTATGCGTATAACTATATAAGAAAATATAACCCGCACACTTTAAGTATGGACTTTGAAGAAAACAGATCTCAAAGGCACTATATTTATTTTTTCTCAGATGGTTTTGAATACAAATTTTTAGGACTTTTTAAAACAAATAAGCATCTTTTTGCAACCGACAAGGATGGAGAAATTCATCTTTTGGGGTGCGATATAAATGGCAGAGATAACTTCTCAAGACTGTTGTTTGGCGGCAGAATATCATTAACAATAGGTTTCCTTGCCCTTTTAATTTCGTTTCCCATCGGACTTTTATACGGCGGAATTTCAGGGTATTTTGGCGGTATAGTTGATATTATTCTTATGAGAATAGCAGAAGCCGTTATGTCCGTTCCGACTTTTTATCTTTTAATTATTCTGGCGGCCATTTTACCTTCCAATATGACAAGCGCACAAAGGTTTGCCCTAATCACGGTTATTCTTGCCTTTATTGGTTGGGCAGGTTTTGCAAGAGTTGTAAGAGGAATGGTATTATCAATTAAAAACGAAGATTATGTTAAAGCTGCAAAAAGTATTGGGCAAACTAATTTTAAAATTATTACAAAACATATACTCCCCCAAACATCAAGTTATGTCATAATCGCAATAGCACTTTCAATACCCTCGTTTATACTTGCTGAATCGGGTTTAAGCTTTTTAGGTCTTGGCATTCAACAACCTGATGCAAGCTGGGGAAACATGCTAAAAGAAGCACAGGAGTTTGCAAACATAATGTATCGGCCTTGGCTTTTAGCTCCCGGTTTTTTAATTTTTATTGCGGTTTTGTCTTATAACATAATAGGGGATACAATAAGGGATATTCTGGACCCAAAAAGTAAAATCGGAAGATAAACTATGGAAAACATTTATAATATGATGGCACAAAATAGCGGCTTTTACGTTATTATCTTTGCAAGACTTATTGCATCAATCTTTCTTGCATCATTGCTTGGGATTGAAAGAGAGTTGACGGGAAAGGTTGCAGGGCTTAGAACTCATATTCTTGTTTGCGCTGGCGCATGCGTATTCACACTTTTATCGTTATATGGCTTTAAAATGCATGTTATGGAAGGGTTTTCCGGGGTAAATGACCCTGCAAGAATAGGTGCGCAAATAATTACCGGTATAGGTTTTATTGGTGCCGGTACAATTATGCGAAACGGTTCAAATGTTCTTGGTATAACAACGGCTGCAACTCTCTGGATGGCTGCCGCAATCGGCATGTCATGCGGGTGCGGTTTATATTCGATTGCAACCTTAGCAACCCTTTTAACGCTTGTAGTTTTAATTGTTATAAGAAAATTTGAAAAAAAGGTATTATCCGATCATCTCAAAAAGTATAGAAATGTAAAAGTAAATATATCTTGCGATATTTTAGAAATAGATAACGTTAACAAAATAATTGATGAGCACTTTAAAAACATAACCAAAATTGAAAAAAGAATAGGAAGTGATAATGAATTTGTCATTAAACTCCTTGTCACAACAAGAAAAAATCTTGTTACCATAAATAATATTTTTAAAGAAATTCCATATATTAAAAAAATTGATATTCAAGAAATTTATGAATAAAAATATAAAGACTGTACTAATATTTTGCTTTGTGCTAAATTAAAATTAATAAGGAAATCAAAGTAAATGAGAGTATACGAACTTGCAGACGAATTAAAATTAGCACCAAAAGAGCTTATGACACGTGTCGAAGCCGAGCTTGGCATTAAATTTAAATCCCACAGTGCAAGCGTTATGCCTGAAGCCGTTTCCAAAATAAAAGCACTTTTGCAAAAGCCCGAAGAAAAAAAGGTTAAACCAAAGGCATTTATCATTAAAAAAGCAAAAGAAAAAAAAGAAGAAGCAAATCCGCCTCAAACAGTTGAACAAACGCAAAAACAAGAGGAAAAAGAAGCCAAAGAACCCCAAATAAAAATTATCGAGCAACCAAAACTCAAATCCAAACTCGAGATTGTTCGTCCTGCGCCGGTTAAAACAGTTATAAAAAACGAAGAAAATAATAAAGAAACTAACGAAATAAAACCCCAAAAACCCAAAGAGGAAATTCAAAGAACTCCCGATATTCCGTCTATGATTAAGAAAAACTTCGGGAAAAAACCTGTTGATACCAATAAATCAGAAAAAGAATCTGAACCGAAAGAAAAAGAGAAAGAAAAAAAGAGTAAGGAAAAAAATAACGATAAAGAGCAAAACAGGGCTCCTATCGTTAGGCACATTATTTCTCAAGACATATATCAAAACCAGAATATGAGAAATAAGAAAAAGAAAAAAGAAAAGGCTTATAAAAATAAAGAAGAAGAACAGGAAAGAATAAGCCTTGAAAAGGCAGTACAACAAAAACATAAAAAGCACACTCAAACAACCGCACAACTTGAAGATATTACTCAGGTTGTTATTAACCGCCCCATGACGATTAACGAATTATCCGAAAAAATCAGAAAATCATCTGCCGATATTATTAAATTTTTAATGATGCAAAAAATACTTGTAACCGTAAATTCCCCAATAGATGTTGAAACGGCTACAAAAGTTGCGGAACACTTTGAAATAGAAGTCTTATCTGAAGATTTAGATTCATTTATAGAAGAAGAAATTGAAAAAGAAGAAGTTTCAAAAATTATAGAAAATGCCGATGAAAGTAAACTTGTAAAAAGAGCGCCCGTTGTTACCATAATGGGACATGTTGACCACGGTAAAACTACCCTTCTTGATTCAATAAGAGCTTCCAAACACAAAATCGTATCGACCGAAGTCGGCGGAATAACCCAATCAATCGGTGCATACACCGTTCATTTAAATAATCAAAAAATTGTATTTATAGATACCCCCGGCCATGAAGCCTTTACCCAAATGAGAGCAAGGGGAGCTCAATCAACCGATATTGCAATACTTGTGGTTGCGGCTGATGACGGTGTTATGCCACAGACAATTGAAGCTATTAATCATGCCAAATCGGCAGAAGTGCCAATTATTGTTGCGGTAAATAAAATTGATAAGCCTGATGCAAACCCCGATAAAGTACTTCAGCAGCTCACAGAATACGGTCTTGTACCTGAGGCATGGGGCGGACAAACAATTTGTGTTCCGGTTTCTGCACTTCAAGGGAAGGGGATAGACGAATTACTTGAATATATTCTTCTTGTTGCTGATATGCAGGAATTAAAAGCCGTTGAAGATTGTCCTGCTATGGGCATAGTTATTGAAGCCAATCTTGATAAAGGAAAGGGGCCTGTTGCGCACATTTTAATTCAAAACGGAACTTTACATGTGGGAGATTCCGTGGTTGTTGGCAATGTTGGCGGTAAAGCAAGAGCCCTTATTGACGATTCGGGCAGAAGAATAAAAATTGCGGGGCCTTCTACTCCTGTTGAAATATTAGGGTTAAATGAAGTCCCGCAGGCCGGTGACAGACTTGAAGCCGTTAAAAACGAAAGAGAAATGAAGCAAATAGTCAACGAACGAAAACAAAAAGAAAGAATAACAAGACTTGAAGCTATGGCGGTTTCTCATGTTACAAAAGAAACACTTTCAAATGATGAAATCAAAAATCTTAATTTGATAATAAAAGCAAATACAAACGGTTCTGCTGAAGCCGTATCTCAGGCTATCCAAAACCTAAAATCCTCAAAAATCATACCAAAAATCATTCATGTCGGTGTTGGCGACATTTCAGAAGCGGACGTTATGTTGGCATCAGCATCCGATGCCATAATACTTGGCTTTACGGTTAAAGAGGATATAAATGCGCTTAACGCTGCCGAGCGTGAAGGTGTAAAAATTAAAAAGTACGATATAATTTATCAGGTATTGGAAGATATTGAAAAAACAATGCTCTCGCTTCTTTCTCCCGTTATTGAAGAAGTTGAACTGGGTAAAGCCGAAGTAAGACAGGTGTTTACGATAGGTAAAACAACAAGAATAGCGGGTTGTTACGTAACCGAAGGAAAAATTGTTCGCTCCAAACAAGCAGTTGTTATGAGAGATGGCATTGAAGTGTTCAAGGGAGAAATCGACCAATTAAAACGCTTTAAAGATGACGTTAAAGAGGTCCAAACAGGCTTTGAGTGCGGTATATCATTTTTCAAATTTAATGACATACAGGTTGGAGATATTATTGAGGTTTCAACCACAAAAGAAGTTGAAAGAAGCACTTTAGAATAAAACTGTTATAAGGGGCATTTTATGAGCTTAAGAAATGAACGGGTCAGAAAGACCCTCATGAAAGAAATTTCAGACATAATTTTAAAAGATATTAATGACCCTAAACTCACAGGATTTATTTCCGTAACAGACGTTGAAGTTTCTCATGACAATTCTTATGCCAAAGTCTTTTACAGTTTTTTAGGGGATAAAGACAAAAAAGATGAAGTGCAGGAAATAATTAAAAAAAACACCCCCAAAATCAGATACGAAATAGGTAAAAGAGTCAGATTAAGACTTACCCCCGAACTCAATTTTATTTTAGATGACTCTATAGAGCGTGGGGCAAGAATATCAAACTTGATAGATAAAATTTCTAAAGGCGAAATATAAAAGTGGACGAAAATATTCCTTTTTGTTTTTTAAATATTTATAAACCAAAGGGAATTACCTCTTTTGATGTTATTTATAAATTAAGAAAAAAGCTTAATATAAAAAAAATCGGACACTCGGGCACTCTTGATCCTATGGCTGACGGGGTTATGCAAGTGGGAGCGGGAAGCGCTTCAAGACTGATTGAATATCTGAATTCGGATAAAGAATACATAGCACAAATTAAATTCGGCTATAAATCAACCACACTGGATATGGAAGGTGAAATTACAAAGGTAGATGAGCCTAAATTCGGTAAGGAAGAATTAATAACCGTATTAAAAGATTTTTTAGGCGAAATTGAACAAATCCCCCCACTATATAGCGCAATTAAAGTCAACGGAAAAAAACTGTGTGATGAAGTAAGGAAAAATCCCGATATAAAAATAACGCCTCCAAAAAGAAAGGTTAAAATTTATAATATTGAATTATTGGATTTTGACCATAATATGGCAACAATAAAAGTATTTTGCTCTAAAGGTACGTACATAAGAACGCTTGCTAAAGACATTGCAAACAAATTAAATACGGATGCCTACTTAACCAAGCTCACCAGAACAAAAGCAGGAAACTTCGAAATTGCAAACTCAATAAAAACGGATGATGTCGATATAAATAAAGATAAAATTAACCCCAAAGATGTAATCAACCTGCCTGAAACAAAACTGAATAATGAAGAATACAATTTAATAAAAAACGGAAACAAAATTAAGACAAAAGATAACACAAAAGATGGTTTAATTATGTTGACGTATAATAACAAACTTGTATCAATTGCAAAAATTGCAGATAATATAATAAAGGTTGAAAAAAACTTTATATAAGGGGCAAATATGGGAATATTTATCAGAACTTTTATAATAACCTTAATGATTTGTATGGCTTATTTTATTTATACATTTATAGGTAAAGAAAGTTATTCGCCAAACTTGCTTCCAAACGGCCAATCCGCTTTTCATGAGGCGGTTGAAAACAAACAGGAAACAAATAAGGTTGAAGAAGTATCTTTTTATTTGATTGATTCAAATAATAAGCCTGTCCTCACAAAAAGAAAAGCAAAGGAAAATAGCCTTAAAAATGCGCTAAATGAACTTATTTCAGGTTCCAAAAGAGATGAAAGACTCGAAGGACATTATACGGAAATACCCAAAGGCACAAGACTTTTGTCCTTTAGAGAAAATGCCGATTCTATTGCAATTAATCTCTCAAAAGAGTTTCAAGACGGCGGAGGCACGCAATCCATACAATCAAGACTTATTCAACTTGTAAAAACCGTAAATTTATACTCAAAAAATAAACCCATATACCTTTACATTGAAGGAACAAAGGTTGAATACTTGGGGGGTGAAGGATTGTATGTTGAACAACCTTTAAACGAGGAAAAACTTAATTTTTAAACTAAAAAAGACCTTATGTTAAGGTCTTTTTACTAGTGAGCATACATTGTTTGAATATTCGATTGAATCATTTGATCAATTCCCGAATATTCTGCCTCAATAAGCTGCAATTGAGTTTGGATTTTTGTTAACTGTTCTTGAAGCCTTTTATCTACTTCATTTAACCTTTCAATTCTTTGGTTAAATGTTTTGTATTCGGGTGAATCGGTATCGTAATCATTTTGCATCATTTGATAATCAGAAATCTTTGATGCAAGGTCGGTTTTTGCACGAGAAATAAGAATTTGTTTGTGCTCCATTTCAAAGCGCAAACTGTTTAATTGAACTTTTCTTGCTATTGCAATTAAAAGACCCATTTTTACCTTGTTTCGTTAAATTTTCTGCCCCTGAGAAAAACGTGATCGTTGTTTGCCGCAATCAGTTTTTCCATTTGTTTGAGCTTACCAATCTGGTAATTCAAACGGTACTTGACCAATTTCTGCTTCTTTCTGATTGAAAGCAATTCTTTAATAGATTTGGCAGAATCATCAAGAAAAGCCTTTATCGGATTATGGCGAACAAAATAATTCTTGGTGTAAGTTAAGAAATTTTTTATTCTCTGTATGTTTGCAGAAATCACTTCATGCACCGGCTTACTCCTTTGGTTAGGGTAAACCTAACCATATAAAAACGAAAACGGTAAAAAAATTGCTAAATTAAGGGTAATATTAAGAAATATGAAAACAGATTTCTCAACCTTTAAAAATTATAACGGATGAAAAATCTGCCTTCTTTAATATAAATAAGTTTTGTTACAAATGTTAATAAATTAACTAATATCCTGAATAGCATCATTATCGCTTTCAATACCGTCTTTAAGTGATTGTCTTACAATATCAGCCTGTGTATCAAGCATTTTAACAACCGTTTCAATATTTCTTACTTTATTGGAAAGTATTGCATCAGCGTTGGTTGTAACTCTGCCTGTCAGGTTTTGATAAGCACTCAGAGCGGCAGAGCCTGTACCTTCAAATAAGTTGCCTGCAATAATAGCGGCTAATCCAGAAGTTCCAAGATAAGGTGCCAAAGATTGCATCAATCCGCCCAAGCCAGATATTATTCCTGCGGTTGGCAGTATTACTGTTTCACCAAAATTAAATCCCGTACTTGCAAGCCCAAGGCCGTATGCAGCAGACGATAAGCCTGCTATGGTTGATGCACTTGTTGCGTATCCCGTAGGAACACCTGCGGCACCTCCCGTTATAGTACCTAATCCCCATGACGCAGGAGCCGCACCAGATGGAAATCCTGAATAATTACCGACAGAACCTATACCAAAAGAATTGTTTGCACCGTAAAAAGATGATGTAGCACCTGTAACAGGTGACCAGTATGAGGTTCCGGGGATATTCATCATGGAATTGCCGCCAAAAAGAGGCGAAAATGAGGACGGTGAAAACATGCTTGCCAGCTGCCAGAGAAAACCGCCAACGGTACCAAACCCCGAACCGTTTGCAGTAGAACCTGAAACCGTTATATCACGAAGTCTGTCATAAGTTTCATATAATTCAGACTTAGCAAGGGAGCTTGCCGCACTGAATTTATTTGCAATAACCAACTCATGGTCATTTTTGTAAGACATATAATTACCCTTTTAACAGTACTAACCAATATTATTTTAATCCTTATCGCTTAAATTAAAATCAACCGAATACAGGATACAAAATAACCCTAAAGAAATAAGCTTTCATTAGGGTTATTAATGATAAAAAACGATAAGTCAATTTTATTTTATGCAAATGTTTTGAATGTAGATTCAACATTATCTTCAACAACTTTAGTAACTGCATCCATTTCGGTTGCGATTGCATTTTGTTCTGTATCAAGTTGTTTAAGTTCAAGTTCAAGGCTTTTATCTTTCTGTTGAATTGCTTCGGTTTTAGCATTTAAGTCTGTAACATTTTTTTCATATTGAGCCTGATAAAATTCGTAATCACGCATTGCTTGTTCGTATGCTTCTTCGTCTTGAACCGATGTGCATTGAAGTTCAAACGTGTATTGAACAGGGTTACCGTTAGCATCTTTATCGCCTGTTGCAACCGTAATTGAAGTTTTTCTTCCGTTTGTAGCTTCTTCATAAGTAACAACATCAAATTCTTCCGATATTCTCTTTTCGGTTTTTTTAACGGTTGCAAGACCACCAATACTCGGATAATTATTTTTATCATCTTTTGTTAATTGGTCAACGGTAAGATAATGTTTAACACCGTCAACCATTATAAATGCAAGATAATCACCGTCTAAGCCGTCGAATTTATGAACGTAATCTTGAGATGCCGTATTATCGCCGTTTAAAACATCAAGCGTACTTTTGTTGTCCGTAGCGCTTTCAAGATATATGGCATAGGATTGTGAATATTGGCCGTTATTGAATAATAATCCTGATAACATGCCGCCGTTTACATTGTATGCGCTATCGTATGTTGAAGCCTCGGAATTCTTAAACTCGGTACGATCGCCAAGCCTAAAACCTTCTTCGTTGGACCTTGGGTCAACGTAAGCATTACCTGTTACGGATGCAGCCTGATTAACAAAAATGTTGACGTCATGGCTAAGATAAGCTTTAAGTCCTTCAGGTGTATTCATAATATCATCAAGCGTGTATGTGATATTAAACTTTTCAGCATTGAGTTGTGATGTGCTGAATGAATAAACAGTTTTATAGTAATCACTTGTATTTGGAGGTGCAGGAACATCCATTTTAGAAAGCTGTGCATAAAGGTTAGAGCTTTCATTTGCCAGCGCCGTCCTTTCCTGGTTAATTTGCTGACCTTCATATTCAACGTTAGATTTTCTCGCCGTGAGGGATAAAAATCTTGCTTGTGAAGCAGCCATACCCATTTTTATTGTCTCCTTATCGTTTTTCCTTATCTTGAAATAGATATCGACAGATTAGTACATAAACTTTAGAAAAAAAGCGTTATATTGTAACATTTGTTTACAATTAAAAAAATAATGCAAACCCAAATATTATTGGGTTTGCAAAAGATTATCTAACTATGGAGATGGAATTTTGTGATTTTTGAGTAATTTTTTAAGCGAAGGTTTTGAATGTGGATTCAATATTGTCCTCGATAACTTTTTGAACTGCATCCATTTCTGTTGCAATTGCATTTTGTTCGGTATCAAGTTGTCTTAATCTGAGTTCAAGAGTTCTGTCTTGTTGTTGAAGCGATTCGGTTTTAGAGTTAATATCTTCAACTTCTTTCTGGTATTTAGCCTGTTCGTATTCATAATCAAGCATTGCCTGATTATATGCTTCTTCATCCTGAACGGTTTGAACATTTAAATCAAAAGTATGCTGGACACCGTTTTTATCGGTAACATAAAGAGTTTGATAACGTCCCGTTGAGGCCGTTGAATATGAGCAAGGATAATCAACGTATTCCTTGTGTCCGACATTTTGAACGAATGATGAACTTGCAAATGAACCGTTAGAAAATTCCTGAGCCGAAACAAAGTAAGTTTGATTTCCGATTGTATAAGCTAAAATGGGCTGATTTTTCTTTCCGTTTGCGCTCATAAACGAATCATCAAAATATCCGGGGCAAGAGTTTGTTTTTCCGTCATCATCAACATATTTGCCTTCAACATTGGTTGAAGTTAAACCTGTAATATCAGCACATGTATAAGTACCGGAATTTGCATCAAAAGTTAAGTTATAAGTTTTTCCGTCAATTGTAACCGTATAATTTTGACTATCCGGTTCAACAGGTTTTTGAACGGCAAGTTTCATAGTATATGTGCCATCACCGTTATCTGTAACCTGATAAGAAATATCGTGGCCTTCACTATCTTGTCCTGTAATATTTTTTCCCGCATCATCAAGCGTAAATTCAATATTGCCGATTGTTACTTTTTTATTTTCATCAACCGTAAATTTGCCTTCAACTTCAGCAGGTTCATAATGATATTTAACGGCATCATAAACCGCACCGTTTGCAAGGTTAACGGAATATTTATTATTTGCTTCATCAACATTTACAGAACCAGAATAAGCAGAGCTGAGTGCAGCTTGCCATTCATAAGCGGTATAAGATAATCTTGCATACATGCCGTCAGGCATTGTATAGATATTATCAAGCGTATATTCTGTGCTCCCTGAAGGCGAAGAATTATCTAATTCACCCGTTGTAAATGTATAAACGGTTTCATAATAATCTGATGTAGATGGGGGGGTTGGAACAGGAATTGAAGTTAATCTGTTATAAAGGTTGGCACTTTCATTTGCAAGTGCGGTTCTTTGTTGGTTAACCTGTTGCCCTTCATATTCAACATTTGATTTTCTTGCAGTCAAAGATAAAAATCTTGCCTGCGAAGCAGCCATACCCATAATTGTCACTCCATAGTTTAGATATTATATATATCGACAGGAATTTATTTGAACTTTAAGTTTTTGATTTTAAATGTTAACTTTTGTTAACCATGTTCCATAAAACACACTAATACAAGGGTTTTATAAATATTAATGATTTGAACCAAAAAGTCAAAACATATATAATGAAAATTATGAAAATAATAGATATCCATACCCATGGCGGGTTTAATATATCTTTTGATAATGCGGATGCAAATTCCATAAAAGAATTTGCAACATTAGCCTATAAAAATGGGATAGTTGGCTTTTGCCCGACACTAACGGGCGGAACCGTTGATGAAATGAGAAACAGGCTTGAAAATATAAAAACAAGCATTTTAAAACAAAAAAACATAGAAAATGAATCACTTATTATTGGTGCAAACCTTGAAGGAACCTTTTTGAGCCCAAAAAAATCAGGGGTTCAAAACCCCGATAACTTTATGGAGCCCACTGTAGACAATTTTAAAAAAATCGCAAAAGGGTATGAAGATATTATAAAAATCGTTGTTATAGCACCTGAAAACAATGAATGCTACGATTTAATCAGATATCTTAAATCAAAAAATATAAAAGTTCATATAGGACACACTATTTCAAATCAATTAAGGGAGTTTGACGGGGTTTGTCATTTATATAATGCCATGAATGAACTGTCACACAGACATTCAACATTACCTGTAAGATGTCTTTTGGATAAAAATATTTATACGGAATTAATCGCAGATACAATCCATGTAAATGAAGATATTTTAAAATTAACCTTTAAAACAAGGCCTATAAATAAAATACTTTTAATCTCCGATTCCCTACCGATTGCAGCATCCGAACTTGAATATGCAGAATTTTGCGGCAAAAAAGTATATAAAACAGGGCTTGATGAAAAAGGAACACTTGGAGGCTCGGTTAATTTACTTTCGGACATTGTTCAAAATTTAATAAAAAAAGGGATAATAACCGAAACGGAAGCCGAAATTATGGCATATAAAAATCAGGCAGATTACCTTAAATTAATGGTGTAATCTTCAACGGGCGAAATTTCATCCTTAAATTTCCCCCCTTTAATTGCTCTTTTTTTCCTGTATAACATATCGCAGAAGGCTTCAAGCCTTGTAACAAAACCGGCTTCGCCCGTATGTTCATCAATTGTGAGATTTAAAATCGGCTTATTAAAGTTTTTTGCCTTTCTTTTAATATCCTCAATCATTAAAGAATCGGGCCCACAACCAAATGCGGTAATTGTAATGACACCGTCAATATCATTAGAGCGCATATAATAACCTGCTGCCCCGGACATTTCAAGCTGATTTGCCCAGTATAATTCCACATTAACATAGTCAAGTCCGTCTTTTAATTGTTCGTCAGTAAGAGAATACGCACTTTGAACCTTAACACCAAGTTTTTCTAATTTATCAAAAACATCCATACAAACCCTTTTATCATAGATATTATACCCATGAGCAATAAGGGCAACCGTTATATCATGCTTAACTTCATTTTCATTTATTATAACTTTTCCTTCTTTAGCGTATTTAAGTGCTTTATCGTAGGGAATATTATGTTGTATCATAACTCTAAAGTTGTTGTAGTGAATAAAAGCATGCTTTTTTGCTTTATCAATTAAAGAAAAATCAAGAATTCCAAAGGGCCTCACCGCTTCAGATAAAAAAGAAGTTAAATTCAAATTTTTTTCGGATTTATCAAGAGTGGCTTCAATAATGTTATATTCTCCTTTAACAACATTTCTTATTAAATCGGGAAGTCCTCTTATTTTAGAACAATTGTATATTTTTGGAGCGGTTGATTGAATTGAAGGAACAAATATATTTTTTACCCCTTTTTCAATTAAATTCAGAACATGTCCGACATAAACTTTAATCGGAAGGCAAGTTTCAGTGACCACTAAAGAAGCACCTTCGGTTAGTGTTTTTTTGGTTGTGAAATCGGAATAAATAACTTCAAACCCGAGGTAATCAAAAAAAGCGGATAAAAAGGGTATATAGTTATAATAAATAAGGGCTCTTGGGATACCGATAACTTTTTTTTCAATTACCATAGCACACCTTTTTGTGTAAGTAAATTAACAATAAAATAATACATTAAAAAAATTTTTTGTAACATAATTTAAAAAGAATAATAATTTTGGCAAGAAAATTATCTTTTTTATTTTTTAAAAATATAACAGGGCAGGTTTTATAAATTGAATAACTATCAAATTCCAATATACACTTATAACACTAATGCATACAATTCATACTGCAATATTACGGGAAATCAAAATATCCCTTATATTGGTATGAGCCCTTATGGTGAATATAATATTTTAAATTACACCTACCCCAATCAATATTACATAACAAATCCGATTAATAATTCGGCTTGCCCAAGCGACATAAAGCAAACAAGTGCTGATGGTTCATGGACTCTAACCAAAATAGAAAAAACACCTTACGGGGATAATATGTATTTATATACCCTAAAAAACGGGCAAAAAGTTGTTCTTGCACCTAAAAAGAATTCTACAACCATAATTAAAACATTTGTTGATGCGGGCTCAATGAATGAAAATGACCTTAACAGGGGAATAAGCCACTTTAATGAACATAATGTATTTAACGGTTCAAAGCGTCTTGAAGCGGGCAAATTCTTCAAAGAAACAGGTAAACTTGGTGCAGACACAAATGCATCAACGGATTATGCACAAACGGATTTTTATATATCAAGCCCCATAGTTGATTCAAAAAGTTTAAAAGAAATTATCGAATTACATTCCGATATGCTCGTTAATCCGTTATTTCCCGTTGATATGGTAGAAAAAGAAAAGGGCCCCGTTACTTCTGAGATTAGTATGGTAAATGATGATATTTCTAACAGAGCAATTAACGATTTAATAAGAAATCTGTTTCAAATAAACTCAAAATCAGACAACCTTGTGGCAGGCTCAATAGAAACAGTTAACAATATAACAAGGGATGATGTTTACAATCACTGGAAAAAACATTTTACCCCCGATAATATGTATACGGTTTTGTCGGGAGATTTCGACCCCAACGAAGCAATCGAAATTATAAGCAAAAATTTCACAACACCCCCTGTTAATAACCCTGATAGCCAAAGAACAAAGGAAATTTTAACTCCTATTCAATCTTCAGTTAGGGCAGATTATATTTCCCCGAACAGTTCATCAACAAGCGTATTTTGCGCTTTTTCAGGCTACACCCCGGAATCAACAAAAGATTCTATTGTATTTAATGCGCTTGGGTTGTTGCTACTCGGGAATAACGGTTCAAGACTCTCTAAAGATTTAAACACGATTTATGCAATGGGTGACTTTGATACACAAAAAGTCGGTTTAAGAAAAACAGACCCTAACGCACTAATTTTTCAATTTGCCACACAAGGCGGGGACGATTCAAAAGCAATCGACAAATTTTACGATGCAATAAAATCAATTAATACAAATCCCCCCACGGAAGATGAGATGACGATAATTAAAAACACAATGCTAAAAGCGCTCTCATCAAGTTTTGAAGCCACCGAAAGTATAACCGATATGATAGGTTCATCCCTTCTTGGGGGCTCTTTTGATAATATATCAAAATATAAAACAATAATAGAAAACCTTAATCCAAATGATATTGTTCAATTTGCAAATAAATACATAGATTTTTCAAAAATGTCGGTTTCCGTTGTACACCCTAAGGATATGACGGAAGAAGCCATAAATGCAAACTATCAAAACAGTATTTATTCAAAAAAACCAAACAATCTTTCATTTACGGGAAGAACAATTACAACCGACAATATTGAACAAATAAAACTCCCCGATAATTCAATTTTGGTTTTATCGGATAGCGATTCAGAGAACTGTTATTTTGATTGGAGATTAACTTCAAAAGATTTAATCCCCAATAACCCCGCCTGCTCATACGTATTAACCCAAATTTTAAATGATGGCTCAAAGTATAAATCGAAGTCCGATTTTTCTCATGATGCAAACAAAAATTCCGTAAGCTTTGATACAAACGCAAACAGTTTTCAAATCCAAACGTATGCAAACTCGCTTTATAATCATACGGAAGATTCAATCAACACAATGAAAGAGGCAATATATGCCCCAAGATTTACACAAGAAGATTTTGATGCTGCCGTAAACAAAGTCAGAACATACTGTTCTACTATGGATAAAGACGCATCTACAAACCTTCTTGCAAAATTGTACGGCAAATATTTCCCCTCTCCAAAGCAAATTTTAGAAGGGCTTGAAACCTTAACCCTCAATGATGTTTTGCAGCACTATAACAATCTTATTTTCAATTCATCGTCAAATGTAGTAATATCAGGACCGTTTAGCAAGCACCCCGAATTAAAAAACATAATTATAAATAAAATGAACACACCAAACGTTAACTTTAAAGATTCAAAGCCCGCATTAATGCAATCCTATGTGCCAAATGAAAAAGAAGTAGTTCTTCTTGACAGTGAAGAAAGAAATCAGGCGCAAATATTTAAGAACTATTCTTTTGAAATGTCAGGGAATATTGAAGATGAGGTTAAATTTGAACTTTTAAATACTATACTGGGTTCAAGCCCCTCATCAAGACTGTTCCAAGATTTAAGAGAAAAACAAAAATTAGCATATACCGTATCGAGCCAAATACAGTCTTTTGAAAATTCCGGTATTTTAACCATGAAAATTTTATCGACAACAGACGATAAAAAACAAAACGATATTAAATACGATAACCTACAAAAAAGCATAGACGGATTTAAATATCATAGTGATAAATTAATGAATGAATATGTAACGGATGAAGAACTTGAAGCTGCAAAAACACAACTAAAACAAAATCTTGCGGCAGAAATGGAATTACCGTCAAGCAAAACCATGCTTTTATCCATGAACTTAACCCAGCCCTACGGCATTAAAAGGATAGATGAATACATAAAAGCAATTGATAAAATTACAAAACAAGATATTATGGATGCTGCAAGACATGTCTTTTCAAATAAACCGGTATATTCAATCCTTGCAAGCGAAGATACGATAAACAATCAAAAAGATTATATAAATTCTCTCGGGGAAGTAATTAACATTTAAAGATACCCATGCCATCATAAATAGGTTAAAATACTATAACTATGAAAACGGCATCAAAAATTGAGGAAAACCTTTTTATCGACTATCAAATGTCGGAAGATAACCCGAAATACCAAAACTGTATTTCAAGGCTTGATGATATTTACACAAAAAAGGACGATATAAGAAGCCCCTTTGAAAGGGATTACCACAGAATTTTATATTCAAATGCCTACAGAAGATTAAAGCATAAAACTCAGGTATTTTTTGCAACAAGCAACGACCATATATGCACAAGAATTGAACATGTTAACCATGTATCATCAGCCGCAGAAACAATTTCAAAGTGTTTAGGGTTAAATACGGAATTAATAAGAACTATTGCAACGGGGCATGACCTCGGTCATCCGCCTTTCGGGCATACGGGTGAGAGAATTATAAGGCAAAAAGTTATAGAGCTTCGGCTCGGTACAAATTTCTGGCATGAAAAAAATAGCTTGAGGTTTATTGATTATATTGAAACTCTAAGCGACTATGAAGGAAGGGAAAGAAACCTTAATTTAACGTATGGTGTCAGAGACGGAATAGTTTGCCATTGCGGAGAGGTTGATGAAAACGGATTAAAACCCAGAGATGAATTCATTGACCTTGAAATAATAGAAAATGCCAACCAGTATCAAAGCTATACATACGAGGGGCTTGTTGTTAAGGTGGCGGATAAAATTGCATATTTAGGCAGGGACATAGAAGATGCACTCTCTAAAAAAATTCTGACCGAAGAACAAATAAGTGAATTTGAGCTCATTATAAAAGACCTGTTCGGAAAGAAAAAATTAACCGATATTAATACTTCAACTCTTGTGCACCTTTTTACGATTGACTTATGTAAAAATTCAAATCCCGATATAGGACTTTGTTTTTCAAAGGAATACTTTGAAATTATGAATTTGATTAAAAAATTTAACTATAAAAATATATACAAC
Source organism: Candidatus Gastranaerophilales bacterium (assembly GCA_947630535.1). Classification (GTDB taxonomy): domain Bacteria; phylum Cyanobacteriota; class Vampirovibrionia; order Gastranaerophilales; family Gastranaerophilaceae; genus Galligastranaerophilus_A. The sequence goes on along the minus strand of CANRHZ010000013.1, from coordinate 9,425 downwards.
CATAAAAGGTTAACCACATTCCATGACTATGCAAAACTTATCATTGATACAATATGTAAGACTTTACTTGAATATTACGATAAAGAAAATACGATATATAAATTAAGGGTGGATGAAACATTTTATCCGATTTTATGTTCAACCTTTAGAGATTGGCTCATAAAATATTCAAACGTATCGGACGGAGATGAAAGAAAAAATAAAAAATTTATTAACAAAATAATTTATAATATTCAAAAAGAAAAAGATTACAAAACCGCCGTCATTGATTTTATATCAGGAATGACGGACAGTTTTGCAATAAAAATGTTTAATGAAATCGTAAACTTCTAGCTCATCTTAACAAAACCGGAAACTATAGAAGAATTTGCACTGTAGTGTCTTGTGTGGCACATATTTGATGTGTTTCCTTCAATTGTATCAAAACTGCCGTCAGAATATACTTTTGCGACAATTCCGGTATGAGATGCATTATTTTTTTGTATCATAATATCACCTGTTTTAACCTTTGTAGCAATGGTTTGGGCACGTGAAGATGACCCGACTGCGGGAAGTGCAACGTATGCGTTATGAGATTTACCCCATGCCATAAGCCCCGATACGGAAGGGCTTCCAAATCCGTTAAGGGAAACACCTTTTGCTTTACTTGCAGCCTTTACAACAAATGTGACAAAGTCCGCACACCAGAAACCGTCGTGGAAACTTCCGCCGTTAGCGGTTATAATTTTTTTCATTTGTGCGGCTGAACGGCCGTTGTATTGCATTGCAATTTGAACGATTGAGTTAGCAAATGAAGAACCGCCCTTAATTGCAGCAGTCGGATTCAGATAATCAACATTTGAACTTATCGGAGTTGCACTCTGTGCCGCTTCAATCTGAGAGGGTTCTGTTGTATATTGGGGTGAATACAGAGTATTATACATGTTGTATCTTATCTGATTCATTTGAGAAGTTATATCTTTAAATGAATCGAATGCGGAGTTATAAGAATCCATATCGGGAGATGTTCCCATAACAGAGGACGCATTAATAAGTCTTTCATAAAGTGCATCAAATTGCTGATTGTAAGAATCAAGCTGGGTTGCCTGCGCTGAATCGCTTACATCAGTTGGAGAGGCGGAAGCGGAATTATTAGCGGATGTCGTTGCAACCGAAGAAGAAGTGCCCGAAGAAGAATTAGTACTTGTTGATGAATTAGCAGCGTCTATACTATCAGCGGCAAATTCTTGTAATTCATCTTCGGTTATTTTCATATCCGAATTTTTGTCAATGGGTTTTAATTGCGAATCATTTTTAAAACCCGCATCACTTAGTGCTTTTTTAAGCTTTTCCGTTTGAATAAAATAGTTCCCAAGTTTGATTTCAGTCATTTCTTCTCCTAAGGATTACCTTCCTTAATTAACATTATCGGCAATTGTATAAAAAACTTGATAGTTTAAGTTAATAAAAGTTAACAATTGGGGGGCAAAAATGAAAAAATTTAAAGAAAATTCAAAAACTAAAGAGTGTCTGATGAAAGCATTTATAGGAGAAGGGGGAGCAAGAAACAGGTACACATATTATGCAAAAGCTGCAAAAAAAGAAGGATATGAGCAAATATCCGCAATTTTTAGCGAAACGGCAGAGAATGAAAAAGAACACGCAAAAAGGTTTATAAAGTTTTTAGGGGAAGAATATATTGATATAAATATTATGGATGCAAAATATCCGGCAGGTTTAAGCGATAAGACCGAATTAAATCTGCTTTATGGCGCAAACGGAGAGCATGAAGAAAATACACTTTTATATCCTTCTTTTGCAAAAATAGCACAAGATGAAGGATATGATGAAATAGCAGATAATTTTTTTGAGATAGCGGAAGTTGAAGTTGTCCATGAAAAAAGATTTTTAGACCTTTTGGATAATATAAAAAACGACAGAGTATTTAAAAGGGATACGGAAGTAATCTGGAAATGCAGAAACTGCGGATATCACCATAAAGGAAAAGAGGCACCTTTGATTTGTCCTTCCTGCAAGCACCCGAGAGCCTATTTTGAAATATATGTAAAAAATTATTGAAAACAAACTATGTTTATACAAAAATAAACTTATTATGAAAGTTTATTTGGGTATAGATGTAGGCTCGGTTACAACAAAACTTGCCGTTATTGATGAAAATGGCAAGTATGTTGACAGTTATATGCTAAGAACATCGGGACAACCGACAAAAGCCGTTCAAAAAGGCCTTGGAGAACTACTAAAAAAAGCTCAAACCGACTGGGAAGTTACACAGGTAGGAACAACGGGCTCAGGCAGAAATTTGGCAGGTGCTCTTGTCGGTGCAGATATTATAAAAAACGAAATAACTGCCCATGCGGTGGCTGCATCCATAATAGTTCCGGGAGTTCAAACAATACTTGAAATCGGCGGACAGGATTCCAAAATAATTATTTTAAGGGACGGCATTGTAACAGATTTTGCAATGAATACTGTTTGTGCCGCAGGAACGGGAAGCTTTCTTGACCAGCAGGCAGGAAGATTGAATGTAAGAATTGAAGATTTTGGAACAATAGCTCTGCAATCATCTTCACCTGCAAGAATTGCGGGAAGATGCGGGGTTTTTGCCGAATCAGATTTAATCCATAAGCAACAACTGGGATATCCCGTTGAAGATTTATTGTACGGACTCTGTCAAGCATTAGTCAGGAACTATCTTTCAAACCTTGCTTTAGGTAAAGAGCTCTTGCCTACAATTACCTTTCAAGGTGGGGTTGCCACAAATAAAGGTATGGTAAAAGCATTTGAAGAAGCACTCGGAACAGAAATTGTAGTTCCGCCAAACCATCAGACAATGGGTGCAATCGGGGCTGCATACCTTGCTATGGAAAATCACCAGTATACAAATAAAGAAACAAAGTTTAAGGGCTGGCAAACAAAAGATATGCACTTTAATTCAGTCACCTGTACATGTAAAGGGTGTTCAAATAATTGCGAAGTTATATCCATTGTAGAAGGGGATATTGAACCCTTGCCCCCGAATAAAGAACATAAAATTACCGATATAAAAGGAAACATAATTGCTCGTTGGGGCGGCACATGCGGAAGATGGGACATAAGCTAGCTTAATTGCCGCATTTAATATAAAATATACGGGCATTATTAAACCCGCTTTATAAGTTTTTAAATTTAATCTGTTTTTCTTGCTTCATAATATGCTTTTTGTGCGACTTCACCGTACGGGAATGCGTTTTTATCCGTCACAATAATTAAAAACATATCAGAAATTCCGTTTACATTGTCGGTTAGCTGATTTGGTTGTTTTGAACCGTTAACGTCAACAAGGATAACACACGGGTCACTATCTCTTACTGCGGTTGAAACACCCTTTACATCAAGCCCGCTTGTACCGCAAGCGTATTCTTTTGCGGTAAAACCGGTTGAAGAATCGCCGATTTTAAGTCCCGAAAATTCGGAGCTTCCGCCATTTTCCCTTGGAAATTCAAAGCGCATATTATCTTTTGTATAAAATTCCGAATTGTTGGATGCCTTTGATCTTTTTGAAACTTCGGACATTTCGTTAACATCCATAGCCTTTTGCAGATACAAAAACAGTGGAAAACCCATATTTGTTGAATTGGAATAGTCAGCCTGCGTTGTTGAAAAAGCGGATCTGTATCCTTTTGTTATGTTAAGCGAGATTGCATCATTAATCGCATTTGTTGCTTTTTTAAGTCCGGCAATAAATCGTGCCTCGGTCTGAAGCTCAATCAAAGAGGGAAGTATAATTGCCGCCAGAACACCAATAATTAAAGTTGCAATTAACATTTCAACAACGGTAAAAGCCAAATTTTTTTTCATATAAATTCTATCCTAATTTTTTTCAAACTCATCAATTAAATGTTTAAGATTTTTCTTGCTTCTTCTTTTTTGAGCATTTTTTCTTGCCAGTTCTTGCTCTTTTAACTTTTTGTCATGCTCTTTTTTGGCAAGTGCAATATTTGCAGCATTCAAAAGAGAAAGCGAATCAAGAGAGCCTGTAAGCTGGGCAGATCTGTCCACATATTCATTTTTTTGAAACGGGTTGGTTTCTTCCTCGTCATCTTCGGGCGCAAAGTATTCCCCGCCCTGTCCCATTTTTTCATCAGACATGGCATTTGCCATTCCCGAAGCATCACCGGACTTAAAATTGAAACCGTTGAGCCCCATAAAACCTGCTGAACGATTATCTACCATTACTTACCTAAATAATCCTTATCCTATGTTTTTAAAATTGTAGCACTATTTTTGCATTGTTGCAATTTTGTAATCTTCAAAAGTACAAAACTCAAAAAAAATAATTTTTGCACATTAATACTAATAAATGTTGTAAAGAATTTTACACTATGCTATATAATATTTTTATAAACCCTAACATTATCAAGGACATAACAAAATTTGAAAAATGCGGTAATATCATTTAAAAATAAACAAATAAACCTGACCAAGGAGATTAAAACCCCTCTTTTAGACAGACTGTTTGAATACAAAAATAGTCCTTCAATCGGTTTTCATATACCCGGGCACACAAGAGGGGCAGCGGTTCATCCGAAATTTAAAGATATAATAGGAGCCGATGCACTTTTAGCGGATACAACGGATGAATTTGATAACCTGGGCACCCTGCACCCCGCAACAGGTGCAATTAAAGAGGCAATGGATTTAGCAAGCAGGTGCTATAATTCAAAGAAAACTTTTTTTGTTACATCAGGTTCAACCATTTCAAACTTGGCCGTGGCATTCGGTGCATTAAGACCTGATGATAAAATCATAGTGGCAAGAAATTCGCACAGGTCTGTTTTAACAGGGACTATAATAACAGGCGCCAACCCTGAGTGGCTTATGCCAAAAAAATTAACCGATTGGGCAATATATGGCTCAATTAGTCCGTTTGAACTTAACGATAAACTTAATCAAAATAAAAACATCAAATTTGTTTGGGTTACAAACCCCACTTATGAAGGAGTAGTTTCTGATATAGCCTTAATAGCCGAAATTTGCCGCAGACACAATGTTCCTTTGATTGTGGATGAAGCTCACGGTTCTTTATGGAACTTCCATGAAAAACTTCCCGAATCTGCCTTAAATATGGGGGCAGATATTGTTGTGCACTCACTTCATAAAACGGGAGGCGCACTTACCCAAAGTTCCATGCTTCATATCGGAAAAAATTCAAATATAGATGCTGACAGAATTGAGCATGCTCTAAAACTTTTACATACAACAAGTCCTTCAATTCCTTTGCTTGCAAGCTTAGATGCATCAAGAGCATTTTTAGAATCAAAAGAAGGGCATGAAAGTATTCAAAATGCCATAGATAATGCCGAATACTTTAGAGAGCAAGCATCCAAAATTCCTGACGTTACAATATTGGGGGAAAACGGCGGAATAAATACAGATGTTACAAAAATATTTATAAAAGTAAAAGGACTTACGGGCAAGCGTCTTGAGTCGGTATTGGAACTTGATTTTAATATAGAAATTGAATCGGCATCAGATGAAGGTATATTAGTTCTTTCAAACATAGGCAACAAAAAAAGCGAATTTGATTATCTGATTTCCGCATTAAACATAATCTCAAAGAATAACTACCCTGATTTATCGCACCTTGAAGATATTAAATTTATGCCGCTAACCGAGCCAAAAGTTGCAATGAGCCCGAGGGAAGCATATTTTTCAAACAAGGTTAAAATTAAAAAAGAAAATTCAATAGGAAGAATTTCATCCGAAGTCATTGCATTGTGCCCGCCCGGGATTTCGGTTCTTTTGCCCGGCGAAATTATTACAAAAGAGCATATACCTTATTTAAACGAATACACGGAAATCGAAGTAATTGAAGAATAGCACTGTAATGAAAAAAGCGGTATTTATACTTTTATTATTCTTATTTTGCGGTATTTGTTATGCGGAAACCATGGATGAAGCCAATCAAAATGACGATATAAACGAAGAAACAACGATTATAGAAAGTGAAAATAAAAAAGATGAGGAGAATTTAGGCACATATAAATTAAAAAAGCCGACAAAGACTTCTCATATACACCCAAAAAGAGAGCATGAAAAAATAAAAAACTTTGGTATTAAGAATTTAGACGTGAGAAAAAAAGAGTTCAACCGCACAAAAGAGAAAGAGGTTGAATATTTAAATATAGAATATCAGTATTTGGATATACCAAGATAAAACTCTTAAAATATTGCAAACGGCTAAAAAGTACTTTATAATTAATATGTTAAGAATTGGTTTATAAAAAGAGGTTTTATATGTTTTTGGATAGAAAAAAGGCTTTTACGATAACAGAACTTATGATAGTTTTTCTTTTGATAGGGGTGCTTTCAGCTATATTAATCCCCGCACTTTTAAACGCATCTCCCGACCATCATAAATTAAAGGCTAAAAAAGCTTATAATACAATAACAAGGGCAGTAGAATATCTGCTAAATTCAGGTGTCTACTCGCATTCAGACGGAAACTTTGTATCAACCACATTCGGTTTGGATGATGCGGATGATATTAACCAGTTTTTCTGTAACAATTTAGCTGAAACACTGAATGTAAAAGAATCTGACTGTACGCAAGATACCATAAATACTTTAGTAGGCCAAAAACCTTCAAATAAATGTTCGGGAAAGGACTATAGTTTTGCCACTGATAATGACAAAAGAAAAGGTATATGCATTCAAAGCACTTCAAGCAATACACGTCTTGATATGGCTACTTTTCAAAGTGACATAGATACAATTTGCACCGCCACCACAAAAGATACAACACCCAACTTTAAAACGGCGGACGGGGTACTTTGGTATGTTCAAAATACGGATTTTAGCTATAATAAAAATGTAGTTGTAAGCGGGATAACTTCTCCTTCTTTTTATAATGTTGTTTGCTTTACAACCGATGATAAACTTAAAGACGAATATAAATTCGGGCTTGCAATAAGACGTGACGGTAAAATGATTGTGGGCACAAAACTTCAGACTCTGCTTGATGAAGACAATATGAATCCGTCCGCACAATAAAAATCACAAGGAGAGGGGAAATGTTTAATAAAAATAACGGCGCAACAATAGGAATATTTGGGGGCTCAGGCTTTTATTCCTTTTTAGAAGATGTTAAAGAATACGAAATAAAAACTCCATACGGCAAAACAAGCGATAAAATCGCAATAGGAAAAGTTAACGGCAAAAGTGTTGCGTTTATGCCCCGTCATGGAAAAAACCATTCTATAACCCCGGAAAATGTTAATTACAGAGCAAACATTTGGGCTATGAAAGAAATTGGTTGCAAACATATAATTTCGCCATGCGCAGCAGGAAGCCTTCAATCTTATATTAAACCCGGAGATATTGTTTTTTGCGACCAGTTTGTTGATTGGACATTCGGGAAAAGAAAAGATACCTTTTATGAAGGTCCGATTGTAAAACATGTTAGTGCAGCAGAAACGTACTGCCCCAAATTAAGAGAGCTTGCAATAAATTCGGCTGAAAAGTTGGGATTGCCATATCATAAAACAGGCACAGTCGTTGTTATTAACGGAACAAGATTTACAACCAAAGCCGAAAGTAAATTTTTTACTTCGCAAGGTTGGGAAGTCATTAACATGACTCAATATCCTGAAAGCTACCTTGCAAAAGAAATGGATATGTGCCCCTTAAATATTTCTCTTATAACGGATTACGATGCAGGCCTTGTATCTGATAGCGACCCTGTTAGTCATAGCGCCGTTATAGAGGTATTTAAGAATAATATAGAAAATTTAAAAAAATTACTTGTTCAAATCATTAGCGATTTTGAAGATTACAGTTGCGCTTGCCACACAACAAGCAAAAATGCGGGAGCGTAATCAATGCACAAAATTTCATACCTGGTATACCAATTCTTCAATATAATAATGCTCCTTATGCTCGTAAGAGTGCTTTTATCATGGATTCCAAACATTAACTGGTATAAAGAGCCGATTTATTCTTTAAGAAGGTTTACGGACTACATTTTTGAGCCTTTTAGAAAATTTATCCCGCCTATTGGTATGCTCGACATCTCACCTATTTTTGCATTCATTGCAATAAGCCTTCTCCAGCGGCTATGTTTAATTTTACTTGCAACTCTGGGTTTATAAAAAATTGTTGATAAAAAAAATTTTTTATAATAATATAATTCAATAAATGGCATTTGGTACTGTGTATACAGTATGCCTATAGAGATATTAATAAACAATACGTCTGTAGCTCAGCCGGTCCAAGAAAGCAATAGCTTTCGTTAAAAAATGCATCTGCTGATACTATAGATATGTAAATGACAATTAAATAGCGGATTTGCGGACGGCATTCTTGCCGGATAGCGAACAGATTGAGTTGACAGGCACAAAGTGCCGAAAATCAAACTATTTGAGTGTGGAGCAAATCCAAGACAACATAAACCATGCGTCTGTAGCTCAGCTGGATAGAGCATCTGCCTTCTAAGCAGAGGGTCAGGGGCGTTGAAAATAACAAAAAATTGACAATTAAATAAACAACCTTATGCGTCCGTAGCTCAGCTGGATAGAGCAATTGCCTTCTAAGCAATGGGTCGCGCGTTCGAATCGCGCCGGGCGTATTTTTTGTGCCAAAATTGCCAAAGTTGCAAAAAAGTTGCGGATTTTCCGTAGTGCGCCGTGTGAGCTCAGTAGACTATGCAGCAAGCTGCACCCGCTACCGCAGCAAACCCAGCACGAAAATGTGAGGGCAATAGTTTGCGACAGCGATAGCGTAGCAAACGGCTTGCCCGAGAGAGAGGAAAATTCAAGACACATTTTTATTTTGAATCACATTTAAATCACAGTCCTTTTGTGTAGCGAGTTTTAAGGTTTATAAAATCTTTTTTATATGTATTTATATTCGTTGATGTAAAATTGTGCGATTATGGACGTCCGAGCTAAATGTGTACCTCAAAATCAAAACTGATTGTTTTGATTTTTGCGGCACTCTCGCATTCATTTTAAGTCATTAGTTTTATGAATTTATATTTTTTTGTAGTTTTACTTTTAATATCCTGTCTTAGCCCTTATCAATTTGCTAAACATAACAGAAGTAGCTGAAAATGATGTGGAAAGATTTAAAATAAAAAAAGTCTGCTTGAATCAGCAGACATTTTAAACAAATGGTCATTTAATTTAATTTTAAGTTCCAAATCTCACAACTTTTTCATGTGCTTCAACTGTTGTATTTACTATGCTATTCAAAAGATTAACACATTTGTCATTAACTTCAGGCAACAAGTGGGTGTATAAATCCATTGTCATAGTTATAGAAGCATGACCTAATTGACTTTGAACATATTTCATCGGGGCGCCGTTTGCAAGAAGAAGGCTTGCGTATGTATGTCTTAGGTCATGAAATCTTATTTCTTCAATACCTGCACGATTTAAAGCCGGTTT
>CANRHZ010000012.1 GCA_947630535.1 Candidatus Gastranaerophilales bacterium | reverse complement strand
ACACTAACGATAATAGGTATCGTTGCAGCGATAACGCTACCTTCATTATTAGTTAATGTCAATGACAAAGCATGGAACGCTCAACGTAAGGCACTTTATGCAAGAATGAGCCAAGCAATAGGGGAGATGGATAGTGTTTCAGGATTTGGCTCATCAAACGGGCAAAGTGAAACTGAAATTAAAGATGGTGCCGCAGAAGCCTTTATAATTGATGGACTATCAAAAGTCTATAGAGTACAAAATATCTGTAATTCAAATAATTTATCTGCATGCGGTATACCGTCAAGCATAATAGCACTGGATGGAACTACTTTAAATTTTCCAAAAAGCCTTCATGAATTAAACCCCTATTTTACTCAATATCCTGATAACGATTATTCAGATGAGGATTACAAACTAACATCCGATACTAAAGCGGCTGCATTTGAAACGATAAACGGTGAATCAGTTGCACTTTTTTACAATCCAAACTGTAGTTCAAATGATACAAATACTTGGTCACATGCTCAAACAAAAACTTGCGTTAATATGATATATGACCTAAACGGTCTAAAGGGCCCAAATGAAGTCGGAAAAGATTTAGGATTTATTACGGTTCTTTATAGAACCAATAGTGTTGTTGTTGCTCCAAACCCTTTCCCAAGCAACGCTTCAACATCAACTGCAAAATCTTATAGTACTGACGGTAAAGATGCTGCAAGTTTATGCACACAACAAGGAGATGATGCAAGGTTACCTGATATTGATGAATTAGGTGCTATGTTTATTAATGCTAAACTGCTTGGAATGCTTGGTTCCGGCAACTACTGGTCAGGTTCCGTAATTTCGTCAGGCGCAAGCGGCCTTGCATGGGAACAGGGCATGATAGAGGGGACCCGCTACAGGTACGGCCGTTCGAATTCAAACTACGTTCGCTGCGTAAAAAGGTAGTTAAAACTATACAAACAAAAGCCCTATTCTATAAACTATGAGCGCAACCATCCATGCAATTAAACATTGAAAAAGAACCACAAAAACGGCCCATCTTCGCCCGAGCTCCCTTCTTACCGTAGCAATTGAAGCAACACAGGGGGTATATAAAAGTGAAAATATTAAAAACACAAACGCACTCAATTTTGTAAACATATAAGGAATTTTATCGGCTCCCCCGCTTAAAACGGTAAGACTTGAAACAACGCTTTCTTTTGCAATAAAGCCCGTTATAAAAGCGGTTGAAATTCTCCAATCGGAAATGCCGAGCGGTTTAAAAAGCGGGGAGAGCATACTTCCTATTATGCTCAAAAGGCTTTTTGAAGAATCATAAACAAGATTTAATCTTGAATCGAAATTTTCCAAAAACCATATTGCAATAACGGCAAAGAATATAATCGTAAATGCCTTCATGACAAAGTCTTTTGCCTTAGAATATATAAGTCTTAAGACATTTTGCATGGCAGGAAGCCTGTAGTTTGGAAGCTCCATAACAAAAGGAACGGGAGATCCCTTAAATACAAACTTTTTCAAGATTAAAGCAAATAAAATTCCGACCGCAATGCCTATTAAATATAAGCCGATTATAACTTGTACCCTGTTTTGAGCAAAAAATGCGGCAGTAAAAAGCGCATAAATAGGAAGTTTTGCGCTACAACTCATAAACGGAGTCAATATAATTGTCATTTTACGGTCACGCTCCGAAGGAAGGGTTCTTGTTGCCATAATTGCAGGCACGGAACACCCGAAACCCATAAGCATCGGCACAAAGCTTCTGCCCGAGAGCCCTATCTTTCTTAACAGTTTATCCATGATAAAGGCTATTCTTGCCATATATCCCGAATCTTCCAGTATGGATAAAAAGAAAAACAAAACGACTATAATGGGAAGAAAGCTTAAAACCGCTCCGACACCCACAAAAACACCTTTTATTATAAGCGAATGCACAACGGGATTAAGCCCATATTGAGTTAAAAAATTATCTACAAGACCCGTAAATAAATCAATTCCCATATCCATTAATTTGGAAAGGCTTGAACCTATCGGCCCGAAAGTTAAATAGAATATTAAAGCCATAATGACAAAAAACGAGGGAAGTGCGGTATATTTGCCCGTTAAAATTTTATCTGCTCTGAGGGTTATTTTGTGCCCGATAGTTTCTTTCGGTTTTATTACAAAATTTCCGCAAAGTTCTTCAATAAAAGAAAATCTCATATCTGCAAGTGCAGCTTCTCTATCAAGCCCCCTTGTTTCTTCCATTTCGCTTATTATGTTTTTACAAATATTTTTTTCATTTTCATCCAAAGAGAGCATATTCTCAATTAAAGGGTCACCTTCCGCCAGCTTTGTTGCGGCAAAACGAACGGATATTCCCGATGATAGCGCATGGTCGTCAATTAAATGGATGATTGAGTGGATGCATCTGTGAACGGCTTCCGTATTCGGGTTATCCGCACTGCAAAAGTCCACCTTGGAAGGGAGTTGTTTGTACCTTGCAACATTTATTGCATGCTCAATTAATTCTTCAATTCCTTCATTTTTAAGTGCAGAAATAGGAATAACAGGAACCCCGAGCGTTGCTTCAAGTCCGTTAAGGTCAATGTTCCCGCCCGCTTCCGTGACTTCATCCATCATATTAAGGGCTATTACCATAGGGATATTCAATTCAAGAAGCTGCAATGTTAAATACATATTCCTTTCAATGTTTGCAGCATCCACGATATTAATTATTCCGTCGGGTTTTTCATCAAGAATAAAATTTCTTGTAACTATTTCTTCTTTACTGTATGGCGAAAGAGAATAAATACCCGGTAAATCCGTTATAAGAGCATCATTATAGTTTTTCATAACCCCTTCGGTTTTTTCAACCGTAACACCCGGGAAATTTCCCACATGCCTGTTTAATCCTGTCAGTTGATTAAAAAGAGTTGTTTTTCCGCAATTTTGGTTTCCCGCAAGCGCAAATTTTATTGTTCCTTTTTTGGGGTTTTTTAATTCGTTCTTTTTTTCCGTGGGAGTTTCACCGATTTTAGCATGGTCTATTGCTTCAAAATGGAAGTTTTTTCTTGTTTTATCGTGGGCATTGTGGATGTTTTCAATTGCAATCTTTGATGCGTCCTCTTTTCTTATTGTAAGCTCATACCCTCTTAACCTGATTTCAATCGGGTTTCCCATAGGGGCAACTTTAATAAGGGTAACTTCAACCCCGGGGGTTAATCCCATATCAAGAATATGGCGCCTTAAGGCATTATCGGTGCAATCAATTGATTTTATTATTGCATCTTGACCGACTTTTAACTTATCAAGCGTTGTTACAACATATTTTGTCTGCATAGTAAAATTCTACCATAAGGAAAATTTAATTTTTAAGTTTTTTAAAGACAAAATAAATGAGAAAAACAAATACAATGAATGCGCCGAAAAGTAGTGAAATTTTATAGCCCAGATTAAATCCGATTTGAGAATTTAGAATAAAGACTGAAGTTATAAAAATATAGAAAAGTGCCGGTATAAAAGTGATTAAGAAGTTTTTATTGCTTTTATACAGGTAAATTGTTGCATACAAAAAGGTTGGAATTGCAATGAGCTGATTTACAAAATTGAAGTATCTCCATATTGAAGAAAAACTGTCCTCGGCGCTTTTAGCCCAGATTATGGTTGATATCATAATCAATATAACAGGAATGATTATAATGAGCCTGTTTTTAATTTGCTTTTGTTTCAGATTAAAACTCTCCCCAAGTATCATTCTTAAGCCCCTAAGTGCCGTATCGCCCGAGGTTATGGGAAGAATAACAACCGCAAAAGTAACAATGAAGGCTAAATAAGGAACAAAAACGTCTGCTATTGAATTTATTACATTGGCAGTGCCTATTATTTCATCGGGTACAAGGCGGGAATTATAAACACTCATTGCAGCTGCCGCCCAAATCATACAAATTAAAGATTCAAGACACATCATACCGTAAAATATTTTTTTGCCGTCTTTGTATGTTGTTATGGTTCTTGAAACTATGGTGGACTGGGTGGAATGGAACCCCGATAAAAGCCCGCAGCTAACGGTTAAGAAAAAATAAGGGATTATCGGCTTGGAATTTAGGGTTTTATTTAAAGAAAAAATATTAAATTCATCAAGGTTCACACCCTTAATAAAAAATCCCGCTAAAATAAGCAAGGTGCCAAATATTAACAAAAAACCAAAAACGGGGTAAAACCTTCCTATAATTTTATCAATGGGAAAAAGAGATGCCACGATATAATATACAAAAATACATCCGTAAACACTCAAAATAACAGGATTTAAAAGTGAAAAATCTGTCTGGTGAAAAAACCGCTCTGCTATGATGTCCCCCGCCGTATATACAAAAACGGAGGCAAGCAATAAAAGTAAAACGGAAACTATTACCATAAAAAACCTGTAATAGTTTTTTCCCAAATATTTATTTATAAGCTCCGTTATCTGGGCACCTTTGTTTTTCATAGAGAGCATTCCGCTAAAGTAATCATGAACACCCCCCATAAAAACGCAACCTAAGGGTATTAATAAAAATGCAATCGGCCCGAATAAAACTCCCTGTATTGCACCTAAAATAGGGCCTAAGCCTGCTATATTCAAAAGGTGAATGAGGGCATTTTTCCTTAGAGATAAAGGAACAAAATCAACTCCGTCATTAATCTCAATTGAGGGGGGCATTTCATTTTCAATAGAAAAGTTACTCTCAACATATTTTGAATATGCAAAGTATCCAACAAAAAGTATTATTAAACCGACAATAAAAGTTATCATAATAATGATGATAGCACATTTTATTTTTTATGCTAGTATCTTTATATTGAATTTAAAAAGTCGGTTTTTATATGGCGCAGAAAGATTTAACAAAGGGAAATCCCTTAAAATTAATACTGCTTTTTATGCTTCCTATGCTTATAGGGAATGTTTTTCAGCAGTTATACAGTTTTTTTGATGCGCTCATAGTAGGAAGAACCATAGGAATAGATGCCCTGGGAGCGGTTGGCGCAACACAACCGATGATTTTTCTTGTCATAAGCTTTGTTTTTGCATCTACTCAAGGTTTCACAATAGTAACGGCGCAAAAATTCGGCGCAAAAGACTTTGAAATGTTAAGAAAATCAGTCGTAGCAGGCTTTATTCTTTCCTTTTTTCTTACTGCAATAATGACTTCAATTTCAACCCCGTTTACAAAAACAGTGCTTACGCTCTTAAGAACGCCCGAGGACATTTTTAGTATGTCTGAAAGTTACCTTTTTATTATGTTTATAGGGATTTTTGCAACGGTATTTTATAACCTTTCTTCCAATATTATAAGGGCGCTTGGAGATTCAAAGACACCTTTATATTTTCTTATTTTTGCATCATTTTTAAATATATTTTTAGATTTATTATTTATTTTAAAATTTAATATGGGGATAAAAGGGGCAGCCATTGCAACCGTATTATCTCAAGGGGTATCAAGCATTTTTTGTATAACCTTTATGTTTTTAAAATTTCCCGTTGTAAGAATTAAAAAGGAAGATTTTAAAATTCCTTTTGATTTTTATTATGAACACTTAAGAATAGGAATTCCCATGGGATTTCAGATGTCGGTGTTAAGCCTTGGTATAGTTGCCGTTCAATATGTTTTAAACGGACTCGGTTCAATTGCGGTTGCAAGCTTTACAACCGCAGTAAGGGTTGACCAGTTGGTTTCTCAATCTTTGCTTGCCTTGGGAGCGGCAATGGCAACATTTACCGCCCAGAATTTCGGCGCAAAAAAAATGTCAAGAATAAAAGAAGGTGCAAAATCAGCCGTTTATATAGTTCTTTTTATAAGCTTAATGTGTGTTATTGTTTTATCGTTATTTGGGGAAAATATTGTAAGGCTCTTTATGGATGAAATTAACCTTGAAGTAATTAAGCTTGCAAAACAGTATTTGAATATAATAATGGTTTTCTTCTTCTTCCTTGGGCTTTTGCTTGTATACAGGAATATTCTTCAGGGAATGGGTTCTGTTATAGCACCTTTACTATCGGGGGTTGCAGAACTCATAACAAGGGCTCTGGCCGCATTTACTTTAGGTAAGACGCTTGGGTATATAGGAATTTGTCTTGCATCTCCAATAGCATGGATATCGGGCGCAATTGTTTTATATGTCGGATATAAAATAAGTTTAATTAAGAATTATAAAAAATTAAAAAATAAAAGCCCTGCTTAAAAAACAGGGCTTTTATATAAAAGTTTTTAAACTATCTGAGGCTGATTTTTGTATGAGCACCTTTTCTTTGATAGCTGATTTTATCTTCACGTGATAACCAGCCAAGCCCCATAAATGCCATATTATCTTCTAAATTTAAATCTTTTTGCATTTTTTTAGTTGTAACTTCACCGTTAGCGTTCAAATAATTCCAGATTTGGCCTGCTGCTTCTACGATAGATTCTTGCATTTCCATAATTTTTCTCCTTTTAATGCTTTTGCATAGTACCTGTAAATAAAAAAATATTTTGTTATCTTTATGGTATTATAATAAAACAAGAATTCAAAAATGTAAATGGAGCAATTGTATGAAAAATCAAAACACGGGATATGCTTTTTGTTACGGAGATGATGTTGATACGGATGTTATTATTCCTGCAAGATATCTTAACACATCTGATCCTGAGGAATTAAAAAAGCACTGTATGGAAGATATTGATATTAATTTTGCAAAAAATGTATCCAAGGGAGATTTTATTGTTGCAAAAGATAACTTCGGGTGTGGTTCATCAAGAGAACATGCCCCGATATCAATAAAAGCGTCGGGTGTTTCTTGCGTCATAGCAAAGAGTTTTGCAAGAATATTTTACAGAAACTCAATCAATATAGGGCTTGTAATTGTTGAATCGGATAAATTGCCCGACGAAACAAAAACGGGAGATAAGCTTGAACTTGATATGGAAAACGGGTATGTTACAAATCTGACAACAAATAAAAAATACCCAATAACAATTTTCCCCAAAGAAATTCAAGAACTGATTGATGCGGGCGGCCTTGTTAACTATACTAAGAAAAAGTTAGGAGTATAAAATGTATAATATAACTGTTGTATCAGGGGACGGCACGGGCCCCGAGGTAATGGCGGAAGCAAAAAAGGTTTTAAATAAAACCGCAGACGTTTTTGGTTTTAAGCTTGAATTTAACGATTACCTTATAGGCGGAATTGCTTACGAAAAATACGGCAAACCGCTTCCCGATATAACAATAAATGCGGCAAAAAATTCTGATGCCGTTATGCTTGGTGCGGTAGGTGATTGGAAGTATGATACCCTTCCCCCCGAAGTTCGCCCCGAAAGAGCACTTCTCGGTATAAGGAAAGAACTGGATTTGTTTGCAAATTTACGTCCCGCTATAGTTTGGGAAGAACTTGTTTCAAGCTCTCCTTTGAAAAAAGAAAACGTGTCGGGTGTAGATATTATGATAATAAGAGAGCTTACGGGTGATGTATACTTTGGCGAACCTAAAGGAATAGAAATCAGAAACGGCAAAAAAACGGGCTTCAACAATATGATATATAACGAAGATGAGGTCAGAAGAATTGCAAAAGTAGCCTTTGAAACCGCCATGGTAAGAGATAAAAAACTCTGTTCGGTCGATAAAGCAAATGTTCTTGATGTATCAAGACTTTGGAGAGAGATAATAATTGACGAATCAAAAAATTATCCTATGGTTGAATTATCGCATATGTATGTCGATAATGCGGCAATGCAGCTCATAAGGGCCCCGAAACAGTTCTCAACCATTGTAACGGGCAATATATTCGGGGATATTTTATCGGATGAAGCATCAATGCTATCGGGTTCTTTAGGATTGTTACCTTCTGCAAGTCTTTCGGATAAAGGGGTTTCGCTTTATGAACCAATCCATGGTTCCGCCCCCGATTTAACGGGACTTGATGTTGTTAACCCTATTGCAACAATCTTATCGGGCGCTATGATGTTAAAATATTCCTTTAAAATGGATGAAGCTTATACAAAAATAGAAAGCGCAATAAAAGAAGTTCTATCCGAAGGATACAGAACAAAAGACATTATGTCCGAAGGAAAAAATTTGGTCGGAACAAAGAAAATGGGTGATTTAATATCGGAAAAAATCAAATAACAAAATATGTGGTACAATAAAACAATTAAATAAAAAGGGGATTTAAAAAGTGTCAGGACAAACAAAAATAAATAATCGGTATCTTTTAGACGTGATAGAAAAAACAAAAGAAAAAAATTGTATGGAACCTGAATTTATTCAGGCCATGGAAGAAGTTTTAACCTCAATTGAACCGGTTGTTGCAAAAAGAGAGGACGCTTATAAAAAATCGGGTCTTTTAGAAAGACTGGTTGAGCCTGAAAGAATAATAACTTTCAGAGTTCCCTGGGTGGATGACAAGGGAGAAGTTCATGTAAACAGAGGTTTTAGAGTTCAGTTTAATGCCTCAATCGGACCTTATAAGGGAGGGCTTCGCTTTCATCCTACCGTTAATCAAAGCATTATGAAGTTTTTGGCTTTTGAACAGATATTTAAAAACGCACTTACAGGGCTTCCGATTGGCGGAGGCAAGGGCGGCTCAGACTTTGACCCGAAAGGAAAATCCGATAATGAGATTATGAACTTTTGCCAGAGCTTTATGAATGAGCTTCAAAAACATATAGGGCAAGATGTTGACGTTCCTGCCGGCGATATCGGTGTTGGCGCAAGAGAAATAGGATATCTTTTCGGGCAATACAGAAAAATCAGAGGGGTTTATGAAGCGGGTGTATTAACCGGAAAAGGGCTTGAATACGGCGGTTCTCTTGCAAGAAAAGAGGCAACGGGATACGGATTAATTTATTTTATGAGAGAAATGCTAAAAGACCATAAAATTGACTTAAACGGCAAAACCGCAATAATTTCAGGCTCCGGAAACGTTGCAATCTATGCGGCAGAAAAAGCCATGGAATACGGAATAAAGGTTCTTGCTATGAGCGATTCAAACGGTTGTGTTTATGATGAAAACGGAATTGATATAAACACAATTAAGGAAATAAAAGAAATTCAAAGAGGAAGAATTAAAGAATACTTAAACAGTCATGAAAATGCCAAGTATTTTGAAAACGGAGACACAATTCCTCCTCTATACAGAATTAAAGCGGATATAGTGCTCCCTTGCGCTACTCAAAACGATATAAATTTGGAATGCGCAAAAGTAATCGTTGAAAATGGCGCAATAGCAGTCGGAGAAGGTGCTAATATGCCGACAACAACTGATGGAATTAATTATTTTCTTGAACACAATATACTTTTTGCTCCCGCAAAGGCTGCAAACGCAGGCGGTGTTGCAACAAGCGCACTCGAGATGGTACAAAATTCAATGAGATTTTATTGGTCTTATGAAGAAGTTAACGAAAAATTAGACATTATCATGTCAAAGATATATGCAAGATGTAAAGCTGCGGCTTACGAATACGGATATAAAGATAACTATCTTGCGGGTGCAAACATTGCGGCATTTAAAAAGATTTCAAGAGCTATGCTCGCTCAAGGAATTATATAAAATTAAAGCCCTTCTATATTTTAGAAGGGCTTTATTATATCTATTTTTCAAACAGTGCCGCATTTTTAAAGTGAGCTATAAAATAGGGCAATTCCTTATTTTTCTCTTTGATGAAAAGAATGAAGGGTTTATCGTAATAAAAGTTATGAGTAATTTGAGGGTTTGGCAGGCTCATTTTCATAATAAGCGCAGCTTCACTTTTTAGAGTGCCCCCTTTGTTGTTAATATTTATTTTAACCGTTTGAATGGCGCCGTCTATAACGTAATCAGTGCCTTCAATCGGTTTATTGGATAATTCCTTATATTCAAACATATCTTCAAATTTAATATAGGGGATTTTAAGAACATCATCTTTGCTAAACTTTCTTGTTCCATTATAGTTTGCATATTTTGTATTCAAATTTTTATAGTATTCTTCAAGTTCAAGTTCGTCATCCGTTCTGTATAAAAGAAGTTCATCTCCTTCTTTTGTAAATATTTTAACGGCATAGGAATCTTTGTTTTCATAAAACATAATTTCAAGGTTATTTAATAAGTCTTTATCTTCGGTATTGTTCCTTATGCCAAAGAATTTAACTTCACTATCTAAAAATTTACCCTTATCAAGTTCACAAAATTCTTTTAAAAACTTAAAGTCTTTTTTTAGCATTGCATAAACTAAAAGGCCGTCTTGCTCCCAGTTAATGTTATTTATAATGTCGCTTTTTTCTCTGAATTTCAGCCAAATTCCCCTTTCAATTTTCCACTTTAATCTGTTTGAAATTTTGCCGTAAGTTTTATAATAAGAATTTGATGATAACATTGATGAATTAAAGCCTTGCTTGTTTAGTTTGTCTGCAAGGTCGGATTTTACCCCCGTAAAATGAATATCCCCTTTTACAATTTCATTTGCTAAGTCGTTCCAAACCAATTGAAAGGTTCCTATCCATATTCTGTTTTCTTCTATATTATTAACAGGCACAAAAACCGCTGCTTTTGGGGGCAAGACGGGTTTTTTTGCAAAGGATACACAAGGGTTTAAAAGAAAAAATAAAAATAAAAAAAGCAAAGACAAAATTATTTTCTTATTCATAAAGTTTTCCTTATTTAAAGTAATGAATATTATTTTATCAAAACTTTATTTATTAAACAATTTTATAATCTTGCCTTTTGTTTTAAATTAATTTCTTTTTTAAGATCGTCAATAAATTCTTCTCTGTATAAAAATCCTAAATGCGCTCCTTTATCTATCAACTTCATATTTTTCTTTGCATAATTTTTAAGCTGTCTGAGCTGATTTTCATTAACAAGATAATCATCAAGAGAATGGTAAATTGTGTAATTACTGTTATTTTGAAGATAGTTTTTAATTGAATGAAGGCTTGCGGAGTTTGAAAAATCTTCAATTGTGGGATTTTCATTTGTTACCAAATATTTTTGTGCATAATCTTTATAGTTTGTATTTTTTACTCTCTCATAAAAATCCGTCTTTTTTGAAGGGGGGATTTCTTCAATTGCAAAAAGTAAATCGGAAAGTTTTTGATGAAGCACAAACCCCGTTATTAATTTAGCCTCTTTTTCATTGAAAGGAAGGGTTTCAATTTTTATATTTTCTTCTTCCTTCTTATTTGCCGTTTGAAGAATTTTTGCAGCAGTGAGTGCCGTTTTATCTTTAAGGTTATCTGAATCTTTTATCCATTCTTCACTGTTTGCATCTATTTGATTGAGCGCATATAAAAGCTCAATCGGCGGATTTATTGAGATATACTTTGATATATTAAGCATATTTTCATCTGATTCGTTTGCGGCAAGAAAAAGGGTTGACATTGCTCCGTATGAAGTTCCGAGGACAACTTTATTTGAAAACTTGCAATTATATTTATTTTCAAGCTCGTTTACTATTTTTAAGGTTGCCGTTTTAATGTGTTTAACATCTTCCTTTGGAATGCCCGGTTTAAAAGACTTTTCCATGCTCTTTACAAAATCATAGTGAAAAGCACTTCCCTGAATTAAAACCGAATACCCTTCATCATAAAAGAGTTTTGCAAATAAGTCGGAGTGATGAGAATATATGCTCTCCCCGACCGAAGGGAATATTATTGCAAGGGGGGAATTTTTGTCTTTTTGCATAATATATCTGTATTTATACTTTTCTCTGTCAGGTTCAATTGAAATTGATGAAGTTTTAATTCTGTTTTGAAAGCTTCTGTTCCAAAGGGACATATCTCCCCAGATTGAATTATCCACCCCTTCTACATCAAATAGTGCCGTTCTCATTGAATCTATAACGGGATTTTGGGGATTAAAATTTTTTAAAATTATATCGGGTTTTAAAATATCGTCATATATAATTTCATCCGTTGAGGTTCCGCCCTTAATGACTTCTTCGGGGGCAACAATTTGAATAGAATCTTTAACGGTTTGAATTTTTATCTCGTCGCTGACATTAATTATGCTATCCTCTTTTGTAATATCTTCCATAATGTCTTTTTTTGTATCGTTTATAATTTCATCTTGAGAGTTTAATACATCGGTTCTGTCAAGGTTAGAATTTAAAATTGCAATCTGAAGCCCGTAAAGTTTTTTTGTAATGTCATAAGGGTCAATATAGTTATTTTCAACAACTTTGGATAAAGGCTGAAGCATAGTAAAATTATTAACCGTAAAACCTGCTTTAACCGCCGCAATAACGGGGCTTCCCACATACGATGAAGGGTCAAGCGCAGCATCAAATGCCCTTCCGATTAAACCTCTCGGGGTTGAAGATGAAAGAATGGGAACTACAAGGTAGGGCCCCTGTTTTATTTTCCATTTTGCAAGAGCTTGCTCCATATCTTCATTAACGGGGTTTATCTTTAAAAACCTTTTTGCGGGGTCAAACATTCCGCCAAGCCCTACGGTTGAATTAACAATAAACCTTGCGCTTGCATGGACAGCCCCCTTAAAGTCGCCCTGACAAATTGAACTTACAAGCTGCCTCGGGTATAAAATGTTATTATATGCATATTTTATTCTATCCATTCCGTATTTTGGCATAACAGACGACCATATAACGGTTATGGGCCTTATAGCGTATTTATTTATTGCCCCGTTTAATAAAAACATTTTACGATTGAAATTTTCAAACCTGTCATATCCTAAATATTCATAGGCAAAATCGGGATATTTTGAAGGGGATTCCATATTTTGTGCAAAAATATAATTTTCAACAAATAAAAAAAATAAAAAAAGCAGTATAAATTTAATCCTCATTTTAATTAACCTTTTAAAATTGCTTTTTTATTCTTTTCTTATAAGAAATCTCACACATCATCCCATTTGGGATGAATAAATCGGCAATATTAAATTTCAATGGTTTTGAAATGTTTTATTTTGGAATTTATAATTTATTGAATATAAAATTTCTTATTTTGTGATAATATGATTAAAAAAGGATGCACTTAAAATTGAAAAAGATTATTTCATCAAAAGAAGCTTCTGACCTTGTAAAAGATGATTATGTTATTATGCTTGGCGGTTTTTTGGATTGCGGTGTTCCCGATAAAATAATTGATGCTTTGATTGAAAATAAATCAAAAAATTTAACCCTTATATGTAACGACACATCCTACCCCAACAAAGATAAGGGCAAATTAATCGAAACAAACAAAGTAAAAAAGGTTATAACAACTCATATAGGAACAAATCCCACAACCGGCAGAAAGATGATGAATAAAGAACTTGAAGTTGAAATTGTTCCCATGGGTACGCTTGTTGAAAAAATAAGAGCGTATGGTGCGGGCTTAGGCGGAATTTTAACCCCGACGGGTGTCGGCACATTGCTTGAAGAAGGAAAAAATACCTACACAATAAATTCTAAAAAATATATCTTTGAAGAACCCTTAGGCGCTGACATTGCATTTATATACGGAACAAAGGCGGATAAATTCGGAAACATTTCTTATGTGGGTACAACAAGAAACTTTAATCAGGTTATGGCAACGGCAGCCGATATTGTTGTTTGTCAGGCAGATGAAATTGTGGAAAAACTCAACCCGAACGAGGTTGCAATACCCGGAATTTTCATAGATTATATTGTTAAACGTGAGGAAAATTAAATGGCACCAGTTGTTGAAACCGTATTGTCCAAAGAAAAAATAAAAGAAATAATAGGAAAAAGAGTTGCAAAAGAACTCAAAGAAGGAGATGTTGTTACTCTTGGAATCGGGCTTCCAAACGAAGTTTTAAACTACCTTCCAAAAAATAAGCATATAACCGTTCAATCGGAAAACGGTGCATTGGGTATAGGTAAACCGCTTGATATGGACAATGAAATGTTTGATAAAAGAATTATAAATTCAGGGGGGATGCCTGTTGATGTTAATGAGGGCGCATCTTTTTTTGATACCCAGATGGCTTTTTTAATGATGAGGGGCGGACACATTGATGTTACGGTTTTAGGCGCACTTCAGGTTGATGAAGAAGGAAGCATTGCAAGCTGGCAAATACCCGATAAATTTATCCCCGGAATTGGCGGCTCAATGGATTTAGTCATAGGGGCAAAAAAAGTCATAGTTGCAATGGAACACTTATCAAAAGGAACAATAAAACTTGTTAAAAAGTGCAATTTGCCTTTGACCGCATACAGAGAAGTTGATATGGTTGTAACGGAAAGATGCGTTTTTGAATTTACGGAGGGGAAAATGTATTTAATAGAAATTAACCCTATGTATTCAATTGAAGATATAAGAACCTCTTGTCTTGCAAACTTCAAAGTCAGCCCCAACCTCAAAACTATGGAAATTTAATTAAGTCTTAAAATTTCAAAATTCAGATAAGATGCAAATAAAAGCCATATTAAATAAGGGATTAAAAGGTAAGCTGACATTTTTGATTTTTTATAAAAAAGAAAAATATTATATATAAGTAAAACAATCATCAATAAAATCATAAGCAGGCACAAAAAAACCAGGTGCAAATTGAAAAACACATAAGTCCACATAAAATTTAAAATAAGCCCTGCAACAAATATTCCTATGGCAAGAATATCTTTTTTTTCTATCTCTTTTTGAATATAAAGAATGAATGAAATCGTAATCAAAAGGTAAAGTACACTCCAGACAATCCCAAAAACAAATGCGGGAGGAGTAAGAAAAGGTTTATTCAGGTTTTGATACCATATAAAATCCATACTAAAATTATTAAGCGGTTTTTTTATTTTTTCTATTACCCTGTTATTTATTGACTTATAAGGTTAATTTTTTCTTCTTTTGAAAGCTTTTTAATCTTTGCTTCCATAGTCATGGCAATTGATTTTGTTTCATACTCTTTTTTATATAAAATCTTTATGGGTTTATTTGCGCTTGTAAACTTTGCTCCGCCCGATTTAATTCCTTTTTTGTGCGCCAAAAAACGCTTTTCAACGTCTTTTGCAACTCCCGTATATATCTTATCCCCCTCACATAGAAGCATATAAACAAAGTATGCCATCCAAAACCTCAAAAACTTCTTCTTTTGTTTTTAATAATACCAATTTTGAGCGCAATTTTGAAGCATTTTTATAAGATGAAATATAAAACGGGTAAAACTTTCTCATATATTTAATAGCATTAATTTCGCCCCTGTATTGAATTTCGCCGTTTATGTGTTCTTTGAGCATTTTTATTTTTGTATACAAATCAGGTTCATCAATAATTTCTCCCGTTGAAAAATATTTTTCTATGCGATACGGAAAGCTAAAATCCCCTATAAAGCCTCTGCCTACGGATACTCCGTCACATTCCGTATATTCTATACACCTTATAACATCTTCTATTTTTTTAATGTCTCCGTTTGCAAAAACCGGAATACCGACCGATTTTTTTAAATTTTTGAGTGCCTCCCAATCGGCAGAACCCGAATACATCTGGGCTCTTGTTCTTGCATGCATTGTTATAAAGTCAACCCCTATATCTTCAAGCATTTTTGCAAATTCAATGTAATTTTTTTCATCCTGACTCCAACCGAGCCTGAATTTAACACTGAGCGGTTTTTTTATTGAGCTTCTTACTTTGCTTATGATTTCTTTTGCAAGCGGGATATTCCTCATTAAAGAGGCACCGTCTTGACCTTTCACAATTTTATTAACGGGGCAACCGCAATTTATATCAATCACGCTTGCTCTATTTTCAAGGATTTTTGCGGCAGACATCATAATGTCGGGCTTATGACCCGCTATTTGAAAGGAAAGAGGATATTCAATCGGCTCAAATTTTACAATGTTAGAGTCTTTTACTTGATTAATTGCCTCGGATGATATCATTTCCGTGGACAAAAGTGTATCTTTTGCACCGTATTTTCTAAATAAGGTCCTATATACAATATCTGAAATTCCCGCAAGCGGGGCTTGTATTACTTTTATTTGTTTTATGTCCATTTACTTTTGGCTCAGATACTCTTTGAGTTCTTTTGTTCTTGTTTTTGCATATTTTGAATATTCATCTTCCACCCCTTCGCCTGCCTTCAGGGTTATGTATTTATCGTAATAGTAGATTGCATCTTGATAATTTTCTTTTGTATCAAGATTAACGGCAAGCATATAATATCCTAAAGCAAACTTTGAATCCGATTGGATTGATTTTTTATATTCTGCAATAGCATTATCGAGCAAATTCTTTTCTTCATATATTGCGCCTTTATAGTAGTGAGCATAGGCATTGTTGTTGTTTTTTGCAGTTAGCTTATTTAATACATCAAGTGCTTCATCAAATCTTTTTTGTTCATACAGGCTTATTGCCGAATCTAAAAGCGAGCCTTCCACTCCTTCATTAAGAGCTTGAAGGGTATTTTTAGCCTCGGTATTATTCGGGTTTATTTTTAATATTTTATTTAAATACTCCCTTGCCAATTCCTCTCTTTTTGATGATATATAAAGGTTTGCAATCATAAGCATGGCATTTTCATCATTCGGATTTTTTTCAAGCGCCATATTATAATACTTTATTGCATTATCCCCCTCTCTTAATTCATAATAGCAATTCCCAATCAAATTAAGAATTTCAGGGGTCATGTATTCAATTTTTAAATAGTAATTCAGGGCTTCTTTATACTGTTTATTGTTGTACAATTCCGCCCCCTTTGCATAAAGGTTGTTTGCATTTGTTTTATCAATTGCATCTTTTAATTCAAGAAGGTCTTTATTATTTGGCATTACACTAAGCCCGTGAGCTACGACATTTTTGGCCTTTGTGTAATCGTTTTGGGTTATAAATATTTGGGCAAGATTGATAAACGGTTCGGGCTTATTTTGATTTATTGCTATTGCTTTTTTATAAAATTCAATAGCGGCATTGTACCCTTTGTTTTTGTGCATTTCATAGGCATATTTAAATTGGGCATCATAGTCTGTGGGGTTGTTTATGGCTTCGTTATATAAATATCCCGATAACTGTTCACCATTAAGGCCTGACAATATTGAATTAATGGCATTTTGAGCGTTGGCATCATCTTTTTTAAGAGAGAGTATTTCTCTGTATTGCTTTATAGCGGATGACTTATCCCCCTTTTTTTCATAAAGCTTTCCTTTATAATATCTTGCAGACAAATCCCCCGGATTTTTGCTCAAAATTTCATCATAAACTTTAATTGCATTATCCCAATCCGAAAGCTCCGTTAACACGGAAGCAAGGTTTATTAAAATTACGGGGTCTTTAGGGTTTATTTGTCTTGCTTTTAAGTATTGATTTTTTGCAAGTTCAAGTTTATTTTGTTTTTGTAAAACCGCACCCAGATTAATTAGCGCTTGAGAGTCGTTAGCGTTTTGAACGCTTCTTGCCATCCAGAGGTTTTCAAGCGAGCTTAAAAGTTCATTGTTGCCGCTTGAATTTTCTAATGCCTTTGAATACTCATCCATTGCGGCATCTTCATTTCCGATATCATCAAGAATGACTGCATACTTAAAATGTGCCATGCCGTCTTTTGCGTTTATGTTAACCGCATTCCTGATACAATCTATGGCCATTTTTTCATTATTTAAACTTTTGTATATATCAGAAGCTGTCATATAAGAAGAAAAATTGTAGTTTGAATTTGAATAAAGGTTAGAATATTCATAAATTGAAGCTGCAAGCTCTCCTTGTTCTCTGAGCGCTTTTGCTTCATTATTTATCGCCTGAGCCGTTTTGAGGGGAGCATACATTCTTTTTAAATAGTTTAATTTATTTTCAGCTTCGCTTATTGCCCCTTCTTTTCCTAAAATTACCCCGTCCCATTCTTTAAGATAGAAAATAGCGGACCTTAAATCGTTAATTGCATTTTTATATGCCTTCTGAGATTTTTCATAGTACTCGGCACGTGCAAGATATGCACTTGCAAGTGCATTTAGGACGGTTTTATCGTAGGGGCGTTGTCTTATAACTTTTTTAAATTCGGATATGGCGGATGTATATTTTTTGTCTTTAAAATACATAACCCCGTTGTTATAGTAAATGTTTACCCTCTCTGACATATCGGCAAGACAAGGAATTTGAAACATAAGAAATAAAAAAAGTATAAGATATGATTTTTTCATTTGTTCTCCGATAAAAAGTTAATAAAGAAATTATACAATGAAAAGCATGATTTTTTAAATTGTATTGTTGGTATAGTATAATTATACAGAATATAAAAATATTAAGACCATGAAACTTTTACATATAAATCACGACAAAACAAGACTTTTAATATTTTTTCTCGGATTTTATACGGATGAGAACTGCTTTTTAGAGTTTGATAATCAAACATCCGACATACTTTTTGTTTATGATTATTCAAATACGGATTTTAGCGAATTATCTTATTTTGATTTTACCCCTTATGTTGAAATTAATTTAATAGCCTATTCATACGGTGTTTTTGCAGCCAATATTGCGCACAGTTATCTTCCTTTTGAAATAAATAAATCCACTGCAATATCCGGAACAATTTATCCGATTGATGAAAACTACGGAATAAAACCAAAGGTATATGATTTAATGCTCGGGGCATTTTCAGAGGATGTAATAAATAATTTTAAAAGCAAGATGGAACTAAATTCAAACGGCTTAATCAAAGAAGCAAAAAGAAGCCTTGAGAATTTGTATATGGAATTAAAGAATATAAAAAACTACGTTTTAGAAAATGAAATAAAAAAAACTTTTGATTTTGATACGGTAATTTTAACAAAAAAAGACAGAATTATTCCGTATAGCGCACAAAATGAATATTGGATAAATCATAAAAATAAAGTAGTGCTTGATGTGGGGCATTTTCCTTTTTTTGAATTTAAAAATTTTGATGAAATTTTGGAACTATAGATAATGGATTTTATAAAAGCAAAAGACACATACAAAAAAAATGCAATAATCCAAAAACAGATGGCAAAAAATTTAATTTCTCTCCTTATTAAAAAAGAGGGGAATACTTATGATAGAACTTTTGAAATTGGTGTCGGTACAGGTTTTTTAACGGATGAAATTAAAAAAAATATAAAGTATAAAAAACTTTTTTTAAACGATATTAATGACAACTATACCGCATATAGGGATGAATTTATAAAGGGGGATATTTTAAGAATTGATATACCCCATAACCTTGATTTAATTTTATCAAATGCGGTTTTTCAGTGGATTAAAGATTATAATCTTTTATTTTCAAAATTAAATAAAGCAATCAAAAAAGGGGGCTTTGTCGGTTTTTCTTATTTTGGTTCAAAAAACTTTTATCAAATAAAAGAAATAACAAATATCGGTCTTGATTATCCTGATTTAAATAAGTATATAGAAAATAACGGCTTTGAAATTTTATATTTTGAAGAAGAATTAAAAACTATGTGTTTTAAAGACATATATGAAATTTTATCCCATATAAAATTAACGGGGGTAAAAACGGAAAATAAAGTCTGGACAAAGTCTTATTTATTTAATTTCAGGGAAAAATATGAACAAAAGTATCAAAGCAATTTAGGTTTAGAGCTTACATATCATCCCGTATACTACATTTTAAAAAAATCTTAAATAAGGCTTTTTAATTTAACATGGGAATTGTCATCATACAGAACAATTTCGCCCGTTTCAAAGGTTTTTTTGATGTCTATAATTCTTTGATTGGATGAACCCACCCAGTGGAGCTTTTCTTCCTTTAATTCTTCTATAAATTCGCCGTCAATTAAAACATCCAAAAGATTTATGCCGTCTATATCTTTAATTTCTTCAAAATTGTAGCCGGTATATAACCAAATGGTTTTATCGGGTGCAACTTCTCTTGCCTTTTTTATAAGCCTTGCGACTTCTTGCCTGTTTAAAGGGTGAAGGGGGTCTCCCCCCGAAAAAGTTAAGCCGCTGCAATGAGGTTTTGTAAGGTCAAAAAAAAGTTCTTTTTCCGCCGCTTCATCAAATTCTAATCCGCCTGCAACATCCCATGTTATCGGGTTGTGGCAGTTTTTACATTGGTGAGTGCACCCTGAAACCCAAAGGACGGTTCTTAATCCTTCGCCATTTAACATATCGTCTTTAGTGATGTTGTGATAGCGCATTACATGCTCACTCTGTCTTTGATTTCTTCCATTTTGGCTTCATTTAATCTGGTGTCGCCCTTTACCCTTGAATAAGAAAGATAACCGTTCATTCTGTCTATTTTGGTTAAGTTTCTGCTTCCGCATTTCGGACAAACATCCATATTCAACTCCTGATGCCCGCAATCGTCACAGTATGCAAGCGATAGGTTTACTCCTTCGTAAAATCCCATATCCATAGCCCTTTTAACAAGGGTTTCAATTGCTTTTGTGTTGTATGAAATAGGATATTTAACATATTGAATTTTACCGCCGTTTAATAAATCCCAAAATCTTTTTTCGAGGTCTTGTTTTTCAATCGGGGTAATTTTTTCTGAAACGTGGCAGTGGAAACTGTTTGAAATATATCCTCTGTCAGATACGTTTTCTACTATGCCGTATTTTTTTCTGAACTGTTCAACCTGTAAACCGCAAAGAGATTCGGCAGGTGTACCGTATATAGCATAAAGGTTTCCGTCTTGTTCTTTAAATTCGTTAATTTTTTTGTTGATATATTCCATAACTTCAAGAGCAAACTTGCCGTCTTGAACAAGTGATTTGCCGTTATGGAGTTCTTGTAGCTCGTTTAGAGCGGTTATACCAAAAGATGCCGTTGCGGATTTTAAAATAGGTTTTATTTTTTCATTGTATTTTAAATGTCCGCCGTAGAAACCGCCTTCGCAAAATGCCAAAGGATTAATGGAAGCTTTCAATTCGCCAAGATATTCATAAGTTCTTATGTGAATTTTTCTGATTAATTCAAGGTAATAATCCAATACTTCATAAAAATTCTTGGATTCCTTCTTGGCTTTTGCATAAATCATGGGCAAATGAAGGCTTATTGCGCCTATATTAAATCTTCCGACAAATACGGGCACATCGTTTTCATCAGCGGGTTTCATTCCGCCTCTTTCATACCATGGTGATAAAAATGCACGACATCCCATAGGAGAGATAACTTTTTTGTATTTTTTATACATTGAAGCAATATACCCTTCCCCTGATAATGAGAGCCAATCGGGGTACATTGCCTTTTTAGAACATTCAACTCCCGCTTCGAAAAGGTCATGAAGCTCTTTACCTTCGCCGTGAAGATTTTCGTCATATAAAAATACAACTTTGGGGAATAAGACAGGCTTTTTACAGGTCTTTTTGCCTTGACCGCCTGCTCTTGTTTTAAGAGCGGCAAATGAAGCCATTTTTTCATATTTGCCGGTTCCGAGGCCAAAGGTTATTGTAATAAAGGGATAGTCGCCTCTTGATGAAGCAACGGTATTAAACTTGTATTCCCAACCCTGAAACCCTTGTTCCATATTGTTTTGAACATCTTTAGTAGCTTCTATATCGGCTACTTCGTGAGATAAACCTAGTCCTATATATTTTTCAAACTGTTTTTGATAAGTTTTTTCGGCGTATGGGGCAAGAATTTTATCAACCTCAGGAACCGTAAAACCGCCATACTGTTGACTTGCAGCAGCCATAACAATATCGCCTATAACATCAAATGCAACATCTAAGGTTTTTGGTTCATTGTACCAGAGATTGCCCATTTCAAAACCGTCTTTTAAAACGCTTGCAACGTCAAACAGACAACAGTTCATAGTATCCCTTCTTGCGGACATATCGTGAATATATATATATCCTTCCCTGATTGCTTGCAGGTCCTCAACCGTTAAGAAGAACTTTTTATAAAGTTCTTTATTTAACTGATTGAAAACAAGCGACCTTTTTGTTGATACAAGGGCAGAATCGGAATTTGAATTTTCTTTATCTCCTATGTACATAATTTTTTGAGATTCCTGATAAACTTTATCAAGCATGGAAACAAAGTCTTGTTTATAGTTTCTATAGTTTCTGTAGCTTTGAGCAACTTTGGGGTTAACCGTTTCAAGTACGGATTCAACAATGTTGTGCATATCCATTATTTGCACTTCTTTTGAATTAAGGTTAGCTACCCTTTGATCAACCATAGCGCATATTGTTTTAATATCGTTATCGGTAAATTCAACGAGCATTCTTGCAGCGGATTTTTTTACGGCATTCACGACTTTTTGAACGTTATATTCTTCTTGTGTGCCGTCTTTTTTAATAATCACGGTATCTTTAAGGTTAACAAACGGCATATTTATAACATTATTTTGCGCTTGCCCCAAAAAAGCTTTTTTTGAATTAATCGGTGATGTTATTTCCATAGGATTGTTAAAGCTCTTTTCGTTTTTATTGCTTGTATTTACTACACTTTTTAATTCAAATGCGGTGTGACCGTTATCCGAATAGTTCTGCATATTTCGCCCCTTTTCACTCCCTAAACTATGGCTTACTTATTTTTAAAATATCTATTATTTCTAATTTAAAATTTTAAAGTTGTCATGTCAACAATCTTTAGATTTATGTTTAATATTGAGATATAAAAATTAAAAAATGTTTACTTTACAATTATAATTCAGATTGTAACGGGCATGACTTGCAAGGCTAAAACAACCGTCCCTCAAGTATTTATATTGTTTCATTAATTTTTTATGGTATAATTTTTTCATTATGGAAAATATATCGGGAAAAATCATATCATCCAATAAAAAAGCGTATTTTGACTATAATGTTTTTGAAAAATATACTGCGGGAATTGTTTTAACTGGAACCGAAATAAAATCCGTCAGATTGGGCGCAATAAATCTTAAAGATTCCTTTATAAAAATAGAAAATTTTGAAGCATATCTTTACAATTGCCATATAAGCCCGTATGACTTCGGAAACAGATTTAACCACGACCCAAAAAGAGTAAGAAAACTGCTTTTAAATAAAAAAGAAATTTTAAAAATCATAAACAAACAAAAACAGGAAAATTATACAATAATCCCCCTGAATGCCTTCTTATATAAGGGTTTTTTAAAACTTGAAATAGCTCTTTGCAAAGGTAAAAAGCTTTATGATAAAAGGGAAGCCCTAAAGAAAAAAGATATTAAGAGAAATTTAAAAAACTACTAAGGTATCATCACATAGGCAATTAATTTTATTCATAATACAAAATAAAATTAATTCTATTATGTACGATTTATTTAAAAACCTGTTTGATAAAACCCCGTGTTCAAAAAACGGAATATGTTCAACAAATCCCGTATTAAATTCTCTTGAAGCGGTAATTGTTAACGAAATAAGGCAAATAGCTTTTTATGTTGTTAAATTAAAAGAGTTGAATTTAACAAATAAAAATTTAATGAAAGAGTCAGTTTTATCTTTAAGTGTATCCGTTTATGATATGGATTTTAATAAAGACTCTTTTATCGGTTTTTTCAAAAACATTTTAAACACAAAAAACAAGGTTAAAGATTTTTACCTTCAAAAGTGTAAGAAAATGAATATTCCGTATGAAGTTATCTCTCCCATTTATGAAATTGATGAAAAAAAGCTTGATATAACAACCTTAACCAAATTCGGAGAAGAAATTATCTCAAAATTTTATAACAAGGTAAAAAACAACATACAGGGGTTATTTTATATAATTATTTTGGGGTGCAAAATAACATCCGTTGATTTAATCAAATTGTCTTTAATTAAAGATGATATTGAAGAATATTTGTTTGAAATTTTAAGGCTTTTATCCATTACAAATAATATTGCAACAAGAGAAGATAAACTCATAAGAAGAATAAAAGAGTTTTCGAATGTCATATATAAAATAAGGGCGGATTTAGACTTTGAATATTCAAAAAAATACTCAAAAAGAAGTTCATATAACCTCTCATGTGATATATACAAAGGAAAATCCCTTCTTGTTGGCGGGGGAGATATTGAAGAACTTTATGATATACTTAATGCTCTAAAATATGAAGATATAAACATTTATCTTACCCACTCAATGCTTATTGCCCCTTCATATCCTGCTTTTAGAAAGTTTGAAAAATTAAAAGGCCTTTATAAAACGGGCACTATTGATATGGATTTTTCAAATTTCAAGGGGGGAATTTACCTTACAAAAAATTCAATTCAAGGACTTGATTCTATTTACAGAGGAAATTTTTATACTTCAAAAATTATACCTCCCGACAGAGCCGCAAAAATAAAAGATGGTGACTATAAAACCCTTATTGAAGATATAAAAAAACTTGAAGGGTTTATGGAAGATAAAAAGGGGAAAAGTTATCAGATAGATTTTAATTTAGATAATATTCAAGATTTGATTGAAAAAAACGAAGATAAAAACTTTCTTATTTCTTTAGGACAAATGGAAGAAAGCGAAAAAGAAAAATTTAGAGACGATATATTAATAGAATTTCTTCTTCCTTATGAAACAGAGGGGCTCCACTTTGTTTTAAATAAAGTGAAGGATGAAAACATAAAAGTTTATTTTACTTATGGAAACATTTACGTTTTAAACACCGTTTTTTCACTGTTAGAGAAAAACATAAAAGAAATTTATTTAAAAAAGGAAAACTTTATAAACATAAATCCTCATATAATTGATTCTTTAAGGGACAATTTCAATATTAAAATTGTTTAAATAAAATTATTCTTTCTTTTAATTATTTTTTGCTTTTAAACCTTATTTAAGGTAAAATTTGGATTGAAAAACATAAGTGAATAGAATGAAAGAAAGAAGAAAAGATGGAAAACACACCAAAAACAACGAAATTTGAAATTGAAATCGGCGGAAAGCTTGTATGTGTTGAAACAGGCAAATATGCAAAACAGGCAACAAGTTCTGTAACAGTCAGATGCGAAGATACAATGCTTTTTATCCATGCCGTTGTTAGTAAAGAACCAAGGGTAGGAATTGATTTCTTCCCTTTATTAATTGATTACGAAGAAAGAATGTCATCAATAGGAAAAATCCCCGGCGGATATACAAGAACGGAAGGTAAAGCCTCCGAAAAGGCAATCCTTGTTTCAAGATTGATTGACCGTCCGATACGTCCTTTATGGCCTAAAGGATACAGAAACGACGTTCAAATTGTTTCGCAGTTATTCAGCTACGACCAAAAAAATCAGCCTGACGTTCTTTCCATATTGGGAGCATCTGCCGCTTTAATGTTAACGGGAGCTCCTTTTGAAGGGCCCGTAGGCGCAATAAGAGTAGGCAGAATAGACGGAAGAATGATTGCAAATCCTACCCATCAAGAAGTTCTTCAATCCGATATGGATATAGTTATTGCAGGAACCATGGATTCCGTTATTATGGTTGAAGCAGGTTGTAAGTTTGTAACGGAAGATGATATTATGGCTGCGGTTGAATTTGCACAGGTTGAAATAAAGAAACAGTGCGAAGCTCAAATTCAGTTTGCAAAAGAAGCAGGAGTTCAAAAAGAAGAATTTGTTAACCCTTATGATACAAGCGAACTTGCACAAATAATCAAAGAAACCTCATATAACGACATTGTGGATGCTTATCACAATTTTGACAGAGAATACAGACAAAACAAACTCGATGAAACCAAAAAGCTGGTTAAAGAAAAAATCGAGGCGCTTGAAGATACTCACCCCATCAAAGTTATGATTGAAGAAACGGGCATAGACTTTGTGGCAGAAGAATTTAAAGCACTTGAAAAGAAAATAATGCGTGCAATGATAAAAGATGAAGGGGTTAGAGCAGACGGAAGAAAGATTACGGATGTTCGTCCCATCTGGTGCGAAGTCGGAGTTATCCCGAGAGCCCATGGTTCAGCGGTATTTACAAGGGGACAAACTCAAATTTTATCCGTTGCAACTCTTGCAGGCCCCAATATGGCTCAAGAATTGGACGGAGTTGACCCGATAACAACAAAACGCTATATGCACAAATACATCTTCCCCGGTTTTTCAGTCGGTGAAGTTAAAGCACTTAGAGGCCCCGGACGTCGTGAAATAGGGCACGGCAACCTTGCGGAACGTGCTAATGTTCCTGCGCTCCCAAGCGAAGAAGAATTTCCTTACGCAATAAGAGTTACATCTGATGTATTGGAATCAAACGGTTCAACTTCAATGGGTTCAACCTGCGCAAGCTCAATGGCATTAATGGATGCCGGTGTTCCCGTTAAATATATGATTGGCGGAGTTGCAATGGGCCTTATTAAAGAAGGAGATACCGATATTGTCCTTACGGATATTCAAGGAATAGAAGATTTCTTGGGAGATATGGACTTTAAGGTAACGGGTAACGATTACGGTATAACCGCCCTTCAAATGGATATGAAAATAAAAGGGATTTCAAACGAAACCCTAAGACGAGCTTTATATCAGGCAAAAGACGGCAGATTGCACATTATGGGCAAAATGAGAGAAGCAATCTCAAGCCCGAGAGCCGACCTTTCTCCTTTTGCACCGAGATTATACTCAATGCAAATTCCTGTTGATGATATCGGAACAGTAATCGGACCCGGCGGCAAAATGATAAGAAGCATAATTGATGCATCAGGTGCTGAAATTGATATTAAGGATGACGGTACGGTTACGATTACATCAAACGATAAGGAAGGTGCAGATATTGCAATAAAAATGATTAAAGACCTTACCTTTAAAGCCGAAGCAGGCATGGTATTAAAAGGAAAGGTTGTAAGAATAATTCCTATCGGAGCTTTTGTGGAATTAGCCCCTGGAAAAGACGGTATGGTTCACATTTCACAGGTATGCAACGAAAGAATAGAAAACATTGAACCTCACCTTTCAATCGGACAGGAAGTTATCGTAAAGGTATTAAAAATCGACGATAAAGGCAGAGTAAACTTAACAATTAAGGGAGTTACCGATGAAGAAAAGGCAGTATTTAACCAAAATCTTGTCGGTGTTTAGTCTTGCACTTGTTTTGGGGGGCTGCACACAGTTAGCATACGTTGACTCAGACTATGAAACCGTAAAAACAGCCCAAATCCAAACAAGCGAATTATTCAGCCTCCAAACGGTTGAGAAAAAGACAACTGACGGAATTATTGTAAGAGCGGGAATATCAGGAACAGTGCTCGACAATGCACTTGTTCTTTATATGGAAATAGAAAACAAAACCGACAGTTCCTACAAGTTTGACGTTAACGAAGTTATGGCATCTTCACCGATTGGAGAAATTTCGTTTATTTCACCGTCTTTATATGTTGATGCATATCAAAACTTTGAAGCGACAAACTATGCGGGTATGGCAAACGCATCAACCGCACTTAACTCTTTTGCAAACATACAAAACCAATACAGACAATCAAGCCTGAACAATCAAAATTTTGTTGAAACAAAGGCTACAAGCCCCGAGCTTATGCAGGTTGAAAAAACCATTCAAGGTATTAACAAACATGCAATTACATCCTACAAGTTTGTTGAAGGCAACTCAAAGGAATACTTTTATATATTCTTAAGAAAGCCCGAAGAATACCCTGTGGTTATTAAATATAAAGACCTGACTTATAAATTCGGCGGCAAAAGAAATAATGATTAAAAGTTATGCAAAAATAAATAAAAAGCAAGCCCAACATGTAGTTGAGCTTGCTTTGATAATGCCTGTTTTTATAATTTTGTTCGGTTTTACTTTTCAGCTTATGGTTGAAACCTTTGTTAAATACAAGTTTTCCTATATATTTACGGGAGCTGTAAAAAATTCCGTTGTAAACCAACCTGTATTTGAAAACAAAGAACAAAAAGACTCATACGATTTTGCAAAAGAAACGGAAGATATCGTTATAAATTCAATGGGGGGGGCTAATTCATCCTATATAAACATAAATACAAAAGAATCTATAATAACCCCGAATACAGACTTTTTTATAGGCACTTTTAAATATAACAACACAAAGCCCTTCTTTGGAAAAAACGACGGGAGTTATTTTTATTTCATTATTCCGATAAACAGAGCCTACGTTGAAGCACCTTTTTTAAACAAAAACAAAGGGGAGATTGAAAATTACTTTAAAGATTATTTTGATATCTATTCAGGGCGATATTATGAAGAACAAACCCTTTCAAATCCAAGCGCCAAGGGCCCGGATGAAAGCGCCCCTGAAGAACCCGGCACAGAAAGCAAAGAAACTGAAGGTATTGGAGATGATGAAGGGTTGGAAGGAGCACTTTAAAATGAAAAAACTTAAGGCTAATTCAATTCTTGCTTCTTTTATATTTGCATTTTCCCTTCTTATGTTGTGCTCATTTGGAACGGATGCATGTTATGTAATTTTATCCAGATATAAGCTCCAAAAAATAACCGAGGCCGTTGCGTTTGAATATGCCTCAAGCCTTGCAAGAAATCTTGAAGGAACTCCTTTAAGTCAAACCGAAAAAAATAATAAGTGCACCTTTATAAAAGATGTCTATCAAAGCATTTATAATTCACAAAATTCAGGTATTCTTGTCTTTAAAATCAACAATATGGAATATAAAGAAAATACGGACGATAAAACGCTTGTTGTTAAAGTTGATACAACCGCAAGGGTACTTCCCGCTTTTTTAAGGTTTGTCGGGGTTAAAGAAATTTTAATTCACGGGGTTTCTTTTGCAAAAAGCGAAAGAATTGAAATAACAAAAACTATTGAAGCGGGAGAAAAACCCGATACTCTAAATATTGATGCCTACAGGGAATACTATACAAATTTATCCGGAATGAAGGCTGAATTTTTATCTCCATTTGAAGAAAAAAATGACCTTGATGAGATAACAAAAAAAACGGATGTAATATCTTCTAAAGAAAATGCAAACGGAGATTTTGCAATTCAATTCAAATATAAAAATTCAACTTTAAATACGTCAGGGGGCGGGTTTTTCATTTTTGGAAGCTATGAAGGCTTTAAAAATAGCGGGGTTGAACCAAAATATACAGATATTGGATACAAAGCAAAAGATGCCGATATTAAAAGAATTTGTTTAAAGGGAAATGAATTAAACTACTTTAACGGTTTATCAACGGATGAGTATACAAACTGCTTTTATTGCATAAATTCCGCTAAAAATAACAAAGTTACATTTGACCTTTCAAAAGAAGGAGAAGAATGGGACGGAGATACAAGAAGATTAAGCGCAATTACGGTTTATAAAGCGGGAGGCTCGGGCGAAGATACAGAAGGGGGATATAAGGACCCTTGTGATATTGAATTTACAAAAATGCCACCTGTGATTGACCCCTCATCAATGCTTGTCGGAGATTATGTAAACAGAGAAGTTGAAGTTAAGCTTACAATTTTGAACAATGTGTATTTAATTAAAAGATGGGATTATAATAATTTTATCCCAACCGCATCATCAGCGGAAAGCGAAGATAAGGGCTCTTGCCCCATATAAAAAGGAAACAGGATGAATTCAAAAACTTTAATTTTAATAGACGGACATGCTCTTTGTTTTAGAATGTTTTTTGCGCTTGAGAGAACCAATATGCAAACAACCGACCATACACCGACTTGGGCAATATACGGGTTTTTTAAAGCCATATTTGATATGTTGAATAACAAAGGCTTAATAAAGCCCGATAACATAGCCGTTGCGTTTGATGTTTCAAGGCATACTTTTCGTCTTGAAAAGTATGAAAATTATAAAGCAAACAGACAAACCATGCCTGATTCTCTAAGACCTCAGCTTTCTTTAATTATGGAAGGGCTTAAAGCTTTAAATATTCCGATTTATACAAAAGAGGGGTTTGAAGGGGACGATATAATAGGGACAATTTCAAAAAAAGCAAAAGAACTCGGGCATAAAACCTACATTTTAACAGGCGACAGAGATTCTCTCCAGCTTGTAGATAAGAATGGTTTTATAAAAGTTTTAATCCCGCAAAAGGGTGAGCTTATTGAATACGATTGGAATTATGTCCATGAAAAAATGGGAATATACCCAAATCAAGTAATAGATTATAAAGCTCTTTGCGGAGACAGTTCGGATAATATCCCCGGTGTTAAAGGCATAGGCCCCAAAACCGCAGTAGAACTTTTGGAAAAATTCGGCACCCTTGATAAAGTGTATGAAAATATTTCGAATATATCCAAAAAGTCTGTTGTACAAAAACTTGAAGATGAAAAAAAGATGGCATACCTTTCTCAATTTCTTGCAACAATTAAACAGGACGTAGAGATAGACTTCAATTTTGATAACACATGCCTTGAGATTGAAGATAAAAATAATGTAATAGAATTTTTTAAAAAACTTCAATTTTATAGCTTTGTAAAAAACATAGATAAGCTCATACAACCTTTTATGTGCAAAGAAGATAACAAAACAAAAGATGATGAATTAACCCCGATTGTGAAGTTTTCTGATATAGAGCCTTCTCAAACTTCGCTTTTTTCAAACATGGAAATTCAAAACAAAAAACAAACCTATAATAAAAGGGTTGAAGTTAATGAGAATGAATTTAATTTTAGGGACGATTTTATTTCGTTTTTAATTGAAGAAGATGGGGTTTATTTTGCAAATTCAATAAATTATACAAAGTTAAGCTATCAAAATTCAATTAAATATCTTGAAGATGAAACGATTAAAAAGGTTGGATATGATATAAAATCTTCCTTCTATAAAAATCCGAATATAAAAGGGGTTATATCGGATGTAATGCTAAATAGCTATGTTTTTGATTCATCAAGAAACCATGATTTAATAAGCCAGATTGAAGTTCATCTTGATATTACTGAAGAAAATAACCCCTATGTCTTGGCTGCTTCAATCTATGAGCTAAAAAAATATTACGATAACAAATTAAATGAAAAAGAAAAAAAATTATCCTCTCTTGAATTAAAACTTGCCAAGGTTCTTTATAAAATGGAAAAAACGGGAGTAAGTCTTGATTGCAATTATCTGAAAGTTTTAAATAAAGAAATAGATGAAAAAATCACACAACTTGAAGATAAAATATATGAAAAAGCGGGAGTTAAGTTTAATATAAATTCGCCAAAACAGGTTGGGGAAATTTTATTTAACGTGCTTCAAATAAAGCCTAAAAAAAAGACCAAGACAGGATATTCAACAAGTGCAAAAATATTGGAAGAACTTGCGGAGGATTACGAAATTGCAAGAGATATTATAGAGCATAGAACCTATATGAAATTAAAAAACACCTATGTTGATAATCTTCCAAACCTTCTGAAAGAAGATAATAAATTACACACACACTACAACCAGACCACAACAACAACGGGAAGATTGTCAAGTTCAGACCCTAATTTGCAAAACATTCCCATAAGAACGGAATTTTCAAACAGAATAAGAGCGGCTTTTATATCATCAGATATTGAAAATTATTCAATACTTTCTGCCGATTATTCCCAAATTGAATTAAGGCTTTT
Source organism: Candidatus Gastranaerophilales bacterium (assembly GCA_947630535.1). Lineage (GTDB taxonomy): Bacteria > Cyanobacteriota > Vampirovibrionia > Gastranaerophilales > Gastranaerophilaceae > Galligastranaerophilus_A. The sequence continues at coordinate 13,298 of CANRHZ010000012.1, read as the reverse complement.
AGCCCATATATCAAATGACGACGCTTTGATTGAAGCTTTTAATTCGGGGCTTGATGTACATTTGCATACCGCATCAAAAATATTTAATGTTGACGAAAAAAATGTTACAAAAGAAATGAGAAGAAAAGCAAAGGCGGTAAATTTTGGGCTTATATACGGGCAAACAAGGTATGGGCTTGCAAGCGCATTAAACATAACACCTTATGAAGCGCAAACATTTATTGATAAATACTTTAGACAGTATCCCAAAATAAATACATACATAACAAATACCCTTATGGATGCACACCAGAACGGTTATGTGGAAACTATGTTCGGAAGAAAAAGATACTTAAAAGAAGAATTAAATTCAAGAAATGCCAAAATAAGAGAATTTGCGGAGCGTGCCGCAATAAATGCTCCCTTGCAGGGAACAAGCGCCGATTTAATCAAAATGGCAATGGTTGAGCTTGATAAAAATTTGGAAGGCCTAAGAGCAAACATTATTATTCAGGTGCATGATGAACTTGTTCTTGAAGTTCATAAAGATGAGATTGAAAAAGTTAAAGAGATTGTAATAAAGTCTATGGAATTAAATCAACCTTTAAGAGTTCCTCTTGTTGTAGATGTTAAGGTGTCAAAAAGTTGGATGGAGAGCAAATGAAAAAGATAATAATTTTTATACTGTTTATATTAACCTTAAATATGAGCTATTCAAAGGCTATGGATTCAAAGAATTTTTCGGTATCTTCCGATGAACTTTTTATGGTCACATTAAGTTCAATTAATTCTCTAAACTATAAAATACTTGAAATACAATCAGATAGCGGATATATACTTTTTTCAAAAGGTTTGGATGAATACCTTGTTATGATATCTGAGATATCAAGCACCGCATCTAATATGAAAATACAAAAACTCAAAAAATCTTCTCCCCTAACAGATATTCAAAATTCGGTTTTTAGCGAAGTTTCAAACAGTTTATACAATCTTCCAAATAAGGTTCAATAAATGAAATATGCTCAATGTCTTGTAGATATAAAAACGCTTGGAACAAAAACCTTTAGCTACCTTATTCCTGATGAAATGAAAGATAAAGTTCATATAGGAATACCGGTTATGGTGCCTTTCGGAAAATCAAGAAAAATAAAAGCATATATTGTCGGATTTTCAGATTATGTAGAAGATGGAATAAAGGTTAAATATATTGATGAAATTCTTGATTATTCGCCTATGTTTAATCTTGAATATTTAAAACTCTTGGAATGGATTGCAAATTATTACTATTCAGACCTTCCGACCGTTCTAAAAACGGCGCTTCCGTCTAAATTTTTTGAAAAGAACGTAAAAAATTACAGAAAACCAAAGATAAAACCAAAAATATTTGAACAAAATAAAGACGAAAAAGAAGCACACAATCTAAATGAAGAACAAAAAAAGGTATATGATGAAATAAAACATGTTATGCCTGAAGTTGCGCTAATCCATGGAATAACGGGCTCGGGCAAAACCGAAATATATTTTAAACTTATGAAGGACACCATAAAAGAAGGCAAAAATGTTCTTTTTATGGCTCCTGAAATTGCGCTTGTATCACAACTTACCATAAGAACAATAAAAAGGTTTGGTAAAGACTCAATTGCAATTTGGCACTCCTCCATAACGGAAGCCGAAAAGTATAAAGTTTGGCAAAAATTAAGATGCAACGAGATAAAAATACTTTTTGGGGCACGTTCAAGCGTCTTTGCCCCTATTCAAAATTTAGGGCTCATAATAATTGACGAGCAACATGATGATAGCTACAAACAGGATATGAAAGAGCCCAGATACCATGCAATTGAGGTTGCAAAAAAACTTGCAAAATTGTACGGCGCAAAAATAGTTATGGGCTCAGCCACACCCGACATTCCAAGCTATTACAGGGCAATAAATTCAAACTCGCTTTTTGAATTAAAGCAAAGGTACAATAATTCTTCCCTTCCAAAGGTTACAATAGTTGATATGAGGCAAGAGCGGGCATTTAAAAATAACGGGCTCTTTTCAAAATTTCTTGTTGAAAAAATACAAAACAGGCTTGAAAAAAAAGAACAAACCATACTTTTAATAAATAGAAGAGGTTTCTCAACCTATACCCAATGCCTGTCTTGCGCAAGCGTTATAGAGTGCCCCAAATGTGCAATCCCCCTGATTTACCACGCCGGTTCAAACTCTCATAAGTGTCACTATTGCAATTTTGAGATAAAAGACCTTGATGTTTGCCCTAAATGTAAGGCAGACGCCCTTCAAAACTTTGGCACGGGAAGCGAAAGAGTGGAAGAAGTTGCAAGAAGAATATTTAAAGATGCAGCCATCCAAAGGCTGGATTCGGATAGTTTAAGCAAAAAAAATGAACATGTTGAAATACTGAACGATTTTATGTCGGGCAAAACGGATATTCTGGTCGGCACTCAGATGATTGCAAAGGGGCTTGATAATCCGAATGTGACTCTTGTCGGGGTTATAAATGCGGATTTAAGTTTTAATCTTCCCGATTTTAGAAGCACTGAAAGAGGTTTTTCCATACTAACACAAGTTGCGGGGCGTTCAGGCAGAGGAGAAAATAGCGGGGAAGTTATTTTTCAAACCTACAATGCTCAAAACGATTTTTTAATTAACGCAAAAAAGCAAGATTATAAAACCTTCTATGAAAATGAAATTGAAATGCGTGAAATGTTTGATTATCCGCCATTTTCATCTATTATAAGAATTATTATTCAGTCAAAAAACGTAATAAGGGCAAATCGTGCCTCTTTAGAAATAAGCCATGCCCTAAGAAGTTGGGTGGACAAATTAAACCTTGAAGAAAGGTTGATTGTTCTCGGGCCTGTTCCTTGCGTAATAGAAAAATTGAAGAATGAATACAGATTTAATATAATAGTAAAAAACAAATTGGAGCAAAAAGGGCACTTTTCAATTCTGAGTTTTTTAAGAACGGTGATTTTGCCTAATGATATAAAAATGACAGTGGATGTTGATCCTATGGATGTATTATAAATGCTTTTATACGGGGATATTTCAACAAATAAAACCGAAATTTTAATTAACAAGTATCTTGAACTTTTAGACCAAAACATAAGTTCGGACAGTATACTTGTTATTGTTCAAAATTCAAAACTAAAAGAAGATTTCATTGAAAAAGTTAAAAACAATTTAAAAATTAATTGTTTAACAAAGTTCAACGTGTATAGCTATTTTGGGCTTTGCTACAATATGGTTTCAGAATATTACCCGATTTTGGATGAAAAAATAGAGTTTGGAAAAAGTGAGGTAATACCCAATCTATGCGGGCTTGAGGCTTCAAATTACATTTTTAAAAATGCAATAGAAAAATTTAATTTCAGAGGCTACAATTCAAAAATAAATCTGTTGCATCAGCTTTTAAGAAGGCAATCTTTAATAACCCTAAACTCGCTCAGTGAAGAAGAAGTTAAGCAAAAAACAAAAATCCTTAAAGAATCTTATTCAACGGAAATTAAAAACGCAATTGCCCTATATATGCAAAAAACCCTTGAATTAAGAGCATTTGATTACTTAAGACAGGTTCAATTGTTTTCTTATTTATATAAAAAAATAAAAAACCCGTTTAAATATGTATTTGTTGATGATGCAGATGAAATGTGCCCGTCTTTATTTGAATATTTAAAGTTTATAAAAAATGATACAAAAGAGTTTTTTATAGCCTATGACCCCAAAGGAAGCTCCAGAAAGGGATATCTTTGTGCGCAGGAAAACAACTTTGAATTATTTTTAAATGAAAGCCCAATCCTTTTAGATAAGAACGAAAAAGCCGATATGATTTTTGAAAAAATCGTAAATAATGAAAAAATAAGTATTGAAAATATGGAAGAAAAAAGTTTTATAGGGGCAATTGATATGACGGATGCCCTTATAGAAAAGATAAACTCTCTTTTAAATAAAGGGGTAGACCCTTTTGATATTTTGGTTATAGTTCCTGAAAATAACGAGTTTTTTAAATTTTGTACAGATAAATTAGATGCACCCGTTAATTTCATTTCGGGTTCAGAAAAAATTGAAGCCAACATTGTTGTTTCTCATATAATTACGCTTTTAAAATTAATTGTTGAACCTGAAAGTTACAAAGTTTCATCATACAAATTAAGGGGGCTTTTAGGTTCAATTTTAAATGTTGACTTGAATGTTTCAATTAATATAGTAAAAGATTTTGAAGCCTCTTTCGGGGAAAAAAACCTTTTTTGTATATTTGAAAATTATAAAGATGAAAAACGGATTGAAAAGTTAATTGAAATAAAAACCAAATTAAAAGACAAAAAATTGAGCGAAATTTTGTATTCAATCTCATCCCTTTTTATTGAAAAGAAAGAAGAAAATAAAGAAGCCATACAAAAAATTAATCAGCTTTTAAAACAGATAAGGGATTTTGAAAATATTTTTAAAGACGTATATTCAAATAAAGAGCTTTTATATGGACTTGAAAACACTATTATATCTGAAAATCCGCTTGAACATAACAAATTAAAGCCAAAATGTATTAATATATCAACCCTTCAAAAGGCCATAGATTTAAAAATTGAAAATAAGCATCTTTTTATATATGATGCAACAAATTCTAACTGGGTAAAACAAGATGTGGGCCCCTTATATAATGCATGGATTTTTCAAAAAAACTGGAAAAAAAACAGTTTTGAACTTGAGGACAATATATATTGCACCCTTGATAAAACGGCAAGAATGCTAAGAAAAATATTTTTGTTATCAAAGGGTGAAATTTATATGTATTCATCCGACTACAACTTTATCGGGAATGAAAATTTTCAAGGAATAAAACATTTCTTTGAAAAAAAAGAAACTCAAATAAAACCAAAATTTAATATTGTTCCAAGAAAAGACCAGATGCCCGTTTTAGAGTACAAAAAGGGCAAATTTGCCGTTATGGCGGTTGCAGGAGCAGGAAAAACAACAATAATGCTTGCTCTTATAGTAAAACTTCTTGAAGATGGTATAAAACCCGAAAACATCTTTGTTTTAACCTATATGGATTCTGCCGCAAGAACTTTTAAGGAAAGAATAAAACTTATAATTCCGAACATAAAAGAAACCCCGAATATCTCAACAATCCACGGGTTGTGTTTAAGAATTTTAAGGGAAAATGACAACTTTATAAATTTGGGGTTGGATTCTGATTTTGATATAACGGATGAAATAAAAAGGCTCAAAATAATAAATGAAATTGTTTACACGGAAGGGATGGACACATCCAAAACAAGCATTTATGAAAGGGCAATATCTTCTTATAAAAATTCAAAAAATAAATACACAAATTCTTATAGTCCCGTTTTTAAAAGGATTTATGAAAAATACCAAAAAACTCTAAAAAGTCTTAATTTGATTGATTATGACGATCTCTTGGGGCTGGCATACGAACTTTTATGTTCTAATGTAAAGATAAGAGAATATTATCAAAATTTGGCACACTATGTAATTGAAGATGAAGCGCAAGATTCAAGCTCAATTCAGCAGGAAATTATTAATATAATTGCAAAGAAATACGGGAACATAATCCGCTCGGGTGACATTAATCAAGCAATCACCTCAACTTTTACAAATTCAGATATAAAAGGGTTTAGAAAATTTATAGAAAATAACCCGAATTGCAAAATGAACTATACCTTAAGAAATGCAACGGGAATTATTGACCTTGCAAATATTCTTATTAAAAAGGGCTCTAACTATTCAAAAGACGCATTTAGCATAATAGAAACAAAGCCCGTTGAAGGCAAAAACATTGTGAATAAAAACGCTTTTGAATTCAAGTTTTTTAATAAAGAGGAAGAAGAAAAAAAATTTATTTTAAATAAAATAAATGAGATTTTTTCTTATGAAAAATCGTCCGATATAGGAATTTTAACAAGAACAAATAAAGAGGCGGATGATTACATATCTTATTTAAAATCAAACACAAACCATAAAATAATATCCAACACCTCTCTTTTATCAAACAACCCCGTATTTAAAACGGTTCTTTGCGTCTTTAATTTTATATCAAACCCTCTTAATAACAGTCTTATCATAGATTTTCTTAACAATATGACAGATAACGGCTTTTATTTATCGGATGTTGAGCTTTTTGATGAAATAAAAAATATTAAAAAACCTTTTATTCTTGAAAATTATGAAAACTATCCTCTCTGGTGGGATTTAAGATATTTTCTCGGGCTTTGTACTTTAAGGGCGGACGTTCTCGGATTTAAAATCGGCGAATACTATTTTATAAATAACCCTAAAAAAAGAATAAATATTGCTCCCGTTTCCTCTTTAATTTCAAAGGTTTATAAAAGCGAAGGGAACTTTGAAGATACCTTAATTAAATTAAACGAACTCATAAAAAAGGGAGGGGGAAACATAAAACTTTTTGAAGATAATAAAAAAGAAACAGGTCAAAATGTAGTTAAGATAATGACAATACATAAATCAAAGGGGGATGAATTTGATTATGTATTTATTCCCCGTCTTACAGATAAAAATTTAAGCTTAATACCATCAAGCATTAAAATAAATGAAGGCACAAAAATAATAAACTCAATAAAAGGCTCTAAAAAAACCGAAGATGAGATAAAGCAAGAAATTATAGATGAAAACTTAAGGCTTTTATATGTCGGAATTACAAGAGCAAAAAAGAAACTTTACCTTACAACTTCAGATGAATATAAAATTTTTAATAAAATTACAAAACAAGAGCCTTCATATTGCTTTAATCTTTTAAAGGAAGAAAAAAATGATTAATACATTCAGCGCAAATTCCCTTAAGGTTATAAACGGTTCTTATGAAGAATTTAAAAATAAATATATAGATAACCTTGAAATTATGCCTTATAGTGAAGAATTAAAAAAGGGAAACCTGCTTCACGGGCTTATTTGTTATTATCTTAAGGGGTATAATACAGAAAAATTCGAAAGTTCGCTTGATAAAGACGATTACATTTTATGGCTCGATATTAAAAATTCGGATATAATAAAACTCATAAAATCCGGTAATGAAAAATATATAGAATACCCGTTTTTTATAAAAGAGAGCTTGAATAATAAACCTTATTTTTTAACGGGAAGGTTTGATGCCGTTATTAATACAGGCCACAACTATGTCATAGCGGATTGGAAAACAAAAAATCTCCCAAAAGACCCAAAAGATGATATACAGACAGTTGTTTATATGCACTCGCTATCAAGACTTTTTAATACGAAAAATATTGAGATGGTTTATTATTCTCTTGAAAGCAAAAAATATGCTAAAACAAGCTATCAAGGCGGGTATTTAGATAAAATCAATCAAATAGTATCAAATGTTATTTAACCGTAAAAGTTGCATTAACAACGGCAACAACCTTTTTTTCGATTGAATTTGTATCGTTTATTCCCATATCGGAAACTTCGGTTGAATTAACGGGAACTATCTGAAAAACTCCCATTTTGGCGGAATTAAGGCTTCCTATTTTATCGTTTGTGGATTTTACCATGGATTCTGCCCTTTGTTTTGCGTTTTTGGTTGCTTCGCCAACCATTTTAATTTTGATATCGTCAATATTTGAAACAAAATATTCAACATTTGAATAGTTAATTTCTACATTTTGATTTATAAGTTCATCCAATCTTTTTGAAATATCGCTAATTAGGTTGATATTATTTGATGACACTTTGACGTTTGAATCTAACTTATAAAAATCAACTTCATTTGTATAAAAATTTCCTTCTCTTTTATTTACTTCGTAATTTGAAATTTGTCCGAAGTTTATATCCTTAGGGTCAATTCCTGATTTTACAAGAAAAGCTTTAATTTTTTCTTTATCTTCATTCATTTTTTGATATCCGACTTTAAGGCTTGGGGCAGAAGCTCTGTAGGATATATTCAAAACGGAAAAATCGGATGTAACATTTTGACTTGCAGAACCGGTTACCGTAATTGTCTGGTTTTGTAATTTTTGAAATTTAATAACCCCTTTTGTAAAAATTGCCGTTGAAAAAACGGCGCCAAGGGCAATAATTACCCCGAAAAGTATAATTTGATAATCTTTTATTTCTTTAAATTCTGACATAATAAATCTCCTTTTTAGATAATTATAAGCCCCGATTTGATTATTGCAAATACTTCTTGTATTTTTATTTTTATTTGTTAAAATTAGCCATGCAAATACAATCTGAAGCGGTTTTTTAAGGTATACCGCAAGGAAATTAAAAGGAGAAAATAAAATGCCTAAAATGAAAACACACAGATCTGCGGCTAAACGCTACAAAGTGACTGCCTCCGGCAAAATTTTAAGAGCTCAGGCAGGAAAAGGACACCTTCTTGCACATAAATCCCCCGCAAGAAAAAACAGAATAACGGGGATGGTTGAAGTTTCAGACAGAAACCTCGACTTAATTACAAAAGAGTTACCATACATTAAAAAGTATTCAAGATAGGAAGGTGAAAAATGAGAGTTAAACGTGGAAACGTATCAAGAAAAAGACATAAAAAGATTTTAAAACTTGCAAAAGGCTTTATCGGAGCTCGTTCAAGAATATTTAAAGTGGCAAATCAAGCTGTTATGAAAGCTCTTAAATATGCTTATCGTGACAGAAGGGTTGTAAAAAGACAAATGAGGTCGTTATGGATTGTAAGAATAAACGCTGCCGTTAGAGAATACGGTCTTACATATTCAAAATTTATGAACCTTCTTAAAAAAGCAAATATTCAAGTTAACAGAAAAATGTTAGCTGAACTTGCAGTTAACGACTCTGAAGCTTTTAGAGTAATTGTAGATAAAGTTATCGCCTAATTTTGTCTTATATTTTAAAATAATTAACCTCGCATACAATTTGCGGGGTTATTTTTTTATTTAAGATGGCAACAATTTTCATTCAGCATTTTTATAAAGCTACTTCAAGGATTATAATTTTATTATGAAAATATACAAAATAAATTCTTATATTAAACCTTCTTTTAAAAGCGGCACAATTATCACGGATGAAAAAAGCATAAAAGATAAAGACAAAATAAATTATGCAAAAAGTTATTTTGTTGATGGTGACGGCAAAATTGACGGATGGGACAGTGAAAATTATGAGCCAGTGTGCGATAAAAGTCTTTTCTATAAGGCGGTTTCATACCTTTCTAATCTGGAAGAATACGGAACAATTGACCTTTCATCAGGCAGAAGGGCGAAAAAGAAATATGCTTATACAAGAGAAGGCTACATAAATTATACAAACGGTGAAGAAGAAAACAGTTTTTCCAAAAAACCGTACCATTTTTTTAAAAAAAATACATTAGATGGAAACATGCTTGTAGATAAAGTTTTAAGACATTATACAAATTATGGAGCGATAGGGTCCCTGCCCTTAGTTTTTATTGATTCAAAAGACAAAAACAAAAGAGGGGAATTAACAAAAAATATATGCGACGATTTAGGCAAATTCAGCGAACAAGTCAGAGAAGAATACAAAAAAAACTATAATGCCGATTATAAACATTTAACAAAATGGCTTCAAGAAAAGTTATCCGAAAATACAAAAAAGAAATGTAAATTAAGTTATATATATGAAGGTTCTTTTGGAATAACTTTTAAAATTGAATGCGGCAAAGAAAAATTTGTCCTGAAGGTGCCAAAAAATAACGGAGGTTATTATAATGCGTTATCTAAAAACGGAATTATATCAGAATCCGTAAATGCAATTTATTTAAATGAAATCTTGCCACAAGATAAGTGTTCAAGGTTTTATTGCGCCGATTTTGACAAAGGGTATATGTTAACAGGCTTATGCGAAGATGAGGACACTTACGATTTAAAAGCGGATATAGAAGAATACGAAAAAATATATTCAAACAACCCTTGGAATACACAATACGTAATAAACCCCGATGTTATTACAAAAGGAAATAAACTCGGGAAAAAAATTGTAGATTACGGTGGAATTAGTTACAGATTTAAAAACAGGTCTGATGCAAAATATGCAAGACTTTTATTCCCTTTAATTGAAAAAAGGAAAATTGATGAAGTTAAAAAGTTTAGAGAAAAAAATAAAGATAAAGAAGAATTTTTAACCTTTATAAACGATTTTTTCTTTATGAATAGAATTCCAAGCCAAAATAACAGTGAAGCCACCAAAGAGTTTACAAGGTATCAGACATCAGATTACGTTTCAAAATTTAAAAAGGAAGATATTGAATACCTTATAGCCTTAGGAGCAAAATTTGAGCCCTGTCCAAAAGAGGTAATTGATACTTTTAGTGAAACGGAAAAAGAAAAGTATAGAGAACTTTTTAATTAAAAAGATTTATCCCAAGAAATTAAACTTTGCTCCGACATCCCCTTCTTCAAGCCCGTTATATCTTTGAAAAAGCCCATTCCAATTTGAATTTGTTACGTTAAATATCATAGGGGAGTTACCCGGAGTATTCCAATCAAAAGAAACAAAAAGTTTTGAACGTGAATATTTCTCTACAAGAGAAGGGTTGATTTTCTCGCCGTATTTTTTTAACATATAGTCAATTTTTGCTTTTTCGTAGTCGCTAAAATTTTTGTTTTCTTTTGAATCGTATTTATAAACTTCCTGAGCCGTTCTAAATTTAATGTTCAAGTCGGGAAATCTTTCTTTTACCCTTTTTTCACCGTCGGGATCTTTTACTAAAGTCAGGTAATAAACATTTTTATACTGTTTTAGTGAATTATAAATCTCGGGAGTTAAATATTCGATAAAGGAGTCGCCATCTCCTATAATATCGTCAATAATAGCAATATTTTCCATGCCTTTTTTCTTTTGTTCTTTATTAAATTCAACATCTCCTAATTGGTCAGATGTAATAAATTTGTCTTTTTGGATTTTGTCTTTGGGGCTATATTCATGGCTAACCGTACCTTTTGAGCGTAACTTGTTTGCTTGTCTGAATAAATATCCCATATAAGAACCGCTTTTTGCCGTTCCGAAAGTTGCAAAATTGGTTTTTGAGATATCCGTTTCTTCTGATAAATCAAGATAAAGCTTTCTGAATGCACATCTTGCGTTATCCGTATCTATGTAAAAGTAATTTTCAAGCATCCTCACTGCAAGATATTTTTCCTCGTTTGTTTCAAACTGTTCAAGCCATTTTCTGTAATCTATTTTAGTATTTGAAAGCAGATTAGGTCTGAAATTTTCAAGAATTTTTCTTCGGGTATTCAATCGGTTTGAGTATAATTCATATGAAATCGGGTAGGATTGAGAAATTGCGCATGCTTCTGTTTTAGGATTATTATTAAGCGCACTGATTTTGCTGCTTCCCTTAAAAGCAATTATTTTTGGGGTATATTTTGCATAATTTGTGCAAACATTGAGCATAATAATATTTATTTAACACCTAACTGAATTACGTACAGAATTAAAACCTAAAAATTTTTAGAATTGATACATATTATTTATATTATTAAGTATTGTAACAAATAAAATTTATTGTGTAAATAAAAATTATTCAGGATGGTTATTTAAGCAAAAATGGAGAAATATTATGTCTCAGATATCATTTCTTGGAAGAATGTTCACTTGTGATATTGACGGAACTCTGTTAATTCCAACGAGTTCTGATTTAAAAAGCCTTCCGGACAGAAAGTACAACATGGCCTCATTTAAAGCAACCGAAGATGCCATTCAAAAAGCAAAGTTTGATAGCGTTGTTCTTAATACTGGAAGAAACTATAGTGAAATAAAAGAAATAAAAGACATATTAAAAGAAACAACAATGCCAATTGATGCGATATTGCTTCAAGACGGGAAAAGAATTCTTGAAAGACCAAAAAACCTCAGCCCGAGAGAATGGATGGCACAGTTATTCAATAAAGATATAAATTACCTTAAATTTGAAAATAGTGACTGGGCAAAAAATAACAAAAAACCGCTTGAAATTATAGGCAAATACCTAACGGAAGAAAAAGGGTTTATTTTAAGGAAAAATAATGATGAAACCATTGTGTATTCTAAGCCCAGAAAAAAGATTGATGAAACCTCTCAATTTTCAAGATGGGAAGTATCAATTGTTCCGCCGGGAATTCAATTAAGAGTTAATATTAAAGGAAATACAGAATATAAAAAAGAAGAACTCAAGAATTTTGCTGCAGATTTAAATAAAGATATAAAAAAACTGCTTGATAAAAACGGATACAAAACACAACTTGATGCCAAAGAAGAATTAACAATAGTAAGCGATTTTGAGCGTTCGGATATAAATAAAGGAACCGCTGCCGATTATGTAAAAAGCAAGATGGATGACAACACGGATGAAGTGCGTGCAGGGGACAATTCTAATGATATTGAGATGTTGACTGATGACAACATTCTTGCAATTCAGGTAGGTAATGATAAAACTCTGGCAAAGGCTCTTGAGGGGAAAGACAACGTAATTCAAGTTCCAAGGGGAGCTTTGAGTGATGGGGTTATTGAATGCGCCAAAAGACTTGATTTGGTTGCTTAGATGTTTGAAACGATAAAATAAACCCCGCAACTGTAGTGATATTGCAAGGTAAATTTTATCGTTTTGAAAATGAAAAGCTATCTTTTTTAAAAAATTATTTTTTTACGCAACGAACGGAGACCGACTCCGAGCGTTTGCCCCTGTAGCGGACCCCACTGTTTATGCTCTGTCCCCATGCAAGGCCTTTTTCCCCTGAAGAAATGACTGAGCCTGACCAGTAGTTACCGGATGTTATACCAACTATATTACAGTTAACAGACATTGAAGCAAGTTCATCTCTATTAGGAAGCCTTGCATCTTCTCCCAGTTTTGCACAAAGAGAACCTGCATCAGACCCATCCTCGCTATAAGATGGTGCAGTTGATGTTGAAGCATCACTTGAAAATGGATTTGGGGCTACAACAACGCTATTTGTTCTATAAAGAACCGTAATAAATCCTACATCTTTTCCGACCTCATTCGGGCCTTTTAGACCATTAAGATCATATATCATATTTACACAAAATACTTGACCTGCATAGTGGTTTGTTTCAGGATGGTCTGATTCGCAAACTGGGTTATAAAATAGTGCGATTGATTCACCGTTTACCGTTTCAAAGGCGGCAGCATCCGTATCCATTGTTTTATTGTAGCCATTAGTTAAACCGGCTTTTAATAAGCTTACTGTTTTTGGAAAATCAAGACTATTCCCGCTCAAAGTTATTATTGTGGGTGGAATACCGCATGCTTTTAAGTTATTTTTGTTGCATACATTTTGAACCCTATAAACCTTGGATAAGCCATCAACTATAAAGCTTTCTGCTGCTGATGCTTTGAGGTCGGT
>CANRHZ010000011.1 GCA_947630535.1 Candidatus Gastranaerophilales bacterium | reverse complement strand
CCCCCCCAAGGGATTAGGCGGATTTACTTTAGCTGAAGTATTGATAACATTAACGATTATTGGTATCGTTGCAGCAATTACTCTGCCAAGTTTACTTGTGAACGTTAACGATAAAGCATGGAACGCTCAAAGAAAAGCACTTTATGCAAGAATGAGCCAAGCAATAGGAGAGATGGATAGTATTTCAGGTTATGGCTCATCAAATAACGAAACGGAAGATGAAATTATAGATAGTGCGGCAGAAAGCTTTATAATTGATGGACTATCAAAAGTCTATAGAGTACAAAATATCTGTAATTCAAATAATTTATCTGCATGCGGGATACCATCATCCGTTATTACATTGAACGGAACTACTCTAAAATTTCCAACAACTTTAAAAGAACTGAACCCTTATTTTACTCAATATCCTGATGACGATTATTCAGAAGATGATTATAAACTTACAACCGATATTAAAGCGGCAGCCTTTGAAACCGTTAACGGCGAATCCGTTGCACTATTCTATAATCCAAATTGCGGTTCAAAAGTAGAGAGCAATCATTATGTTCAAACTAAAACTTGCGTTAATATGATATATGACCTAAACGGCCTAAAAGGCCCAAATGAAGTCGGAAAGGATGTAGGGTTTATTACGGTTCTTTATAGAACAGATAGTGTTGTTGTAGCACCTAATCCATTCCCAAGTAATGCTTCAACATCAATGCTTCCATCCTATAGTGAAAGCGGAAATGATGCTTCATCTGCCTGCACCAAACTGAGTGATGATGCAAGGATACCTGATATTGATGAACTGGGTTCAATGTTTGTCAACAGTTATTTACTTGGCATTGGTTCCGGTAACTACTGGTCAGGCTCCGTCATTTCTTCAGGGGAAAAAGGCCTTGCATGGGAACAGTATATGAGTAATGGGTATCGCATCAGGTTTACCCGCTCGCACACAACCAATGTTCGCTGCATAAAAAGGTAGTTTTATTATAAACAGACCCCCGTACTAAATATAGCAGGGTTTTTTAAAAAATTTTGCAAAATATAAGTTATAAAGTAAAATAAGTTTATGGAAGTATCCGCTAAAAAATCGCTTATTTTAATTATAATTGCATCTTTTGTGCTATTTTTTCTTTCCTATTTTATAGGGGATGCGATTTTTCAGAATAAATCTTATAACTTTATGGTTAAATACACATCAACAAACAATGTCCCAAGCGACGACATTATTCTTGTTGTTATTGATGATAAATCCCTGCATGAACTTGGCAGATGGCCATGGAGAAGGGATAGTATGCTTGACATATTTGATTTTCTTGAAAATCAAACAAATTCAAAAGTCTATTCCTATGATGCCATTATTATGGCACCCGATAAAGCCTATCCCGAGGGGGATAAAAAGTTTTTCGGCGGAGTGAATAAATGCAATAAATTAATTGCAGGAGTCGGCTTTGTTGATAAAGATTTTGAAGCTTATATAGATAAAAACGAATATAACGAACTTCTCAACCAGAAATCAGAGGTTAATATAGTTGATAAAAGAAGCGCTAAATTAAAAAATCAAAGCTTTTATAAAAGTTTCACCCCTTTTATTAAAGAATACTTAAAAAACGTAAAACACTTAGGGTCCGTTAACACATATCAGGATCAAGACGGCTACATAAGAAGGATTGACCAAATTGTTGACTATAACGGTAAACTGTACCCGTCTTTGGCTCTTTATGCCTATTCGAAATATACAGGCATAAAGGATTTCACCCTGGATGATGAATTTATAAGGGGTCAAAACAACGAATACAAGCTTAAAATTCCGATTAAAAACGACAAAGGCTTTATCTATAGCTATATTTCCTATTATAAAACAAAGGATGGCAAATATTCTCATAGGGTTATATCCGCTTCAGATATCATAAAAGCAAACAGGGCAATAAAAATCGGCAAAAAACCGGAACTAAACCCCGAAATTTTTAACGGCAAGGCCGTATTTGTCGGAGCAAACGCAAATGCACAAGCTTTATACGACATTAAAAGAACCCCGATTTCAGATAACTTTGCAGGTGTTGACATTCAGGCGACAAATCTAAACAACATGCTCGATAACAAATTTATAGTATCCGCAAATGCTTATTATGACTTTTTTACGGTCCTTTTCATGTTTCTTGTTGTATTTGCATTTGTCAGCCTTATGCCGATTTCAACCGCACTTTTGTGCACAACCACAACAATGCTTCTGTATTTTATGTTCGCATTTATGATGTATAGCAACAGAATTGCAATCGGGTTAATTTTGCCCGAAATATTTATGCTTTTTGCAATAGGATGCGGGTATTCGCTCAAATATTCAATGGAAGGCAAGAAAAAAGAAAAAATACAATCCGCCATGAGCAAATACATTTCAAAAGATGTTATGAAGGGTGTTGTTGAAAATATAGACAGTATTAAGCTTGGCGGAAAAAGGGCGGAAGTTTCGGTTTTGTTTGCCGATATAAGGGGCTTTACCAGCATTTCAGAACAATTGAGCGCCGTTGAAGTTACAAAAATTTTAAACGAATATTTTTCGCAGCTTGTTCCCGTTATTGAAGAATACAACGGCATTTTGAATAAATTTATGGGAGATGCCATACTTGCGATATTCGGTGAACCGATAAAAGACGAAAATCACCCCGTTAATGCCGTAAAATGCGCAGATAAAATCTTGAAAAAAGTAAAAAATCTGCAAGAAAAATGGCTGAATGAAGGAAAACCGAAAATTGAAATAGGAATCGGAATTTCAACGGGAGAAGTTTTTATCGGGAACATTGGTTCCGAAGAAAGGCTTGAATATACCGTAATCGGGGATACGGTTAATACTGCAAGCCGAATTGAAAACTATAACAAGGTTTATAGAACAAACTTTTTAATATCCGAAGAAACTTACCTGAGGGTGCAAAAATACGTAGATGTTATAAAAATAAGAGAAGTTCAAATAAGAGGAAAAGCCAAAAAGATTAACATTTATGAGGTTTTAAGAATACTTGATGTATAAATTTTTATTAAGAAAAAAATGTAAATTTCTTGCATTTAATATTTTATATGCAAGAATATACTTATAAGTATTGAAAAAGATTTTTAATGGGGAAATGGGGGTTTTTGATAAACTCCCTTTTTTTTATTTTAAAGCCGTTTATTTCTAAAACCTTTTATTTTAAATGGGGTTTTTAAAATTTAACAGTCTTTTAAAATTAAATTTATAACCTTTCTTGACAAGTTTATTCAAATACAAAATTAAAAACCTACATACTACCTTTCTGGGCAATTTTTAAAGAGTAATATTTTTATGCAAAAACAATCGAATTTTAAATCTATTGTTTTATAATTCTTATGGTATTTCTCCCCTTGTAAAGTAACACACATTAACTTCCCTTGTCACCCTGAACTTTGTAAAGAAAACAGGCGAGGTACGAGCCTTGTAAAGCCTTGAAGTATGCACTAACAACATTACACTTTCCCTTGTCACCCTGAACTTGTTTCAGGGTCTTACCGGCGCAAGAATATAATATGGGATTTATGCGCTACTCAGATGCTGAAACGAGTTCAGCATGACATTTATTAACTTAAATACAATCCCTACCCTGTATAATGTCACCCTGAACTTGTTTCAGGGTCTTAAGATGTAAAGAATAGCAAAAATGAAGCTGCAAAAATTTATTGATATACCTGCAACATGATAAGATGCTGAAACTGTCTTGGATTTCCTCCACGCTCGAACAGTTCCGCAGTTGAACCTATGGTTCAAGCCCGCTCCATGTTCTCGCTATCCAGACTTGGCTTCGCCCTAGTCCGTACGGAAATCCGCAGTTCAGCATGACAGTGTTGACAGATTTAGCGGGGATTATCAAAATACGATTAAACAAATTGAGGATTTTCAAGCGCATTGGAAAAATTAATATATTTATAAAATGAGGGAGGTATATATTGGTCATTATGGCTTTATCCTAAATATAAAATGCTCCGATAGGATTTTTATTTTTGTTTTATAAATAAAATTCTAAAAGAATTAATCACGCAAATAACCATAACACCAACATCAGCAAACACTGCAAACCACATGTTTAATACCCCAAACCCTCCTAATATTAAGCACAAAAATTTACAAAAAAGCGCAAAGAAAATATTTTGTTTTACTATTTTTAAACACTCTTTTGAAATCTCTATCGCTTGAGGTATTTTTTTTGGGTTATCATCCATTAAAACAACGTCACTTGCTTCTATAGCGGCATCAGACCCAATTAAACCCATTGATATTCCTATATCTGCTCTGCTTAAAACAGGCGCATCATTTATCCCATCCCCGACAAATGCTATCAAAGCTTTTTCATTCATTATTTCTTCAAGCTTTTCAAGCTTTTGATTCGGTAACAGTCCCGAATAAAATTCTTCTATGTTTAGCTCATCTGAAACTTTTTTTGCGGTTTTTTCAATGTCGCCCGTTAGCATAACAATTCTTTTTATGCCCAATTTTTTGAGCTTTGAAATTGCATTTTTTGATTCGGGTTTTATTATGTCCGATATTACAATATGACCCATATACTTTTTATTAATTGCAATATGAATAATTGTCCCCGTTGAATGGCATAAAACAGGTTCAATCCCAAACCTTTTCATTATTTTTTCATTTCCCGAAATAACTTCAAGGTCATCAATTTTTGCAATAATCCCTTCTCCCGTTATTTCTTTTACTTCTTTAATTCTGTTTAAATCAATTTCTTTTTTATGGGCAGATTTAAGACTTTTTGCTATCGGATGAGAACTTGCATATTCGGATAGTGCGGCATATTCAATTAATTTTTCTTCTTCTATTTTGTTATGATGAATTGCGCTGACTTCAAAAACCCCTTGGGTCAACGTTCCAGTTTTATCAAAAACAACGGTTTTAACTTTGGATAAAGTTTCAATGTAATTTGAGCCTTTAATTAAAATCCCGTTTCTTGAAGCGCCGCCTATTCCTGAAAAAAAGGAAAGGGGAATGCTTATAACAAGGGCACAAGGACAGCTTATAACAAGAAAAGTAAGGGCTCTATATATCCAAACATTAAACATATGAGGCACACCCAAAACAAAAACTCTGATTAAAGGGGGCAAAAATGCAAGCAAACCTGCCAGAATAACCACAAAAGGGGTATAAACTTTTGCAAATTTTGAAATAAAATTTTCAGACCTTGATTTTTTGGAACTTGCATTTTCAACAAGCTCCAATATCTTGGATGCGGTCGATTCCTTGAAACTTTTAGTAACTTTAACTTTAATCAGACCGTCAATATTTATTGAACCTGAAATAATTTCATCTTTGACTTTAACATATTTTGGGATGCTTTCTCCGTTTAGCGCTATTGTATTTATTGAAGTGTTCCCTTCAAGAATTATACCGTCTGTGGGAACCTTTTCACCCGCTTTAATTATAATGATATCGCCCTCTTTTATTGTATCGGGGCTGACTTTTATAATTTTTCCGTCTTTTTCTATGTTGGCATAATCGGGCCTTATGTCCATAAGTTCTTTTATATTTTTCCTGCTTTTTGAAACGGCAAGGCTTTGAAAAAGCTCTCCTATTTGATAAAAAAGCATAACGGCAATTGCTTCAAGGTAATCGCCTTCTTGTCCCGTTAATTCTTTATATATCCCAAGAAAAATTGCGCCCAATGTTGCAATCACCATAAGAAGCGATTCATCAAAAGGTCTTAAATTTATAACCCCTCTGAATGCTTTTTTTATAATATCAAACCCGATTATTGTATAGGGAATTAAATACAAAACAAGCTTAATTAACCCCTTTTGTGAAATAAAGGCGGCAAGAATTGTAAGGACAAATGAAATTAGTATTCTTTTTAACAGATTTTTTTGTTTTTTGTTCATATTTAAAAACATATTTCAAAATCTTCTTCTACTTTTTTACAGTTTTTTAAAACTTCTTTTATAACAACACAAGGGTCAAATTCAGGGCAGAATTCTATCTCCATTTTTTGGCTCATAAAATTTATACATACATTCTTTACACCCTTTGTCTTTTTTGCGGCATCTTCCGCTAAATTGGCACAGTTGGCACAATCAACTTCAATATCGTAAGTTTTTTTCATTTTATATTTTCCTTTATATTTTCTAATCGTTCCTGTAATTCCAGATTGTATTTGTTTATAATTTTAAACATTATTTTCAGTTCTTTTTCATTGAACTGTTTAAAAAACGCCCTATCTTTTTTGTGCCAGACTTTATGCATTTTTAAGTGCCCTAAAAAAACTTCATTACCTTTTTGAGTTAACTTATAATAAGTTTCTTTTTTGTTGTCCGAATTTTTATAGGTTAAGATTGCCTTTTTTAATAAAAGTTTTTTTATAATTTTAGATATTCCTGCCTTTGTTATGTTTAAGTGTTTGGCAATTTTTGTGACATTCGGGTCTTTTATTTTTCCTATAACGTCAATTGTGTGCATTTCGGCATAAGAATAGTCGCTTAAAATATTCCCGAATTCTTTTTTATAAAGGATATTTAATTGATTTGTCGTATCAAAAAGAGAAAGAAACGTATTTAAAATACTGTCCAGCATATACCACCTTTAATATTGTTAACTTGTTAACAATATTATTTATCATTTTTCTTATTTTGTCAATCCTACTATAAATTTTTGTTAACAGGTTGACAAAAATTTTTTAATAAATCAATTTAAAACCCAAAAAATAATAACCTTATATAGAAAAAAGCTTAATTTGGCTTATAAATTCTTTAGTTATTTCATCACTGTAATCGTTTGAAAATTTTGTCGATATTATAACTTTTGAAGTTATATTTGAATTATCCTTGCTTATTTTATCTTTAATTTTATCCACAACCCCGTTTTTTGAATTTTGGGTGTCATATACGGCAATTGTTCCTTTTAGGGTTAAAAAGGGTATATATTTAACATCTGCCTTAAAATCCGCATAAGGAACAATTTTAGCTCCCATAACAAGATTTCCCTTTTTTATAATTTCAATATTTTCTATTGGCATAACGGGCGAATTTATTACTTTTTTAGATAACTCCTCTAATTTTTCTTCAATTTTTCCTTCATTAAAATCACTTTCCGAAAGTATTTCTTTTGAATTAAGGTCAGCTATTGTTATTTTTTGGTTTTTTGGGATATATAGAGCATTTAATTTTTTATACCCAAAAAAGTTTAACGACCTTGAAAGTGCATAATCTGCCGAAACTCCGCTTAAATCTCCAAAGTTTTTTTCTTCATTAATTAAAACTTCCCTTTGAGGTTTTGTATAAGCATCATACTTGTTTTTGACGAAGGTATACCCCCCGTATGCAAAGAACGCAAACAACAGTACAATAAAAATTACCATATTAAATATTCTTTTTAAACACCCCATTATTTTTTCCTTGTATTTGATACTATTATATTTTATTATTAAACTTATGAAATTTCAAAACTATTTAAAATTTGAAAACCTTAATTATGATAATTTACCTTTTATTTTAAAACAGTATTACGATTTTAAGGCTAAATACAAACACTTTATTCTCTTGTTTCAGATAGGTGATTTTTATGAAACATACTTTGAGGATGCAATAAATTTTTCTGATGTGACAGGTTCCCTTCTCACAAGAAAAAAATTTAAAGAAACGGGCGATATCTTAATGTCCGGTATTCCTTCAAAGTCGGTTAATGTGTATATAGAAAAACTTTTAAACAGAAATTATAATGTTGCGGTTGTATCTCAAACACAAGAAAAAGATGATAACGGTAAAACAGTTAGAAAAATAACAAATATTTATACCAAAGGTTGTTTGATTGAACTCGGGTTTTTAAACCCCAATGAAAACAATTATCTCGTTTCAATTTATAAAAACGAAAACTATTATGAACTTGCATACACCGATGTTTCTGTCGGAGAAATTTTTGTAACCAAGGGCAATTTGTATGAAATAGAAGCAGAGCTTGCAAGATTAAATCCCGTGGAAATTATTGTTCCAAACAATTTTGAATCAAACGATACAATTTTACCTTACAAATTTGAACATCTGGATGAAAAGTTTTATAAAGACAAAAATAATATGGCGCTATCTGCCCTAAATTCATATATAGAATTTATTTTAGGGTATTATTCTCCCGATTTTGAAAAAATAAAAGAGTACTCTCTTGATAAACTCCTTTTAATAGATTTTCATACAAGATCTAATTTGGAACTTTTGAAAAATTCGTATAACAACGAATACAAAGGCTCTGTTTGCTATGCGGTTGATAATTGTTTTACTCCGATGGGAAAAAGGCTTTTAAAAAGCATGGTATCAAGCCCCGTTTGCGATATTAATAAAATAAAAAACCGTCTTAAGATTATAACAAATATAAAAAATAACCCTTCTATTATGAATGTGCTTGATGCAAAACTCCAAAACATAGGCGATATATTAAGGCTATCTTGCAGGGTATCAAACGGCACAATTACCCCGCTTGAATTTTTAACCGTAAGGATGGGATTAAAGAACATAGTTGAATTAGAAAACATAAATAAAAAGCTTTCAATAAAAAATATTAACGAGGATGAAATCTTACAAGACTTTTATGATATTTTGGATAGAACCATTCAGGACGATATTGAGCTTGTAAAAGAAGGTAAATATATAAAAGAAGGGGTAAATAGCGACCTTGATATTTTTATTTGCGAATACAACAAGGAAAAAGAAAAAATAAAAGAGTATGAAACAAAATTGAGAGAAACAACCGGAATTAAGGCTCTTAAAATTGTGAAAAAAGCAGGCTCCTATACAATTGAAGTTCCAAACACTTCTGTTAATTATACGGGCCCTGATTTTAAAATAATACAGAAAAATAAACTTATAACAAAATATACAACCGACACCCTTATTTCGCTTGATAAAAGAATAAATTCAACAAAAAATAAAATAGAAGAAATTAAAGCCAATATACTGGAAAATCTTAGAGCATATTCTAAAGAAATTGCTCCTAAAATCAGGGAATTTTCAAAAACGGTTGCATACCTTGATGTTATGCTCTCAATTGCAAAAAGCGCCATTGAAAACGATATGATTTCGCCTGATTTTAAGGAGAATCTCAATATTGTAAACGGAAGGCATATAGGAGCTCAAAAAATTTTTCTAAACTATGAACCTTTAAGCATTAAATTTGATACGCAGGGAATAATGCTAACGGGAGCTAACGGAATAGGAAAATCCATGCTCTTAAAAGAGATAGGAACGCTTGTTGTTCTTGCTCAGGCGGGGTTTTATGTGAGCGCCGACAAATTTGAATTAAAGCCTTTTAAAAAGCTTTTCAGTTCTCTAAATGCCAAAGATGAAATAATAAGCAAAAAATCTGCCCACCAAAACCAGATGGCACAGGTTAAAAGGATAATCGACAATTCAGATTCAAACAGTCTTATTTTGCTCGATGAAATAGGAAAGAATACTAATTATAAAGAAGGGGCGGCCTTATTTTACGGAATAATAAAATATATTATTGAAAAAAGAGAGTCACTATTTATTTTTACAACACATTTTCCCGCACTGAAAAACCTTTTTGCCAATGAAAATAAGCTTTCCTTTTATGAAATAGTAAAACATGAGGATAAAAGAAAGGTGATACAAGGCGTTTCATCTTTAAGTAGGGGGATAGAATCCGCAAAGAATGAAGATTTGCCCGATAGCATTATTGAATTTGCTAAATGTGCATATAATTCTATAAATTAAAGATACCTTTTGTTTTGCCGATATAAATAGTGCAATAATATGATAAAACCCCCCCTGTTTTTTGGTTAAAATATGGTTATGTCGACTATTGAAACTGAAGATACCGAACTAAAAAAAGTCGGACTTGAATTAATGTTTATGACACCTGAAAAATGCTCAAGTGCCGAAGGTATCAGTGCTGTCGAACTTTCAAAACATCTCAATATGGATGTTGATATTGTTAAAAAAAAGTTGAGAATTTTGCAAGAACATAATATAGTAAGAGTTATAGGAATTAACCCTAAACTTTGGAAGTTTGACGAATACAATTTCCAGAGAATGGACGAGGAAGATGAAGTATATATGCTCCTTTGTTCGTTTGATGATGTGGATTTTGACAGGTATTTTGAATATTGATTAAAACAGGCGACATACTCACATTAAAAATTGAAAAAGTTGTATACGAGGGGTTTGGGTTAGCAAGGTTTGATAACAGGACTGTTTTTGTAAAAGATACCGTTGATGGTGATATAGTAAGGGCTAAGGTTGTTTTTGAAAATAAAAGTTATATAAAAGCCAAACTGCATGGAATATTAGAGCCATCCTGCCACAGGGTTAAACCGTTGTGTGCACTTTCAAAACCGTGCGGGGGTTGCGATTTTAGCCATATAGATTACGATTATCAGCTAAAAATTAAAGAAAATATAGTAAAAGAAATTTTTAGAAACATTGAAGGGGTTGAATTTTTGCCTATTTTAAAAAGCCCTCTTAAATATAACTACAGGTTTAAAACCCAATACCCCGTATCTCAAACCAAAAAATCAAAAAGACTTCTTATAGGCTATTATAAAGAAAAAACCCACGAAATTATAAATATAAAATATTGCCCTATTCACCCTGAAATTATTGATAAAATTACCGATTTTATAAAAGAAAACTGGAAACTTGGAGCGTATGATGAAAAAACTCATAAAGGGCTTTTAAGACATGTAAATATAAGAATTTCAAACCTTTCATCAGAAATTTTATTAACCCTTGTTTTAAATATAAATGAAATTGAGTTTAATAAAATCAAAGAAGAAATAAACAATTTTTGTAACCTTTTAACAGAAGAATTTAAATCAATAAAAGGGATAAACGTTAATTTTAACGATAAAAAAACAAATAAAATAACGGGAGAAAAAAACCTTAAAATAAAAGGTTGTGATTATATAATTGAAGGCCTATCCGATAAAAAATATAAAATAGGCTTTAATTCTTTTTTTCAAGTGAACCCTTTATCAGCGGAACTTTTGTTTAAGTGTGCGCATGATTTTATTGATAAAAAAGGGTGTATCCTTGATTTATACGGGGGATGCGGTGCTATTGGAATATTTTTATCCGATATGGCAGATAAGATAGTTTTAATTGAAAGTGACATAAATTCAATCAAATTTGCAAAAGAAAATTATCAAATAAATAATATTAAAAACTATGAAATACTTTTTGGATTTGCACAAGATAAAATAAAAGAATTTGAAGAAAAAACTTTTGAAAATGTTATTATTGACCCCCCGAGAAAGGGTTCTGATAATAATACCCTTAATGTTGTTTCAAAAATTACAAATTCCGTTATTTATATAAGTTGTAACCCCATGACATTAAAAAGGGACGCTATGACATTAATTGAAAACGGCTTTGAATTGAAAAAAATACAAATTGTAGATATGTTCCCCAATACGCATCATATTGAGTGCGTTTCAAAGTTTGTAAAAAAGGGGAATTAAAAATGAAAAAGTTTTATATAAAAAGTTTAGGGTGCAAAACAAACCAAACGGAAGGACAGATTATCGCCCAAATTCTTTCCGAAAAAGGGTATATAAATGTAAAAGATAAAAAAGACGCCGATATTTATATACTAAATTCCTGTACCGTAACCGCTCACAGTGATAATCAGGTTTTATATTTGTTTAAGCAAATAAAAAAAATTAAACCCGAAATTAAAACAATTTTAACGGGATGCTGCGCTCAGACTATGGATAATACAAAACTATCCGTTGATTTAATACTCGGAAATGATGAAAAATTAAATATAGATAAATATATAGATTTTATAGAACAAAAAGAAAAACATGTTTTTGCAAAAGACATTTTTGAACAAAAAGCTTTCCAAACCAAATTTTTGTACCGAACAAGTTCAACAAGGCCGTATGTAAAAATACAAGACGGGTGCAATAACAGATGTTCATACTGTCTTATTCCTTATGCAAGAGGGAATTCAAGGTCTGAAACAATTGATAACATAATAGAGCAGATAAATATTCATGTAAAAAACAACAGAAAAGAAATTGTACTAACGGGAATTCATATAGGTCAGTGGGGGGCGGAATATAAAAAAAGTCTTGTTGACCTTTTAAAAGAGATTGAAAAAACGGATATATTAAGGTATAGATTGGGGTCGCTATATATAAATGAAATTGATGATGAGCTTTTTTCTTTTCTTGTTCAATCAAAAAAATTCTGCCCGCATTTTCACCTTTCTTTGCAGAGTTTGTGCGATAAAACCCTAAAAAATATGAACAGATTTTATACCAAAAAAGAAGCCCTTGAAGCCATTGAAAAAATTCAAAACAGTTTTGACCTTCCCTTTATCGGGGCGGATATTATTACGGGGTTCCCCGGTGAAACTGATGAAGATTTTCTTGAAACAAAAGAAGCCCTTCTAAATTCAAAAATAAGCTATATACATTCTTTTCCTTATTCAAAAAGAAAGGGAACAAGGGCTTATTCTATGAATAATCAGGTATTGGAGCACATTAAAAAACAAAGAACAAAAGAGCTGATTGAACTGACTAAAAAGTTACATAAAGATTTTCTTTTAAAAAACAAAAATAAAAAAAGAACCGTTTTATATGAAAAAAAGGGCAAAAACGGCCTTTATTCAGGTGTTAGCGAGAATTATATAAAGGTTTATAAAAAATCGGATAAAAATCTGCAAAATACTTATGAAACCGTTAACATGTCCGTATTTGAGGAATTATTTTAAGTTTTGTAACAAAAAATATATATTTAGTATATAAAATATCAATTTTTTTGATATCAAATACTTTATATAAGTACAAGAGATATTAAGAGGACAAAAAAATGATAAGTGCAGAAGATAGAATTTTAAATTCAGAAAACTTTTTTATAACAGATACAATAGCAAAAGAGTATAAAGAATCTAAAATTGCGCTTATGATGGCAAGCCAACCACCTAAAAAGAAAGTTTACAGAAGCATGAATAAAATGCTTCAAGAATGCTTCCTTATAGGTTCACTTAAATACGGTAACAACTTTATAGCATAAAAAAATATTTAATAATGGAGAAGCTTGGAAAAGATAAAACTAATCAAGCAGCAAAAAGGAAGGCAAAAACCTTCCTTTTTGTTTTATTTATTTAAAGTTCCCGATATAACTTCTGTTATTTCCTGAGTAATACTTTGTTGACGGGCTTTATTGTATTGAATTGTGAGGTTATTTATCATATCTTCCGCATTTTTTGTTGCGGCAGACATTGCAGTCATTCTTGATGCAAGTTCTGATGCTTGCGCCTCTAAAATTGCCTGATATATAAGGTTTGTAATATACATTGGAACGATTTGTTTCAGAAGGGTTGTTTGATTTGGTTCAAAAAGTTGTATTGTATTTTTTTTATCTTCAAAAAATGTCTTATATTCAATTTTATGTTCTTTATCAAATTGCTTTTTAAAAAATGCCTGTACATTTTTATTTCCCTGATGTATAACGGGAAGCAATGTCCAGCTTTCCGGGGAATAGGTTAACATGTTAATATATCTTGTTGTTATAAGTTCAATTTTATCTATTTTTAAATTTATATACTCTTTTGCTAAGTCGCTTGCCACAATTCTTGCCGAACTTGTATTAACATCATCTAAAATCCCTGTGTAAACTTCTTTTATATTAAAGTCGTACTCTTTTTCAAGTGCCCTTAAACCCGCTTCAACTTTAGACCCTACAAGAAAAAGTTCGACCTTTATATTTTTAGAGTTTGCCTCTTTAATTTTGGAAGCTGCAAGCCTTATTAAATTTGCATTGTATGCCCCCGCAAGACCTTTATTTGAAGAAATTATAACAAGTCCTATTGTTTTTACCTGTCTTTCTTCCAATAACGCCTTGTAGTTATCAAGCGGTTCTTTTGTTTTGATATTTTCAAACTTTTTATCTTCAATCGAATCATAAATCTCAACAAAAGTTTTAAACAATTCAAGCGCAAAAGGGCGGCTCAATTTAACCGAATTTTCCGCTTTTTTAACTTTTGCGGCAGCAACCATTTTCATGGCACGTGTTATTTTTTGAGTATTTTTTACGCTTTGTATTCTGTCTTTTGTTTCTTTTAGGCCCGCCATTTAGTTTCCTTTATTAAATACGTTTTCATTAAAGTTTTCTAAAAGTTCATTCAGTTTTTGTTTATCCTCATCTTCAAGTTTGCCGCCTTTATTGAGCTTTTCTTCAAGCTCGGGCGCTCTTGATGAAAAATATTCAAACCATTCTTTTTTATATTGCATAATATCCTTGTTTTCAATTTTATCAAGGTATCCCATATTTCCCGCATAAAGAATGGTGACCTGATTGGCAACGCTCAGTGGCGAGTATTGCGGCTGAATTAGTATTTGGGTTAGTTTTTCACCCTTTAATAATTGTGCCTTTGTAGCAGGATCAAGGTCGGATGCAAACTGTGCAAATGCTTCCAGTTCTCTATATTGTGCTAAATCAAGCCTTAATTGCCCCGCTACCTGTTTTATACCTTTTGTTTGAGCCGCACCACCCACACGGGAAACCGATATGCCCGCATTAATCGCAGGTCTTTGGCCTGCATTAAAAAGGTTTGTTTCTAAGAATATCTGTCCGTCCGTAATTGAAATTACGTTTGTCGGAATGTATGCAGAAACGTCCCCCGCTTGAGTTTCTATGATAGGAAGTGCCGTTATTGAACCGCCGCCAAGCTCGTCAGAGAGTTTGCAGGCTCTTTCCAAAAGTCTTGAATGAAGGTAAAATACATCCCCCGGGTATGCTTCTCTCCCTGAGGGGCGCTTTAATAAAAGGCTCATGGAACGGTAACTTTGAGCATGCTTTGTTAAATCGTCATATATTATAAGACAGTGTTTACCCTGTTCCAAAAATTCTTCCGCTATGGCGCATCCTGCATAAGGCGCTATATATTGCAAAGGCGCCGATGTATCGGCAGAAGCGGCAACAATAATTGTATATCCCATTGCCCCTTTTTCTTCAAGAATATGAGCAAGTTGAGCTATTGTGGATTTTTTCTGCCCTATTGCAACATAAATGCAAATTACGTTTTCATCCTTTTGATTAATTATGGTATCAATTGCAATTGCGGTTTTACCCGTTTGTCTGTCACCTATTATAAGTTCCCTTTGCCCTCTGCCTATTGGGGTTAGAGCGTCAATTGCGGTTATTCCCGTTTGCAGGGGTTCTGATACCGATTTTCTTGAAATAATCCCGGGTGCAACACGTTCAACGGGACGAGTTTTAGTGTAGTGTATATCCCCCTTGCCATCAAGCGGAATTCCCGTCGGGTCAATTATTCTTCCTATTAATTCTTCTCCAACGGGAATTGATGCAATCTTGCCCGTCGTTTTAACCTGCATACCCTCTTTAATCGAGGTGTAATCCCCTAAAATTACAACTCCGACGTTGTCCTCTTCAAGGTTCAAAGCAATTCCCAAGGTTCCCTTGCCATCTTCAAACCTTACAAGTTCATCTGCCATAACATTTTTAAGCCCGTATACCCTTGAGATGCCATCTCCTATTTCTATTACAGAGCCTACATCAACTATATCAGGTTTATTTGAATAATTTTCTATTTTCGATTTAATTATTGAAGAAATTTCGCTTGAATTAATTGTAGAATTCATATTGTTTTCCTTTATAAGTTTTTAAAATTTTCAATTCTTTTTTTAAGAGATAAATCAATAAATGTATCTTTGAATTTTATCTTTAAGCCCGCTAATATGGACTTATCCGTTATAAAATTGGCTTCTATTTTAGATTTAAATTTGTTCTCAAGCCTTCCTATAATATTTTTTTTATCTTCTTCATCAGGCTCAATTGCAAGAATAATATCTAAAGGCAAGATTTTTTCTTTATCCTTTATTTTTTCAATAAAACTCTCTTTTATTTCATCCAAAATATCAAGTCTGTTTTCTTCAAGCAAAAGGAACAAAAACCTCTTTATGGTAAAATTGTCCCCCATAATCTTATCTAAAACTTCTTTTTTATCTTCCATATTAATAACGGGATGGAATAAAAAGGCTTTAAGTTCCTCATTTTTATATAGAAGGTCAACAAAAAATTCTAATTCATCCGATATAACTTTATTGGTGTCGGGGTTAGGATTAATCAAGGCTTGTGCGTACCTTTTTGCGGGTTTTTTAGCTTTAAGATTTATATTTAATGTCATTTGATATACTCTCCTAAATCCATTTCATCAAGCTCGTTTAATGAATTTTCGATAACTTTTTTTTGAATGTCCTCATTTATCATGTTCTTTATTGTTTCAAAAGAAAGAGTATATATTGCATTATTTATATCTTTTATTGTGTTTCTTTTATTTTTTTCATACCGTGCTTCTTTGATTTTATCCGATTCCACAACAAGTTCATCCGTTTTTCTTTGAATATCTTGTGTGGTTTTTTGGTTCATTTTTTCTATAAGCTTATCTGTTGAATTGATAATTTCATCTTTTTTGGTTTGTATATTTTTATAATCTTTTCTTGCTTTTTTATACTCTAAAAGTGCAGATGATAGAGAGGATGTGCTTATATCAATGTTATTTTTAATATCATCCTCTATAGAATCAATTATTTTTCCCAGATTAAATCTTTTAAAAATCCACACAAGGGTTGATACCATTATCAAAAAATTAATAAGGTTAGAATTTAATATGTATTCATATATTGCCTGAATGTTCATTTTAAAATTTCATCCGCCTTGGACATATCAACATTTACTTCCTTTTCATCCACATTAAGAACTTTTGATACAAGCGACTTTACATAGAATTCAAGTTCGCCTTTTAGTTCTTTTTTAACATTATTTGAATTTTCCGAAAGGAAATTTTGATACTCATTTATTAAGCCTTTTATTTCGGCTTTTTTAGAGTTTATTTTTGCTTCTTTATTTTTTATGTTTCTTTCTTTTGCATCTTTTAGAGTTTTATTGCTTTCCTGTTTGGTTTTTTCAATTTCTTCTTTTGAATTTTTTATTATATCCTCTTTTTTTTGGTTGGCTTCAAATGCCGTTTTTTTATTCTTTTCAATAAACTCATTTCTCTTTTCTATGACCTTTGTGATTGGTTTATAGCAGATTAAATTCATAAGCCAAAGAAAGATAATAAAGCTTATGAAAACAAATATAAAAGTTGCATCAATTGAAAGAAGCATGTTTTATTCCTTAATTAAGAACAAATGCTATTAATATAACAACCAAAAGTGCATATATGGCACAAGCTTCTATTAAGCCTGCCCCGATATAAAAGTATTTTGAAATTTGTCCTTCGGATTCGGGTTGTCTTGCAATTGATTCAAGAATTGTTTTTGTTGCAAGTCCAAGACCCAATGCAGGTCCCAATACACCAAGACCGATTGCAATCCCCATTCCTATACATTTAAAGCAGTTTAATAAAATTGTAGGTTCCATTTTTTTATCTCCTTATTTACTAATGTTTTTGTAC
The DNA here is from genome assembly GCA_947630535.1 of Candidatus Gastranaerophilales bacterium. GTDB lineage: Bacteria > Cyanobacteriota > Vampirovibrionia > Gastranaerophilales > Gastranaerophilaceae > Galligastranaerophilus_A. Next base: position 27,188 of record CANRHZ010000011.1, on the reverse strand, counting down.
CGCACTTTGTATGTATGCAGACGTTAAAAGCGTGAATACAAGTGCCTGAATGAATGCGACGAAAAGTTCAAAAAACATAAGGGGCAAGGGTAAAAGCGAACCCAAAAACAACCCTATGTTATGAACCCAGCTCTCCGGCAAAATTCCAAAGAAAATATCGGATGCCAGATTATGAACGGCCTGCGGTGTTAATAGTGCCGATATCAATACCATTAACACCATTATCAAAATTTCCCCCGCAAGTATGTTCGCAAAAAGCCTCAATGCAAGCGTCAGGGGTCTTGTGAAATCTTCAAGTATATTAAAGGGGGTCATAAACCAAACAGGTTCTATATAATGTTTAAAATATGAAAGCCCTTTTGATTTTATACCCTTATATATGTAATAAATTAAAACAAAAACGGCAAGCGCTGCGGTCATATTCAAATCATTCGTAGGAGAAGCAAGCTCCCCCCCATTCAGGTGAATTAATTTCAAAGGAAGCTGCCCCAAAAGATTAGATACTATAATCAAAAGAAAAATGCACATTAATATAAGTGCGCTCATCCCCTGTTCTTTACCTAAATCTTTGGTCAAGCCCACAAAAAGGGTAACAATTTTTTCAAAAACCCCTTGAATTTTATTGGGGACTATATTTATCTTGTAAACGGCAAGTATCGAAAAAAACAGTATAATGCCCATTGCAGTCCATAAAGTAATTAGAGTATCCATATGAACATCAAGCCCAAATAGCTTTGTTATGTAGTGTTCTCCGATATGTAATTCCAAAAGATAACTCCCCTTTTTGTCCCCTTATTATACTACAAAAAATAATTGATTTCTTAATGAAAAAATAAAATATTGATATACATACGATTGACAAGTCTTTCTTTTACATTTCATCAATGTTTCAAGCTCAATCTAAACCTTTAGGTTTAGACACATTTATTATCTTAAATTTTAAATATTTCAACCCCTGTGTTGATGTTAGCATCATCTAAAAAGGCTATTATTCAATTGTAATCGGTTAATTACATTACATTAAAGGGATGAAAATTTAATATAAAGGTTTTGGAGGTTTATAAAATGAGAGGACTTGATTTTCAAAGAAAGACAAAAGTTATTGTGGTTGATGATAACTACGACCATGCATCAGGTATCAGAGAATTAATTAATCTTGAAAATGAGTATGAAGTTATTGCAAACGCAGGAAACGCAAATGTTGCAATTTCTTTAATTAAAAAATACCAGCCCGATATAGTATTAATGGATATGAACATGCCGGAAGTAGACGGGGTTAGCGCCATTATGAGAATAATGGAATTGAAATTGGATACAAAAATTATTGTTTTAACGGCTTATGACGACCCTGATTTAATCTTTAGAGCAATGAAACTCGGCGCTAAAGGGTACATCTTAAAAACCATGGCATCCCATCAGTTAATCCATGCTCTTGATGAAGTTGTCCAAGGTAAAATTTATTTGCCAAATGTTTTATGTTCAAGATTTTTCGATTATTTCCAGAACTTTGAGAAAAATCAACAAAACAAAATGGAAGAAGATGAAAATAACCTCTTAAACGATTTAACAAACAGAGAAGAAGAAGTCTTATCCCTTTTAACTCAAGGCATTACATATAAAGGGGTTGCACAAAAACTCTTTATATCCGAAACAACCGTTAAAACCCATGTTAATAACATTTTCCAGAAATTGCAGGTAAATGACAGAACCCAAGCGGTTTTATATGCAATTAATAAAGGCTTTTTAAATAAACAAAAGATGAAAATTGCATAAAATTTAAAATCGGGTATTAATTAAGATGTACAAAAAAAATAAAAAACACCTTAAATCCTTTCTAAATAATGCCATTTATAATGACGAAATGTTTTCAAGAAGCTCAATGAACACAATAATAAGAGCACTGCTTGAGCCTGTTGCAAATCAAAATGCCGTTTCATTAATGTTTACGAGGCTAAAAAACAAAGAAGGCCTTTCGGGTTTAATAAAAAGACTTGAATATTGCAATAACGTCGAGATGGTAGATGTATCGGAACCTGATGTTTTAATAACGGACGATTACATCGAGCTTGAATTTATAATTTTTACATCCGCAAGGTACAATTTTGCACTTTTATTTGATTATTCCATGGATTCGGATAAAAACTATACCAAAGCCTTTTTCCTTGCAAATTCAAGGGGTGTAAATGATGTTTATGAAGTCCTTCAAGCAAATATGAATACGGATTACAGAGAAAAATTCTATCTTCATAAGCCTGAAAGACGTGAAAATGAGCTTTTAAACGAGGCAATGTTTAACGTATTTAAAAAACTGAACAATAGCATTGAAGAAAATGCCTATAAATCGGGAGGAGATTTATTTATTGATTTATCCGACGAAGAAGATTCCGAGGAAAAAATTAAAGAAACAAGCCACGAAATTAAAAATCAACTTTCTGTTATTGATGTTTATTTGAGTATATTAGAAAAACAAAACGGCGAAAATAAAAACATAAATACAATAAAAAAAGCTCTATCCAATATTCAAATACAATTAAATGAACTTAAAAACTATGCGGATGTTGAAATTAAAGAAATTAATCTTCAAGATTTAATTAATGAATCAGTCCAAATTTTTGGTGAAATAGTTAAACAAAACGGGAACAAAATAGAATTTATTAACTCTCCAAGCTATGATATCAATGTTTTTGCGGACGAGAATAAGCTTTTATCCGTTATAAATAACATAATAAAAAATTCAAACGAAGCAACCAAAAATGATGCCATTGTTATTGAGCTTAGCACTGATAAAAACTTTGCAATTTTGGATATAACAAACCATGGGGACATAATCCCGATTGAATACCAAAAAACAATTTTTGAAAAAGGTTTTACCACAAAACAAAAGGGCTCAGGCATTGGGCTTTATTCATCCAGAAACTTTATAGAAAATATGAAGGGAACTCTTGAGCTTTTTGAATCCACCCTTGAAAATACAACATTTAGAATAAAATTACCCATTATATAAAAATAACAAAAACCAATTTCACATTTAAAACTCAGGCGCATTTTTTAAAATGCGCATTTTATTTTTTTCTTGTATAATAGAATTTGTGCGGGCGTAATTCAGTGGTAGAATGCAACCTTCCCAAGGTTGACGTCGAGGGTTCGAGTCCCTTCGCCCGCTCCATTTAAAAAAGTTTAAATTAAAAATTAACCCTAATATATTTTGGGGGTTAATTTTATTTTATGGATAAATTAAAGTTCTTTTATACTCCTTAAAATAAAAAATTTTTATCTCTTGAAAAGTTAAAAACAATTTGATAAAATGAAATTGTACTAAAATATAGATGGGAGTTTAATTTATGGTTAAATTGTTTGGAGCTTACCCCCCCCCCCCAAGGGATTAGGCGGATTTACTTTAGCTGAAGTATTGATAACACTAACAATTATTGGTATCGTAGCAGCTATTACTTTACCCAGTTTACTTGTGAACGTCAACGATAAAGCTTGGAATGCTCAAAAGAAAGCCTTATATGCAAGAATGAGCCAGGCAATTGGTGAGATGGATAGTATTTCAGGTTATGGCTCATCAAACGGGCAAAGTGAAACCGAAATAGAAGATGGTGCGGCAGAAGCTTTTATAATTGATGGACTATCAAAAGTCTATAGAGTACAAAACATCTGTAATTCAAATAATTTATCTGCATGCGGTATACCGTCATCTATTATTACATTGAATGGTGCTACTATTGCTTTTCCAAAAAGCTTAAATGAATTAAACCCTTATTTTACTGAATATCCTGACCCTGATGATTATATTGATAAGGACTATAAAATAACGTCTGATGTTAAAGCGGCAGCTTTTGAAACAGTGAACGGTGAATCCGTTGCGCTATTTTACAATCCAAACTGCGGCTCAAATGATACAAACAATGTATCTTACGCTCAAACCAAAACTTGCGTTAATATGATATATGACCTAAACGGCCTAAAAGGACCAAATGAAGTAGGAAAAGATGTAGGATTTATTACGGTTCTTTATAGAACAAATAGTGTTGTTGTAGCCCCAAATCCATTCCCGAGTGATGCGGGAGGTGCTGCATCTTATCCAAAAAGCGGAGCATCAGGTAATGCTGCAAATGATGCAGCCTCTCTTTGTGCAAAACTGGGAGATGATGCAAGATTGCCTGATATTGATGAACTTGGTTCAATGTATATTAACGGTTCTTTAATTGGCATAACATTTGGTTATTACTGGTCAGGCTCAGTCATTTCATCAGGAGAAAACGGTCTTGCATGGATGCAGAGCATGGGTTATGGAGATCGCCACAAGAGCAAACGCTCGGACTCAGACTACGTTCGTTGTGTAAAAAAATAATACAAATAAAATATTAATAGTTCCCTTTAAAAAAATAGAGGGAACTATTTTATTAACAAATTTAAAATAAAATTTAATTGCCTAAAATATCCTCTAAAAGTACACTATTAAGGTTTGGGGTGTTCACAAAATAAAATATATGATAAAATAAACTTCATAAGGTAAAGCACCAAAAAGGCAATTTTTTCTTTTTTTGTGTTTTATATAATCGGGGAAAGGTGTTGTTATGATAAAGCCGATAGAAAATAATGTAGTATTTAAGGGTGAAAACTTTAAACGACCCGACAATTTTAAAGGAACAATGCCCGTAGTTAAAAGTGTGCGTGGTGACTATGAAACCACTGTTAACTCTGTGGTTGATATGCAAAATAAAATGCAAAACAACCAATCTTCCGACTCCCTTGGGAAAAACGTGAACACCATAGTATAAATTTATTCTTTATATTTTGAAGGCAAAATATTTTCAAATTTAAAGGTGTACTGTTTTTTATCTTCTTCTGTTTTAACGTACCCTAAAATCCTTTCTAAATCGGTCTTTAGGGCGCCAAGGTCCTCATATTTTTTGAGGTTCCCGCCGCTTGAGATAGAAACGTCCCCCGTTTCTTCCGAAACGACAAGACAAACGCAGTCTGAAATTTCGGTTATACCTATTGCCGCTCTATGTCTTGTTCCGTATCTCCAACTCAATTTTGGGTCATCTGTCAGGGGTAAAAGTGCTCCCGCATAAAGAATTCTGTCTTTATCAACAATGACGGCCCCGTCATGAAGCGGAGTGTTAGGGTGAAATATTGTTAATAAAAGCTCCTGAGATAAAAGCGCATTGAGTTTGGTTCCGACGTCATTATGGTTTAAGGGCTCTCCCTTGCTTTTTAATACAATAAGGGCTCCCGTTTTTGTTTTTGACAAATATTTAATTGATTCAATTAACTCTTTTACAACGTTAATTTCATCCGCATTTTTATTTTCCGCATTTTTATTAAAAAACATATTAACGATAAAATCGTTTTGCCCGAGATACCCTAAAAAACGACGCATTTCAGGCTGAAAAATAACAATAAGGCTTACCGTAATAAAAGTTACAAGAACCTTTAAAAACATTCCTATAATCTGTAAATTGAGCTTTATTAAAAGCTCTGAAACGCCCCATGCAACAAGAAGAACAATTAACCCTCTGACAAGACTTTCAGAGTGTGTTCCTTTTATATATTTTCTGTGGCAAAAGGCAAGTATAACCACAAGAAAAAGTATTTCAAAAACATTTACAACCGTATGTACACCATAATCAGCACCAACATTTGCCATCATAAAATCATGGATGGGTCTTAAGATGTATTGATTGAAAAATGTCGTAAATTCCACTTTTTTCCTTACTTAATCAGTCAATAATTTATTTTAAGAGAACATCATTTTGGGTTAGTTGTTCATAAGTTTCTCTTTTTATAATTATATCGGATTGTGAGTTATTTACAAGTACCATTGCAGGTTTTAATACACAATTATAATTTGATGACATTGAATAACCGTAAGCACCCGTGTTGTAAACGCATAAAATATCTCCCGCTTCGGGTGAATTCAATTTTATATCTTTAATTAAAATGTCCCCTGATTCGCAAAACCTGCCTGCAACGGTGACTTTTTCTTCAACATCATCCTTTTTGCCGTTTGCAATTTCTGCAAAATATTTTGCATCATACATAGAGGGCCTCGGGTTGTCTGCCATACCGCCATCAACCGCTATATATTTTCTTCCGCCGTTTGGAACCTGTTTGGATGAACCTACCGTATATAAAGTGACCCCCGAAGTTCCGACTATTGACCTTCCCGGCTCTATATATAAAACGGGCTCATCCAGTTCATATTTTTTTGAATTTTCTTTTATGGATGTAATTATAACTTCGGCAATTTTATCAACGGATGGGGGGCAATCTTCACTTGTATATGTAATTCCAAGCCCGCCTCCTATATTCATTTCATCAAGGTTTAAATTGAATTTATTGTTCAAGTGTTTAATTTCTTTAATTAAAACTTCGATTTCATCATAATAAACTTTTGTTTCAAATATCTGAGAACCAATGTGCGCATGGAGCCCTTTAATTTCAAGATTTTTGCACTCATTTAAAATTAATGAAACCGCCCCGTCTACCTGAGTTAAATCAAACCCGAATTTTGAATCCAAATGTCCTGTTTGGATATATTTATGGGTATGGCATTCAATCCCCGGGGTAATTCTTAAAAGAACTTTTTGCACCCTTCCCATTTTGGATGCAATTTCATTCAAAAGTTTTATTTCATGGAAATTATCAACCGAAACCCTTCCTATATTCAATTGAAGTGCAAGTTCAATTTCATCTTTTGTTTTGTTGTTTCCGTTGAAAGTTGCATTTTGCATATCAACTCCCGCTTTATGTACGGTGTAAATTTCTCCGCCGGATACAACATCAAACCCGAACCCTTCATTGTGGATAATTTGAGCTATAGCGCTTGTCATAAGGGCTTTTGAAGCATACATCATTTTAACTTTTTTATATGAAGAAAAAGCGTTTTTATATTCCCTTAAAATTCCTTCCAGTGAAACTTTATCCATAACATAAAGGGGGGTTTTATATTTATTTGCGAGTTCAACCAAATCGCATCCTGAAATTTCAAGGTTTCCTTTAGAATTTCTTTTGGTTGTTATAGGTTTTATGTTTTGATTTATAGTCTTTGTCATTAATTAAATCTCCTTGATAAAATTCAATAATGATTGTAACATAAACTATATGTTTTTTAAGGAATAAATAATATGTTTGAAACTAAATTTGCAAACCACTATAAAACAGTCATTTTTGTTATTATGGCAATTTTGGTTCTCTTTTTCTTAGGAAAAATTGCAGACGTTGCGATTATGTTTTTCGGCGCTTTTATTATAACGGCATCTGTTTTACCCGTCATAAATAAGCTTAAAAATTATATGCCAAGGACTTTAGCCGTAAGCTTGGTCTTAGTTCTTATTCTTGTCGGTATTTTGCTTATATTTATCCCTCTTACATCCATTGCAATAAACCAGCTTTCTCTTTTGGTTCAGGAATTTCCGAAACACCTTGATAAAATAAATTCATTCATTCATATAAAATATATGGGTCATTCCCTTGCCGATTATATAAACACTAACAACTTTGATAACATGACCTCAAATGCTTCCGATTTGGCTTCAAGTGTTTTAAACCACGGGGTAAATGCCACAAAAGCCATTGTTTCTTCCATAACTTCATTTTTTATGATTACGATTATGGTTTTTTATCTTTGTCAGGATGAATACCACATGAAAAAAGCATATTTGTCCTTTTTTCCGCCAAAATTTAAGAAAAAAGCGGGCGAAATTCTTGATATATTAACAACAAAAGTCGGCGGATATGTCTTAGCTCAAATTTTATCAATGATAGGGGTTGGCATAATGACTTTTATCGGGCTTGTTATTATACATCACCCCCATGCGCTTTTTGTTGGCTTTTTATCTTTTATTTTGGATATTATACCGGTTATCGGTGCAACCGTTGCAGTTATTTTGGGTGTGATTACCGCTAATGACGGCGGTATAGGGTTTATGCTTCTTACTTTGGGAATAATGTTAATTGCTCAGTGGCTCCAAAATCAGATATTAAGGCCCCTTCTTTTCGGCAAATTTATGGATATCCATCCGCTTTTAATAATTGTTTCTCTTTTAATAGGTGCAAAATTTTTAGGTATATTCGGTGTAATCCTTGGGCCTGCCTTTGCAAGCCTTGTTTGTGTGCTTGTAAATGAATTGTATATAAGACAGATTAATAGTGACGGAAAATAACGGATGAAAAAAGCTAAAGTTATTGAAATACTTATACTTTTATTTGTTTTTTCCTGCCTTATGACAGGCATTTTACTTATAAGGCATTATAAATATATAAAGCCAAACACATACAGAATAGTTTTTAAAGATATAGATTCAATTGTAAAAGGTTCTCCCGTCAGGTTTATGGGAATTAATATAGGGCATGTTATTAAACTAAAAAGAAAAGATAAATATATTATTGTAGCTATAAGAATTACAAAAAAGGGGGTAAAAATTCCGGATTATACAAGGGCAAAAGTTGCATTTAACGGCCTTGGGGGCTCTAAATCAATAGAGTTATTGCCGCCCGATAGAAACGATAGCGAAATAAGGGGTATTGTGGCGTCTGAATCTTTAAGGCTTAATGACCTGTCAAAAGTTGTAAGAGACCTAAAAGATGTTGCAATCGTTATAAATAACTTTGTACAGGAGCTGGACCCCGATATTTTAATGACGGGAATAAAAGAATACACAAACCCTGAAATGATAAATAAATTGGATAGCGATATGGAAAAATTTATAATAGAGCAACAAAACCTCTCTAAAAAGCGCACCAAATTAACGGATATGGAAGATAATATTTCAGGAAAACTTGAAAAAACAAATAAAAGTGTTCAAAAAATATTCCCCTCGTTTTTTCAAAACACGATAATAATTGAAAATTCATTAAATCCTAAAATGGAAGAATAAAAATCATAATACAGATAAAAAATACAAACAGTATTGAAAAAATAATAGCAAATTCAAAAGTATCAGGGTTTATTTCTGTTGTTTCTTTTGTCTTTTTTATCTCTTTTTTCTCAGACTTTTGTTTTTCTTTTTTTTGAGGTTTATCTTTTTTTCTTTTTTTATTTTTAAAATCGACGGATAAAACCTTCTTTTCTTCGTTTATGGGGGGTTCTTTTTTTGTTTTTTTCTCTTTTTTATTTTCTTTTATTTCTTCATTTGCAATTTCATTTATTTCTTCTTTTATTTCTTCTTTTATTTGGTCGTTTTCTTCTTTTACTTTTTGATATTTTTCACTAAATTTATATTTTTCTCCCGACATTAAAATGTCTATATTATAGTGAAGGTTTATGAGCTTTTCTTTTTTGTCGAAATTATTTTTGATTGCATAATTAATTGAAATTTCAAATGCCCTTTTTAAACATTCAAGGGCGCTGTTTCCGTTAATATCATCCCCAATATTGTGCGCAGCTGAATTTCCGAGCTTTTTTATATAATACATATCATCTATAAACTCTTTATCTTCCCCCTCTTTTTCTAAAATATCAGACAGAGTTGATAATATATCATCAAAAGTTTCTTCGGTTGTCCTTCTTACCCCAAGGACACTTTTACATACAATTTCTCCAAATTTTCTTACCTGCAAAACAGATTGAGAAAAATACCCGTCACGATAGAGTTTTTCTGCTTCATCTATTAATTTAAAAAGGTTTTTATCCTTTTTTAAAAAATCAAAATTTGATACCATAGGAGTAATTATAAAATTATTAACGACACAAAAAAACATAAAAATAAAGTATATTAAAAATAAAGCCTCTTAAGTATTTAAGAGGCTTTAAAAATTTTATCTTTTAATGCAAATTACTTCAAATTCTTCGCTCTTATCTTCTTCCGAAATATCGCCGTTAGTAAAATCCAAACTATAGATTGTGCCATCTGCACCTGCACTTATTGATGTAGAGGAAATATATGTGTTATTATCATCCCCACCGTTTATTAACCTAGAGTTTGCAAATAATGATATAAGATTATCAATATCAGACACCTTTGCATCTTCGTTCATTTTTTGACATAATGTAGCGGCATCATCCCCTTCTTCTCCGTCACCCGGCACCAAAGCAGCCGAACCGGGGCTTGAAGCAAAAGGCATTGGAGCAACAACTACACTGTTTGTTCTATATAAAACAGTTAAAAAGCCTATGTCTTTGCCCGCTTCATTTGGTCCTTTTAAACCGTTAAGGTCAAAAACCATATTTACACAAACCGCATCCTGTGCTTTTTTGCTCTGTCCATCCAATGAAGATTTGCAATTTGTATTATAATACAGTGCAACAGATTCTCCGTTCACGGTTTCAAACCCTGCAACAGACGTTCTGTATGTTTCATCTACGAAATCAGGATTTAAATCTACAATTGATTTAGGGGCATTTATTGTATCTCCCGACATTGTAATTATGGATGATGGAATCCCGCATGCCGTCAAATTATTTTTATTACAAATATTTTGAATTCTATATACTTTTGATAGCCCGTCTATTATAAATGATTCTGCCACAGTATCGGTTACTAATTGGTCATCCTCACCCACTTCAACTTCTCCGTACCCCGATATACTGTCCATTTCTCCTATTGCCTGGCTCATTCTGGCATGGAAAGCTTTTCTTTGGGCATTCCAAGCCTTATCATTTATGTTAACAAGCAAACTCGGCAGAGTTATTGCAGCAACGATACCAATAATCGTCAGTGTTATCAATACTTCAGCTAAAGTAAACCCTGCTAATTTTTTCAAATAAACACCGTTTAAATTATCCATAAAACGAACTCCAGTCTACATTAATCACTATTTAATTATAGCGTATCGCTTTATGTTTTTCAAGGCAGATATAAAAATTTTATTCGATAATTTTTATGATTTCATCCAGAGGTTTTTTAGGCGAACGCTTATCGGTATAATCTTGTGCCGGTTTTCCTATTGATAGAATAGATACAATTTTTTGATTGTCTTTTATATCGAGCACCTCTCGCATTCCGCCTTCGCCCAGCACGGGAGCTACCATCCAACAAGAACCAAACCCCATTGAATAAGCGCAAAGAAGCATATTTTCTATTGCTCCGCCCATACTTAAAAGAAAAGAGTCGGGACGCATTAAAGAAATTTCTCTGTCGCTGAAACCTGCAAGCTCTAAAACTCCGTTCATAAAAGAGGGGGCTTTTTCTTCTATACAAACTATTACAAGCGGGGCATGTTTAAAGAAAACGGAATGTCCCTTAAATCTTTCAACCCTGTCTTTAATTTCATCTTCCAAATCTGCAACAATTCTATCGTATGCACTTAATACGCAATCTGCCATTTTTTCTTTAACTTCATCATTTAAAACGGCAATGAATTTCCAGTTTTGAGTGTTCATGGCACTGGGCGCAACTCTTGCAGAGTTTATTATTCTTTTGACCTCGTCTGTTGTCGGTTTATAATTATCAAATTTTCTGATAGTTTTTCTGTTATCAATGGCTTCTAAAATATCCATGTATGAAAACTCCTTAAGTTGTAGTAAAATAAATCTTATGAAAACAAATTATTTTTATTTATCAATTATATTGATTTTTGCAATTTTTGTAAATTGCACAAAAGTGTCTGCGGATGCTAATTATAAGTATAATGTTTATACACCCGAAAATTACTCTCCAATAAATAAAAACGAAAAATTCTCCGACGGTGCAAAAATTCTTTTTATTGTGGATTTTTCAAATTCAATGAATGAGGAGTTAAACGGGAAAACAAAAATCCAAATTGCAATGGATACTCTATCTTCCATCTTGCCGAAATTAAACCCGTCCGTTCAAACGGGATTAAGAGTTTACGGCCATAAAGCAGGGTTTACATACCTTCAAGGATGTATGGCAAGTAAACTTTCGGTTCCGCTTGGCACAAATAACGCTCAACAAATACTTAATTCAATTTATTCAACCCATGCTACAGGCTGGACTCCTATAACATACTCTCTTAAACAAGCCGTTAACAGTGACTTTGCGGGGGTTCAGGGCAAAAAACACATAATACTTTTAACCGACGGCGGAGAAAATTGTGATGAAAGCCCCTGTACTTATGCAATTGAACTTATGAAGCAGAGGGATGATATTTCAATTGATGTTATAGCATTTGACCTTTTTGATGCCGAAGCGAATAATCAACTTAAATGCACTGCCCTTGCAACAAGAGGGAAATTTTATTCGGCACCTGATGCAAATTCGCTTACAAACAGTTTATTTGACAGTCTTGGTATAGATAAAAATGTCCATGGCATAATTAAAACGAATGACTAAAACAGATGAGAACGGTTAACACAAATTTATTTCTATTCATTGTTTTACTTTTTGCATTTTGTGCTCTGTTAAAATTGAACGACCATAAACAGGAAAATCAGGTTGTTCCGATACAGGTTGTATATGAAAAAACCCAATCAAAAAACGAGGACAAACACATTTTGCCTGTTAACTATAATATAAATAACGATGAGATTGTTGTATTCAACCCCAATTCCCGTAAATACCACAGGGCATATTGCGAATGGGCAAAAAAGTGTAAAAGGTGTATAAGAATTCCAAAACAAAGTGCAATTCAACAGGGTGGCATACCTTGTAAAGTATGCGGTCATTAAAAATTAAGCCTAAACCTTCTATTTTTGATTATTTACCCGATTGAGTAATTTTAATTTGATAATTGAGTTTTTATTATAACAATTGTCAAGTATAAAGGATATGGAGAAAATCAAAAGTGCAGAATGTAAAAACAGACATAAAGCCCTGCTTTATGCATGCCCCCATTATTGAAATGAAAGAATTGAACAATTTATTTTTTGAGCTTACAAACAAGTGTTGCAATTTAAAATGCTCCCACTGTTTCATCAAAAGAAACCCTTTTAAAAAAGAAAAGGATTTTTTGCCGGTAGAAAAAATTAAACAGAGCCTTTTATCTTCAAGAAAAGAAAACTTAAAATCAATATATTTAACGGGCGGAGAGCCAATGATGCATCCTGATTTCAATATGATTTTAAGAATGTGCCTTAAAATTTCCAATACAACAATTTTAACAAACGGAACATTTATAAACGATAAAAAGGCAAGGTTTTTAAGAAAAATTGACGATGAATCGGAATATGAAACAATATACAGGATAAGTTTTGAGCACTTCAATGAACAAAAAAATGATGCAATAAGAGGCAGAGGAAGTTTCAGAAAAGCTCTTTTTGCGGTTCAAAACCTTTATAAATACGATTTCAACCCCATTATAACCGTGACCGATTACTATAAAGAAAAGCGAGAAACAATGTTTGAAGGGTTTTATGAATTATGTAAAAAGTTTGGTTTTGAGATTGGACAAATTAATTTAAAAGTTACCCCCTATTTTGATTCAAATCCCCAGAGTTTTAAGCAGCTGGAAACGGCTGATTTTGATAACAACAAACTTGATTGTGTAAATTCAAGAATTGTAAGTTCAAAAGGAGTTTTTTCTTGCCCTATTCTCTGTAACGATTTTAGGGCAAGAAGCGGTTATGATATAGAAAACTGCTCTAAAAAAATATGTCTTGATACGGAAAAATGTTTCTTGTGCGCAATGCATCCGAACAAAGCATTTGCAAACGATTGGATGTAAATATGTGAGGGGTTAATTTCCCCTCCCTTATTTTAATTTCTTTTCTTTATAATTCTTTATATGCTATAATCAGCTTGAATTTAGTTATCTGATATAGGAAAAATTATGAGAGAAGAATTGCTTTCAATTATCGAAGTAAATAGCAGAATTGGAATAAATGAACTTTCCGTTATGCTTGATAAAAGCGAACAAGAGGTTCTGGATGAATTAACAAACCTTGAAAAAGAAGGAATAATTTGCGGTTATCATACCCTTATAGATTGGGAAAAAACCAGTGTAGAAAAAGTTAACGCACTTATTGAAGTAAGAGTTACTCCTCAAAGAGGTCAGGGGTTTGATAAGATAGCGGAGCGAATTTATAATTATCCCGAAGTAAGGTCTGTTTATTTGATTTCAGGCGGGTATGATTTGCTTGTTACTTTGGAAGAAAAATCTCTTAAAGAAATTTCAATGTTTGTGACGGATAAATTATCCACGCTTGAAAGTGTTTTGAGCACTGCTACGCACTTTATTTTGAAAAAATATAAAGACCATGGAACAATTCTCGACAAAAAACAAAAAGACGAAAGGGAGATTGTTTCCCCATGACAAAGCCGTTATCTGAAAGTGTAATAAATATAAAACCTTCGGGGATAAGAAAATTTTTTGATATAGTGTCTGAAATGGAAGATGTTATATCTTTAGGGGTTGGCGAACCTGATTTTGATACTCCATGGCATATTAGAGATGAAGGTATTTATGCGCTTGAAAAGGGAAAAACTTTTTATACCTCTAATACGGGTTTAAAAGAGTTAAAAGCGCAAATACAAAATAAAGTATACAAAACAAGGGGAGTTGATTATAACCCCAAAAACGAAATAATTGTGACCGTCGGCGGTTCTGAGGCCATAGATATAGGACTAAGGGCAATAGTAAACAAAGGTGATGAAGTCATTATTCCCGAACCTTCTTATGTTTCATACGTTCCCTGTACTGTTTTAAGCGGTGCAAAGCCCGTAATAATAAACTTAAGGGGCGAAAACGAATTCAGGCTTAAACCCGAGGAATTGATTAATGCAATAGGTAAAAACACAAAAGCTCTCATCCTTCCTTATCCGAATAACCCAACGGGAGCCATTATGGAAAAGTCGGATTTGGAAAAAATCAGTAAAATCATAAAAGATAATGACCTTTATATTATGTCTGATGAGATATATTCCGAATTAACTTACAAAGAAAAACACTTTTCAATCGTAAGCCTTCCCGATATGAAAGAAAGAACCATCCTTATAGACGGCTTTTCAAAGGCGTATGCCATGACAGGCTGGAGATTGGGGTATGCTTGTGCAAACAAAGAAATAATTAAACAGATGACAAAAATACACCAGTTTGCAATAATGTGCGCTCCTACAACAAGCCAATATGCAGGTGTTGAAGCCTTAAAAAACGGGGATAAAGACATTGAGATTATGAGAAATTCGTACAATCAAAGAAGAAGATACCTTTTAGATGCGTTTAAAAAAATGAATTTAGAATGTTTTGAACCTTATGGCGCTTTTTATGTTTTTCCCTGTATAAAAGAATTTAATATGACAAGCGAAGAATTTGCAAACAGATTTTTAGAGGAAGAACATGTTGCCGCAATCCCCGGTAATGCCTTCGGGGAATCAGGCGAAGGGTATTTAAGAATATCTTACGCTTATTCTCTGGACAACTTAAAAGAGGCAATGAAAAGACTGGACAGGTTTATAAAGAAATTAAGAGGCTGATTCGATTTTGTTTAATTCCCCCTCAAGCCTTAAGATGGGGTAATAATCAGATGCAAAACTTTTGCAATCTTTAATTCTTTCTTTTGCCTTTAGGTAATCTTTTTCTTTTATGTATGTAAGGGCTTCTATATAATGAATTTCGGCATCAAAAAAGCAAATTTCCCTTCCGATTTTTGCAAAAGTGTGCACCGCATTGTTGTAATTATTCGCTTCAAGCACCCTTGCTATAAATTTTGGAGTTTCTATATTTGATGATGTCATTATTTCATAATTATTAATAACTTTTTGTGCCCAATTAAAAAGTTTATTTTCAATAAAAAGATTAAGGTAAATTTCTAAAAATGCACGAATTTGAAAATATGTGGGTTTTGTTTTTAGCTTATCTTCAATCATATCAAGGATAGTGAGCCCAAATGAAGATGCAGAGCAGATATCTTTTTTGGTTTCAAAAAGTTTTCTTGAACTTGTTAAATTCCCTTCCAAAAGAGAAGATAACCCCGCTTCATAAGTGAGGTTATTTTCAAGAAATATTTTTTTAGCCTCTTTATAATTGCCCTCATAGAACAACTTTTTGGCATTTTCTATATTTTGGTTCACAATAAACTACTTATCGTTATTTCCGAAGTTAAAGTTAGGAAGCATTTGATTCATCATATAAGCCTGCATTAAGTCTTTGCTTGCCTGAGTGTTTCCGCCCTGCATAGTTAAAATCGGAATTAAATTCATCATATTGTTTGAATTGTTATTGTTGCCAAGAAGTGCATTTATTTGCATTAATTCGGCATTTTGTTCTTGCATATAAGGATTAATTGCGCTCATTGAATTAAAAGGGTTAATTCCAAGCTTTGACAGTGTTCTTATAGCGTCTGCTATTTCTTTATCGGTAGGTTGATTGTTATTTTGGTTAATATATTTCAGATTTGCATCACTCGGTTTTTTCTGATTGTTTATTTCTTCTTTGGCACGGTTAATGGCATTTTCTTGAAGATTGTTTTTAACGTCATTGTGCATAAATTTTTCGGATTTAATAAACTTTGTTATATCCCCATCATCAAGGTTCATATCACATGCGGAAGGGTCATCAATACATATAAGAGCTTGTGATGCGTAATCTTTAAGAGTTGTGTTTGATGTAACATTAATTGCCTGTTGATAATTTTCTTTTGCCATATCGCTCATGCCGAGTTTTGAATAAGAAATGGCTTTATAATAAAAAGCAAGGTCGGTCGGGTGGCCTTTTTGTATCATGTAATCCATATCCTGAATACAACCGGTATAATTTTTTTGCTTGTATTTATTCATTGCCTGAAACAAAAAACTTGATGGGAGGGGTTCTTTTTTGGAAGAAGCAAAAGTGATTCCCGTTGTAAAAATTAATCCCATTATAATTAAACAAGATGTAATTGCTTTTAATTTCATATAATTTATCCTTTATTTTTAAGGTATATATAACATTTTATAATAATTTTTCAATAAAATGCAAGGGCTTAATAATAGAATTATACTATCTATTCTTTATTTATCTCTAGTCTATATGAAGTATTTGTCTTTATTTTGGATTTATATAATAATAAGATATGTTTAGTAATTATTTTGTTGGACAACAATTATGAAAGTAAAAATCAAAGAAGCTGCAAAAAAATTCAAGTGTTACTCTTTATACAGACTTGCAATTGTCCTTAATATACCCCAACAAACTGTCTATTCTTGGGCAAACGGCAGAACACAACCCTCTTATGAAAGTTTGGATAAGCTTTGTGATGTGTTGGATTGTTCAATATCGGATTTATTAGAAGAAGAACCCGTTCAAGGAAAACTCAAATTATAGTAAGGATTAAATTTTGAAAAATACTACCTTATATTTGCTATCATTCTTTGTGGGACTTGGCGGGCTTTTATCCGGATTTGATACGGGTGTTATTTCAGGAGCCCTTTTATTTATTAATAACGAATGGCACATGTCTGATTTTATGCAAGGCGCTCTTGTTTCAACGGTTTTAATATCAGCTTCCATAGGCGCACTTTTAAACGGACGTCTGGCAGATATTTTGGGAAGAAAAAAAATATTTTTATATACGGCAATAATATTTTTTATAGGCTCAATACTTTGTTTTATTTCTCCTAACGTTTTATTTTTGATGGCATCAAGGTTTATTGTCGGGTTTGCGATTGGAATTATAACTTTTTTAGCACCTTTGTATCTTTCGGAAATTGCACCCGAAAAAATAAGGGGGGCGCTTGTTTCCCTTTTTCAGCTTTCAATAACCTTAGGAATTTTATTTTCATATTTAACAAATGCCTGTTTTGCAAAATACGGTAACTGGAGAATGATGCTTTTTGTCGGTGTTGTGCCCGCATTAATTTTAATATCGGGTTCAATTTTTATGCCCGATACCCCGAGATGGTACATTTTATCCAATCGGGAAAATAAGGCAAAAAAAGTCCTTGCTTGGTTAAGAAACGATATAGATGTTGAACTTGAAATTGAAAATATAAAGTCTTTATTAAAAGATAAAAAAGAAAAATCTCGATTTGAATTTAGAAAATGGATGCTCTTTCCGCTTTTAATTGGGGTTGGGGGTATGTTTATTCAGCAGTGGACAGGAATTAACACAATTATTTATTATGCACCCTACATCTTAAAAAATGCCGGGTTTAACGATAATACGGGCGCAATATATGCAACGATAGGAATAGGAGTTGTAAACTTTTTAATGACTTTTATTGCAATATTTACATCCGATAAACTGGGAAGAAAACCTCTTTTATATATAGGCTTGTGCGGAATGGGCCTTTGCCTTATGATGCTTGCATTTAGCTTTAAGTGCGGTTTGTATTCAAAATATATTGCACTCATATCTTCAATGTTATATATTATGTTCTTTGCATGTTCCCTCGGGCCTATTATGATTTTACTTGTATCTGAGGTGTTCCCTTTAAAAATAAGGGGGGTTATGATGAGCCTTTCTATGATGGCAAACTTTATTTTTAATTTCAGCGTTTCAATTTCCTTTTTGCCTCTTTTAAATAAAATAGGCGAATTTAAAACATTTTTAATCTTTAGCGTTTTATCATTTTTAAGTATAATTTTTGTAAAATATGTTATCCCCGAAACCAAAGGAATAACATTGGAAGATATAGAAAGAAACTGGCAAAAAAATGTTTAAACATTTTAGAGAATCCATATTAATAACCATACTGGGACTTATTTTTGCTTACTTTTGGGCAGGCCATATTCAAGCGGGAAGCGAATTTAAAACATTATTTATTGTTTTATTTTTAAGTATTTTAGAAGTCACGCTCTCCTTTGATAATGCCGTTGTAAATGCGGTTGTTCTTGAAAAAATGTCAAAAAAATGGCAGCACAGGTTTTTAACATGGGGCATTATAGTTGCCGTTTTTGGGGTCAGGTTTATGCTTCCCGTTGTTATAGTTTCAATATTTTCTCATTTAAATATATTGGAAACAATTCATCTTGCCCTTAATGATGTTACAAAATATAGCCAATATCTTCAACTTGCGCACTCTCCTCTTGTTGCATTCGGGGGCAGTTTTCTTTTGATGGTGGGGCTTTCATACTATTTGGGTGCGGAAAATGAATATAAGTGGCTCTATAAAATTGAAGATTTTTTATCCAAAATAAAATTTAAGTTTGCACCTTCAATTTTTTGTCTTTTTAGCATATTTATACTTCAATTTTTCCTTGAAGATGAAATAAAAAAACCTGTCATAATTTCAGGAATAATGGGGGTTTTATCTTATCTTTTAATTCATTTTATATTAAATTTAATGGAAAAAAATCAATCAAAAAATATCGCTAAAACCGCAATACAAGGTGGGTTTATGATGTTTATTTATCTTGAAGTTATTGATGCGTCTTTTAGTTTGGATGGAGTTTTAGGGTCTTTTGCAATAAGCAGCGACATTGTAATAATTGCAATCGGGCTTGCAATCGGGGCAATGTTTGTAAGGAGTTTAACTCTTTTATTTGTTGAAAAGAAAACCCTAAAACAGTATATATATCTTGTTTCGGGAGCACACTTTGCCATAATTTCACTTGCCGTTATTATGTTTATTTCAATTTTTGTTGAGGTGAACGAAATAATAACAGGCTCAATCGGACTTATGTTTGTGGGTTCTTCTTTTATTTCATCCCTTATGGAAAATAAGAAAAATCCCGATAAATACACAACCAATATTTAGCTTTTTGTTTATGTTAAACTCTTTTTTATGAAAGACATAATAGCATTTTGGGGCTATCCCCATCCAAAATTAATAGAAAAAACAAAAAGAGAGTATAAATCGGCAAAGTGGCTTGATTTAGATATTGATTTTGGCGCAAAAGAAAGTTCTATACTTCCTGAAAATTACTGTTCCATAATTAAAAATATATACAATAATGCCCTTTTTTATAAAGACAGAATTATAAAAATATTGGCCCCTATCGGAAAAGATAAGTGCGACGGGGCGCTTTTTGCGGTTGAAATTTTATCGGATATGGGATTTAGTATTGAAACATCCGTTTTTGAAGAAACAAGCTATAAAAAGGATAAAATCCATATTTCAACAAGTTCCCTGCCCCTAAGAAAAAAGGTTGAATTAATCACATCAAACATAATAGAAAATAAAGACTTTTCAAATTTGATAGAAACTAAGCCTCTTGCGGGTTTTTGGGGAGTCCCCCCAAACGATTTAAGCATTCTTGAATTGTTTCCGAATTCTACCCATATATACGGATGGATGAGATGTATTGAATATATGGCGCCATTTGACCTTGAGGTTGAAAAATTTGTTGATGAGGGTGTAAAAACCGTATTTTTCGCTCAGACCTTTTGCGCTAAAAATCAGCTTGCAAAATATCTTGCAAATAAATATAACGGCCTTTATGTTGATATAGACGGATATTCAAATAGCTCTATACGTGCTAAAATTGAAGCATTCTTGAGGTTAAGTTAATTTATGTTAAATTTTTTAGATGCGGGAACAACATGGAGTAAAATTTTAACCGTTAAAAAGTGCGTGGAAAAAGATTGCACCCAAAACCCGTCAAAAAATTTATCGGGGATAAAAAAAGAATATAAAATTATAAGAACAAAAGACTTAAAAACCCTCAATATGGATTTTGAAATAACAACGGGCCATAGTGCCAATACAAAAGGTGCCCGATTTGAAAATGAGGCGGTAGCGCTTTCTTTTGGTGCAGATATTAAGGACAAAGGAACAGTTACCCTTTTGGATTTAGGCTCAAGGGATGCCAAATGGGTTAAATTCAAATCGGGTAAGTTTTTAGATATGGATTGGAATACAAATTGCGCAAGCGCAACAGGCGCAACAATTGAGATGCTCTTAAAATTTTATGAAATCAACCCTTCCGATTTAATTTTAACAAAAGAAAAATACCCCGTAACATGCGGAATTTTCGGATTGGAAAAAATTATGGAAGATGTTTCAAAGGGAATAAAGCCTGCCGTTGCTATATCAAAATTTATAACGGGGGTTGCATATAACGCTTATAATTTTACAAAAAACCCCGATAAAATCTATTTGTCGGGAGGTTTTTGCGAAAACAAATGTTTTGTTGAAGCGCTTCGTTTGTATTGTGAAGTTATTCCTATCGGAAGATATGTTCTTGCAGACGGGCTTTATAATATCTATTCAAGCGGAAAATAGCCCGCTTTTTAACAATATATAAATCGTAAAGAAAGCAAAAAAATGCCCGTATTAACGGGCATTTTATCTATTCATTTTTGAGTTTTATGCCATGCAAGCGCCTGCCATACAACCTAAAAATTCTTGAGCTTCTTTCATTCTGACTTTGATACGTCCGTCAACCGCAATGCCTTCGCCTGTTTTTTCCGAAATTAACAGGGGGTTAATATCAAGTTCATCAATGAATTTGAAATCGTTAACCAGCTGGGATAATCTTAAAAGCGTTTCTTCAATTTGGTTGATTTGAGCAGGTGTTGTGCCTCTTGCACCAAGCAAAAGCTTATACGCTTTAACGGATTTAACCATCTCGGATGCATCTAAATCAGTTAAGGGGGCAATTCTGAAGGTTACATCTTTTAAGGTTTCAACAAACACACCGCCCAAGCCGAACATCATCATAGGGCCGTATTGAGGGTCTGTTGCAATACCGCAAACCATTTCACGGTTTCCTTTAACCATTTCTTGTATGATAACACCTTCTAAGCCTTCAAGTAATCCTTTCTCATCAAGTCTTTTAAGAAGTGCATTATATTCGTTTCTTAACTGTTCTTCGCTTCTTATGTTGACAACAACACCGCCAACATCAGTTTTATGAGAGGTTGTTTTTGAGGTCATTTTCATAACAACAGGGTATCCGATTGAATTACCCAAAGTTACAACTTCGTCCATATTTGTTGCAAGTCCGTATTTGCAAGCTCTTATGCCGTATGCTTGAAGAACATCAATGCTTTCCAAGGTTGTAAGTTGATCTCTGCCTTCTTTAACAGACTTTGAAATGATTTCTTTAACTTTGTTTCTGTCAACATCATAAACGGGAACTTTACCCATCGGTTTTTCCATCCATTGTCTTTGTTGATCAAGCCTGCATAGTGCTTCTGCGGCTTCTTCGGCATACATATAAAACGGCATGTTTACTTCCATATTTGAAATTTTTGTGAAGAAATCGCTCGTTGTCATAAATACACCTACTATCGGTTTTTCAGGGTTTTCAGCTTTTATTTTCATAACTGCCTGTGCAACGTCAATGTCTTTTAAGCCCAAGAACGGCAAATATATTACCATAATCATATCAACATTTTCGTCTTTTATA
Organism: Candidatus Gastranaerophilales bacterium; assembly: GCA_947630535.1. Lineage (GTDB taxonomy): Bacteria > Cyanobacteriota > Vampirovibrionia > Gastranaerophilales > Gastranaerophilaceae > Galligastranaerophilus_A. Next base: position 5,063 of record CANRHZ010000011.1, on the reverse strand, counting down.
ACGGTTTCAAGCGTTTGTTGATAGTGTTCAATAGGAGCCGAAGCTATCATATCTATGGGGTTTTTAACTGATGCTGCGGAAGGAAGGAAGCTTCTCAATTTTTCTTTTGTTTCGTCGGTTATTTTTGCCATCTGCATGCCTGATTCGCAAATAGCATCAGTTGCCATAATTCCCGGGCCGCCTGAATTTGTAATAATAGCAACCCTGTTGCCTTTCGGTATGGGGCAATTAGAAAATGCTTTTGCGTTTGCAAAAAGGTTCTTTAATGAAAATTCTCTAATAACACCCGATTGATTTAAAAGTGCCGCTGCTGCCTTATCAGCACCTGCAAGTGAACCGGTATGAGAGCTTGCGGCAGATGCGCCCGCTGCACTTCTTCCCGCTTTAAGAGCCAAAATGGGTTTTTTCTTTGTAATTCTTGAAGCTAATTTTCTGAAGTTTTGAGGGTTTTGAATTGATTCCATATATAAAAGAATTTGTTTAACATCATCATCATTTTCCCAGTATTCAAGCATTGTTTCGGCATTTATATCGGCTTGATTACCGATTGAAACAAACTGTGCAAATCCGAGATTTAAATCTTTTAATATGTTTAAAATACCGCCGCCAAGTGCTCCCGATTGAGAAACAAAACCTATATCCCCTCTGATTGGAAGCGATTCGGCAAATGTTGCATCCATTGTAATATCGGGGTGTGTGTTTAAAACACCCAAGCAGTTGGGGCCGACGCATCTCATGTTGTATTCTCTGACTTTTGCAAGAAGTTGTTTTTCAACTTCTGCGCCTTCTTTACCTGTTTCTTTAAAGCCTGCCGTAATGATTACAAGCCCCTTAATTCCTTTATTGTGGCATTGGTCAATTGTATCCAAAACAAATTTAGCGTTAACGACAATAACGGCTAAATCAACTTCTCCGGGGATTTCTTCAACATTTGTATAAGCTTGAAATCCTTCGATAATTCCGCCTTTAGGATTAACGGGATAGATTTTTCCGTTGAATTTATAATCTCTTAATCTTTGCATAATTTCAGAGCCTATAGTTTTAGGTTTTGTGCTTGCACCGATAACGGCAATTGATTTTGGTTTCATAATCTTGTTTAAGATTTCATCTTGCATTTTGTTGTCCTTTCTTTTGGTTAGTATCCGTTTTCAATCCATTCTCTGTTTTTGAATTTTGCACCGATATTTTTAGCAATATTCTCGCATTCAAAAACATCTATCTTATAAAGCTCAGGCTTATAGTTGGTAACTATGCTTAATGTTGTGTCAATTTTTTCTTCCGTGCAAAGCTTCGCAAATTTAAGCATTTCATTGTATGCGCCTTCAAATTTTGGTTTTGAGATTGCATTATAAATTTCTTCATTTTGTGCATTTAAGCTTATGGATATTGAATCAATAAGCGGGGCTAAAATCGGCACTATGTTTTTCTTTGCTATAAAATTTCCATGCCCGTTTGTGTTAATTCTTATTTTAACTTTTGGCATGGATTTTTTTATATATTTTGATATTTCAATAACATCTTCAAACTTTGTAAGCGGTTCTCCGTATCCGCAAAAAACAATTTCACCCGATTTTAAGATTTTTTCTTTATTATTTTCAATTTGCTCTATAACATCAAGGGCTCTAACCTCTTTATCATCAAGCCACAATTTGGAGCCTACAACATCTTCTTTAATGTCACGAACGCAAAACCTGCAAGCGTTTGTGCAAGCGTTTGTAAGGTTAATATAAGCTTTGTCATATAAAAAATAAACCAGATTTTGCACTTTTTATATTCTGCCCTTGTTATATATAACTTACAGGCAAAATTTTCACACAAACAATGTTTTTATTCAACTTTTTTGTTTAATAGGCATCAACAAGCTAGTTGCTACATGGGCAGCTTTTCTTGCCGCAACTTCGGGTGAATAACCCATTTCTTCATAATTTTTTGCAAGTTTCATTGCAAATGACCCTGAAGCTATGGCAAAGCTTTCAGTATCATCTTCTACATTTTTAGGGTCAAATTTGTAGTTATCTTCCGTTTTTTTAATGCTATTAACCATAGCCCTTCCGCTAACAGCGTTAGGGTCGTCATTTAAATTTGTTTTATCGACATCTTTGGCTGATAATTCTTTATTTGGGCACTCGGGGGCTTTTTTTCCTTTGTGTTCCATATTATCGTATTTGTGTGTATTTACTCCGTAATTTCCTTGAATGTCGGTCATTTTTTTCTCCCAAAAATATATAAGCCCTGTTTATTTTTATCACCCCAAAAAAAAATAGCCAAAAAAAATTAAATAATCCTATGTTTTTTAAGGGTTCTATTGTATAAAACATGAAAAAAATTTTTTTTGCGGGTTTATGTATAAAATATATACCATTTTTTAAAAAAGTAAACCATAAATTCCCAAAACCCTATATATAGCTGATAAACGGGGCAAAAATTTATCTTTACAATTCTTAATAAAAAATATTAATCCCTATATAAAAATAAAGGCCAAACAAAAAAGGTTTGGCACTAACAAGGATGACAATAAAAATATGTAAATTTATAGTTTTAGTTTCTCACATAAATTAAATTTTGTGTTATTTTTTAGTAAAATTCGGTTGTTTGGTGTATATTATGGGTTATGAAATTAATTATTCAAATACCTTGTTTTAATGAAGAACAAACCCTTTTAACCACACTTAGGGATATTCCAAGGAAAATAAAAGGGGTTGATGAAGTTGAAATTTTAATCATAGATGACGGTTCTTATGATAATACCGTTCGTGTTGCAAAAGAGTTTAAGGTAGAGCATATTATTTCGCATAACAGAAACCTTGGGCTTGCAAGGGCATTTTTTAACGGTATAAAAACCGCTTATAAATTAGGGGCGGATATTGTAGTAAATCTTGATGCGGACAATCAATACAGAGCATCCGATATCCCAAGACTCATTGAACCCATTATAAATAAAGAAGCGGACATTGTTATTGGGGCACGTCCCATTAATGCAATTAAATCGTTTTCTTTGGTAAAAAAAATCTTACAAAAAATCGGTTCTTTTGTCGTAAGGAAAATATCGGGAGAAGATATTGAAGATGCCCCGAGCGGATTTAGGGCTTTTTCAAGAGAGGCTGCACAAAAGATTAACGTTTTTGATAATTACACTTATACAATGGAAACGATAATTCAAGCGCAAAATAAAGGCTTAAAGATTAAATCGGTAAAAATCGGAGTAAATGAAGATTTAAGGCCTTCCCGTCTTGTAAAAAACAATTTTGACTATATAAAGCGCTCTATTTTTACAATCTTAAGGTTTGTTGTGATATATAGACCATTCAGGTTTTTTATGAAGCTTGGAATTTTAATATTTTTAATAGGGCTTATTATCGGAATAAGGTTTTTATATTTCTATTTTACAACCGGCGGAAGCGGGCATATACAATCTTTAATTTTATGCGCAATTTTAATTCTTATCTCAATCCAATCCTTCTTTTTTGCGGTTGTTGCGGATTTGCTCCAAATAAACAGAAAACTTATTGAAGATGTACAGATAAAAGTTCAGGGATAAAAATATGGAAACAAATTTAAAAGATTGCGCCCTTTCATATTATAGCGAAGGGTATTCATGTTCTGAGTCAGTAGTTTTGGCGGCACATAAAGTCGGGCTTATTGATGACAACCTTGTAAATGTTGCAACGGGGTTTTCGGGCGGCATTTCAAGCGGTTGTTTATGCGGAGCTATTTCGGGAGCGGTTATTGTTATAGGGTATTTGCACGGAAAAAATAAAACAAATAAAGCAAGAGTTTTATCAAAAAGGTTTATTGAAGAATTTAAAAATATCCATAAAGCAACCTGTTGCAGGGCTTTAACTTCGGGATTTAAAGATTTTCATTCAAACGAAAGAAGGGCACATTGTTTTAATATGGTGGAATCTTCTTGCATTATACTGGATAAAATCTTAAAGGAAGCAAAACAAGAAGTATAAAAAAGAGCTATTTTATTAGAATACAAGAGTTTTTGTTATAAATATTAAGTTTTGTAACAAAAACTGTTTTTTGCGCAATTATTTATTTAATATATACTTTATATATATGTAAGGGCGATGAAATAAAAAAGCTCCTTCAAGAAAAAAGAATTATACAAAACCAATACAACACACTAACCTTCACTTCACACGGGGAATTACTACAAGAATTCCAAACAATCGAATTTTTAATCGATTGTTTTTTTTTGCATAAAAATATTACCAAGTAAAGTAACAGGCACATAAACAAATAGAAGGGATGTAGAATTCTTAACCCCTCAGACCCTGAAATAAATTCAGGGTGACAAGGGAAAGTGTAAAGTTGTTAGTACATACTTCAAGGCTTTACAAGGCTCGTTTTTCGCCTGTTTGCTTTGCAAAGTTCAGGGTGACATTATACATGGCAGGGTTTTTTATATTTAAGATAATAAATGTCGTACTGAACTAGTTGAAACAATTTCCCAACATGTCATGCTGAACTGCGGATTTCCGTACGGACTAGGGCGAAGCCTAGTTTGGATAGCGAGAACATGGAGCGGGCTTGAACCATAGGTTCAACTGCGGAACTGTTCGAGCGTGGAGGAAATCCAAGACAGTTTCAGCATCTTATCATGTTGCAGGTATATCAATAAATCTTTGCAACCTTATTTCTGCTATTCTTCACATCTTAAGACCCTGAAACACCTTCGGCTTCGCCTACGGATACAGGCGCACAAGGCTCGTACCTCGCCTGTTTGCTTTGCAAAGTTCAGGGTGACAAGGAAGTTTAATGTGTGTTGCTTTACATGTTCTGATTCTAAAATGCTTTATACAAAGGGAATTTTGCCTTATGTGCCATTTTTCAGTCAGTTCAGGGTGACATTATACATGGCAGGGTTTTTTGTATTTAAGATAATAAATGTCATGCTGAACTAGTTGAAAACAAATTAACCAAAAAAGAGTAAAGGCACTATTTAGATAAATAGCATTTTAAAAAAGAACTATTATTCCGCTTGCCAATATCCGTTTTTGTCGGCACCGATACGTTTTATTAACCCGTTTTCTTGGAGTTTTTTCATATTTGCAACA
>CANRHZ010000010.1 GCA_947630535.1 Candidatus Gastranaerophilales bacterium | reverse complement strand
AGATAATAAATGTCATGCTGAACTCGTTTCAGCATCTGAGTAGTGCATAAATCCCATGTTATATTCTTGCGCTGGTAAGACCCTGAAATAAATTCAGGGTGACAGTAAAAGTGTAATTTTAGTGCATACTTCAAAACTTACAAGGCTCGTTTCTTGTCTATTTGCTTTGCAAAGTTCAGGGTGATGGTACACTCCTAAAATGCTAAGTTTTCTTATTGACATAACGTTGGTATAATGATATATTATTTTGACATTGTGTCAATACAAAAAGGAGTATTTAATACGAATAAAATAATGCCCGGTGTTTGAATGGAAGGTTTTATATATAATATTAATTATCCTACTTTTGCCTATTGAACAAGTAAAAAGTTCAAAAAAAAATTAAAATAAGATTTTTATAAACAAAAAAATGGAGGAGAGGAGGGGTTATAAAATGAGAGAATATTTTAAAAATAAAGTTGTTCTTGTAACGGGAGCAAAGCAGGTAAACGATTGACGGCGTATTTACAATTCATTAGAATTATAAAAGGAGAAAATAAATGAAAAATATATTTCTTATTATTTTAGGGTTAGTTGCTATTATCTTAGGGCATTATTTGCTATTTTTTGATAAAACAAGTGCAAAGGAGGATACAAATATGAACAAAAAAGTGCTGGTTGCATACTTTAGTGCAACAGGAACAACAAGGCAAGTTGCTCAAAATTTAGCTGAAGCAATAAATGCTGATATTTATGAAATAAAACCCGAGGTTCCATATACAAATGCGGATTTAAACTGGATGGATAAAAATTCAAGAAGTACAATTGAAATGGATAATCATAATTCCCGCCCAAAGATTGTTAACGATAATTTTTCAATTGAAAATTACGATACCGTATTTTTAGGTTTTCCCATCTGGTGGTATATAGCGCCCACCATTGTTAATACATTTTTAGAAGCACACGATTTTTCAAATAAAAAAATTGTCCTTTTTGCAACATCCGGGGGAAGCGGTTTTGGAAAAACGGTTGAAAACCTGAAAAAAAGTGTGGCAAATTCAACAGAAATAAAAGAAGGTAAACTATTTAACAATAATCCGACCAAAGAGGAGCTAAAAAAATGGGCGGATGCTAATTTATAAATAATCTCGCAAAAAAAGCTGATAAAATTATCAGCTTTTTTATTAAAAAATCAATATTTCATTATCATCAGGTACTAAAACATTTTCAAGCTTTAAACTTTTAATATCATCTCTTGTAACTGTCAGGTGGCTTACAGTATCCATATGGCTTGCAATAATGGTTGAATTTTTAGAGTATGATGAAATTTCTTTCATATCGTTTTTATCCATAATCAAGCGCTCACCATTTATAACGGTAGCACCGCATGAATTTGTAACAATAATATCGGGGCTAAATTTATCAACAGCTTCTTTTACTTCTTTACACCAAATGGTATCGCCCGCAACATACAAAGTTTTTTCATTTTGAGCCCTAAAAACTATTCCCATAGCATCATAAGGTAACCCCGCTTTTTTGCATAAAGGTTTTACAGTTTCTCTTTTTCCGTGCTCACAGTTGGTTTTATATAGTTTTATTCCTTCAAAGTCGGTACCGTTTTCACTTATCACCCTTACATCCCTAAAACCTAAGTTTTCAATAATACTTTTATCTATTTCAGACTGTACAAAGAAAGGGATGTTTTTATTAATTGCACATGCAGCAAACTCATCCCAGTGGTCAGGATGATAATGGGTTAAAATAACCGCATCAACATCAACAATTTTATCAACGGAAATCGGAAGCTCGCATCTAGGTTGCCTTACATCAGAATTCAAACCTACATCAAACCCCGCCATATAATCCTTTGGCATAAGCCAAGGGTCAATTAAAAATCTTTTGTTATTGTATGTAACAATTATTGTTGCATTTCTTATTTGATGAATTTTCATTTTCTTATATTATCTCCCTTTTTATAATATTATCTTCAAATTCTTAAATTATACAACTAAACCGTAAAAACTTTTAAATACCCCGCCAATAAATACTATATAACCTATTGACAAAATTTAAATAATGAGCATAAATAAAACAAAAAAGGGGTAAATAAAAATGAAAAAAGTACTGTTTATTTTGGGTTTAATTTTAGCATTTAATTTATCTTTAACTTCTTTTGGGGCATACACAGGATTAAATAGCCAAAAAGGGGGCTATATTGGTGCAAAAGATATAAAATATACTCTTGCTAAAGATGTAAAAAATTTGAAAGATAATGAATATATAACCCTAAAGGGATATATAATATCAAAAGTCGGAAACGAAGAATACACCTTTAAAGACGAATCAGGGACAGTCCTTATTGAAATAGATGATGAAGATTGGGGCGGAATTAACGTAGGTTCTTCCGACAAGGTAATTCTTGAAGGAGAAGTTGACCGTGAGTGGAATTCCATCAAGGTTGATATAAAATCGGTTATTCTTGATAATAAATAAAAGTAATGCCCATAAAAACACTTTTTTAGCTGGCTAATTTTTGTACATATAGCAGCTAAATATAAAGGCATTATTCCAATAACCTTCAAGGGTGGCTTCTTTAAATTCCAACTTCATATTGTGTTCTTTTGCAAAATCAATAAAAAATTCCTTTTTATAAAATAACTTCGGTAAATCTTTATAGAGTTTATCGAAGTCTTTAACATTTTGCCTTCTGAATGTAAAGAAGTCGTCTTTTTTGGTTTCATCATATATATCTACAAGTGCAATTACTTTATTTGCTTTTTTATAGGCAATTTCAAGCACTTTTTCAGCGTATTTTATACTTTCAAAATATTCAAAGACACCGTTTGATAATATTACGTCATACTTTGGGTTTTCATCAATATTTATGGCTTCAAGGCATTCAATATCATCAGATTTAATAATCCTTTTTGCTAAATTAATAAGAGTATTTGAATAGTCCCCGCCGCCAACTTTTATGCCTTCCAATTCAAACATATAAAGGTTTGCTCCGCACCCGCACCCTATTTCATAAATGCTCTTAACATTTTTAAAGTTTCCATTAAAACCTTTAGCAATGTTGTTTTTTATAATTTCGTGCTGATTTAAAAAAGCCTGATGAGTAATTTTTGATAAATCGTAGCCGTCAATTCTTTTTAATTCGAAATATGTTTCTTTTGAATTTTTCAGATTTGAGAAATCTTTATCGATTTCTCTTTTGTTCCATATTTCAATCCACCTGTTTTTCATTACCCCCCCCCCCTATTGTTGTTTACTTCAATTTTTTCTTAAAAAACATGGTTTTCTATGCTAATATTTATAAGTCAGTTTAATTTTATAACAAAAAAATTAAGGTCTATAGAATGCAAGCGATAATTTTAGCTGCCGGAATGGGAAAAAGATTAAAAAATAAAACCCAAAACCATACAAAATCAATGGTTAAGATATTGGGTAAAACATTTTTAGAGCATTCTCTCGATAAGTTAACAAAATTTAATATAACAAGAATTATTATAGTAACGGGTTTTTGCGGGGATGAAATTAAAAGTGTTATAAAAAACAGCTATAACGGTATTCCCGTTATTTATGTCGAAAATAAAGTTTACGATAAAACAAACAACATATATTCTCTTTATTTAGCGAAAGATTACTTTGTTGAAGAAGATACCATCCTTTTAGAAAGCGATTTAATTTATGAAGAAAAAATTCTTGATAAACTGTTGAATAATCCCTTCCCGAACCTTGCCGTTGTTGACAGATGTAAACCATATATGGACGGTACGGTTGTATCAATAAATGATGAAAACGAAATAACCGCATTTATACCAAAAGAGCACTTCAATATCAAAAACATAAACGAATACTATAAGACGGCAAACATATACAAATTTTCAAAGGAATTTATAAAGGAAGATTATCTGCCATTTTTAGAGGCATACTATCAGACAATGGGTGAAAACCAATACTATGAACAGGTGTTAAGAGTTCTTCTTTCTTTGGAGAAACACAATTTAAGGGCTTTGAAACTGAACGGTGAAAAATGGTATGAGGTTGATGACCTGCAAGATTATGACATTGCAGAAACTATTTTTTGCGAAGATTTAACCCGAAAGTATGATAATCTAACAAAAAGATATGGCGGCTTTTGGAGATTTGACGGTATTAAAGACTTTTATTATTTAACTAACCCGTATTTTCCGACGGATAGAATGTTAAAAGAAATTAAAAACTGTTGTTATGATTTACTGGTAAAATACCCCTCAGGACAAAAAACAGATAGAGTGCTTCTTGCAAACATATTCAATGTTGAAGAAAATCAGGTTGTTTTAGGAAACGGCGCCGCAGAATTAATAAACACCATAATGCCCAAATTGGAAGGTGAAATAGGGATAATATTACCAACTTTTCAGGAATATCCCGCAAGATTGAATAAAAAAGCCAACCCCCACTATTTTATTCCAAAAAATAAAGATTTTAGTTATACAAAAGAAGATTTAATCAATTTTTCAAAAGAAATTGATACGCTTATATTGGTTAATCCCGATAATCCGAGCGGAAACTACATTGATAAAACGTCTGTTATTGATATTTTGGATTATTTTAAAATCAACAACAAAAAATTAATATTGGATGAAAGCTTTGTGGATTTTGTGGACGGGAGTGAGAATAACACCCTTATAGACTCATTTTTATTAAAAAAATATAAAAATCTTGTTGTAATAAAATCTCTTTCAAAGTCATACGGAATTGCAGGAATAAGGCTTGGTGTTATGGCATCGGGGGATAGTGAATTAACGGAAACAATGAGAAAATCCTTGCCTGTTTGGAATATTAATTCTTTCGGAGAATTTTTCTTGCAGATATTAAACAAATACAAGAAAAATTATTTTCAATCTTGCAGGAAAATTGTTTTAAACAGAAATGAAGTTTTTGATAAACTGTTAACTATGCCGTTTATTCGGCCTTCTAAATCATGCGGAAATTATATACTCTGCGAGCTTAATCTTGAATTCAGCGATAAAATAAAAAGCTCAAAAGAATTGTGTGTAAAAATGTTTGAGCAAAACATTTTGATAAAAGACTGTTCCGATAAAATGGGGTTTGAAGGTAAAAATTACATAAGAATTGCAATAAATTCAAAAGAAGATAACGATTTAATGCTATCTAAATTAAAAGCAATATATGAAGATGACCTTGAGAAAAAACCATACCAATTTAAATATTTTTCGAGCAGTTTGGTGTAAAATACAATGTGGATGATGTTCAAGTTATGAAAAAAGTTTCAATAATAATCCCTGTATATAATTGTGAAGATACTCTAAATGAATGCCTTGAAGCCATTCTTAATCAGACATACACAAATTTTGAAGCAATTTGTATTGATGACGGTTCAAAAGACAATTCATGGAAAATACTTGAAGAATATTCAAAAAAAGATTTAAGAATAAAAGCATACAAACAAGAAAACCTCGGGTGTGCAATTTCAAGATACAATGCCATTAAAAAAGCATCCGGAGATTATATTATGTTTTGCGACGGGGATGATTATTACGAAAAAGATATGGTTGAATGTATGACAGATGCCATGGAAAAAACAAATGCCGATATGGTTGTGTGTGATTGCAAGATTATAAGCATAGACAATTTTAAAATCACACCCGCAATAAAAGATTTCCATAAACTTAGATTTGAAGGTCTATATAATGTAACAAATAAAACTTTATCCAATTTAAACCCCTTTGTTTGGAATAAGATTTACAAAAAAGAGTTAATTGATAAATATAACCTTGCATACCTTGAAAAGTATACCCATGAAGATGTGATTTTTAATTATAAGTATCTTTGCTATTCAAAGACCTTTTATGGGTTAAAAAAGGTTTTATATAATTATAGAATCGGTAACAAAAATTCTATAACGGGGCATATGAGGGCACATACAAAAAAAGATTATCTTTTTGATTTTATATACTCTAATCAGCAGTTTCTCGATTTTATTGAAGAAAATAAAAAAACCATTTTTGCGGGGGGGGGGGGTGAACATATTTCATATATGTTTGATGAAATATATTCAAGAATTCGCTATGGCTATAGAATGCTTGGGCCTGAATATTATTTTGAAGCTTATGAGAAAATTCAAGAATTTATCGGCAAAAACCCTGTGCTAACAAAAAATAAACTATTTTTTAAATTATACAGGTGTCCCAATTTTGTCACATTTAATAAGTCAATTTTAAAAAGGGAAACATATAGCTTATTACAAAATTTATTTTCCATTAAAAATTCTTACGATAAAAGCCATAAAATTCTATCTTTATCAGGCTTTAGAATAAAATTTAAAAATCCGAAATATTCTAATATCAATAAATAAAAATGGGGATTAACAAGTTATTTTTTAATAACCTTTTTATCTTTGCTTTGTATATAAGGTTTTTTATTTTCCGCTAAATATAGGGCAATAAACATAATAACACACCCTATTATCTCTTTTAAGGTTAAAACTTCATTTAAGATAAAATACCCCGCTAAAACGGCAAAAACCGATTCAAGACTTAATATTAAAGATGCTATATAAGGTTTAACATGCCTTTGTGCGCTGATTTGAAGTGTGAATGCGACCGCACAGGATAAGACCCCTGCGCAAAATAATTCCGTTGTTGAATTTACTATTCCGTTTAATGTAATTTTTTCAACCAAAAATGATGAAAACATTGAAAAAAGCCCCGCAAAAAGGAATTGAAGGGAAGATAGGTGAATGGGGTTTGTTTTTTTACTGTATTTCGAAATACAAATTATATGAAGTGCAAAGAAAATAGCGGAAAATGAAACCGTTATATCTCCTTGGCCTATTGAAAAACCGTCTTTCACGCAAAGAAAATACAGTCCGACAAGCGCAAGCATTATTCCAAGCCAAACGTTAGCAGAGATTTTTTTGCCCGATAAAAGTGAAAAAAGCGGAACAAAAATTATATAAAGAGAAGAAACAAACCCCGCATGGCCTGCGGATGTTGAAACAATTCCCGCCTGCTGCAAAGTAAGCGCCAAAAATAAAAGGCTTCCTGCGAAGGCTCCTCCTTCAATTAATTTGCTCCTTTTTCTTTTTGTATCATCTTTTATAAAAAACCCGATAATAAAAAGTGAAAATGCACCGATAAGGCACCTTAAACCGTTAAAGGTAAAGGGGCCCATATTATCCATGGCGGTTTTTTGGGCAACAAATGTTGTTCCCCAGATGAGGGCAGTTAAAAAAAGTGCCAGATTTGCTTTAAATCTAACTATTTTAAATATCATCAGCTATTTTATTGTACTCGCTAAAAAATTCCTTAATAAAATTATACCCTATTTTATAAGAGTCGACATTTATTTTTTCATAAGGAGAGTGCATATTGTAAACATCCGCTATTCCAAGCAAAACGGGGCGAAAAGGAATATTGTATTTGTTTTTTCTGTTTGCATAAATGTGGGTTTCTGCCCCTGCATGGAAGGATTGGACATTAATTTGAAGATTTATGTTTTGAGCCGCTTTTTTTGCAACCTCAATTGCTCTTTTGTCATTCGATTTTTCAAAAATCGGAAGGTGTTCTTCAATTTCTATGCTTGCCTTTGCAAGGTCTTTATATTTGTTGTTGAAGTTTTCAATTATTCCTTTTATTTTATCAATTAATTCAAGTTCTAATTCTTTGCTTGAGCTTCTTAAAGAGTAGTGAGCGTAACCTTTTGTATTAATCAAATTTGACATTGATTTATGACATACATACCTTGCGGCATCCGACCTTTCTATTTTATTTTCAACTGCCGCATAAATTGAATTATCAACTCCGCCCCCAACGATTGAGCCAAGGTTTATTGAGGTTATCACCCCGTAATCATCTTTTTTGTATACCCCTTGGGGGATTTCATTTACAAGCTCTGCTATTAATTTTGCCGCATTTAACTTCGTTTTATCCGCTATATCGAGCCCCGAATGTCCGCCAAAAGGAGTTATTACACTTATATTTAACTTTGAATATCCGGCCCCTGAGATTTCAAAATTTCCCAATTTATCAGAATCAAGAACAAGGACATCTTCCGCTTCAATTTTATCAAATTCAACATTTTCAATTCCCGTCATGTTGTTTTCTTCATCCTTTGTAAAGGTGACTTCAAGTCCTCCATGGGGAAAATCAAAATTTTTAATATCAATTGCAAGTTTAATCGCCGCTGCCACTCCTGCTTTATCATCGGCACCAAGAGTTCTTTTTTTGTCCGTTTCAATAAATTCATTGTTGTATACAAGGTTAATCGGTGAATCGTCCCCGACAACATCCATATGAGAAGATAACATCAAAGGTTTTTTTTGAGGGTCGGTTCCATCCACCTTTAAATAAACATTTCCGTATAAATCTTTTCTTGCCTTTATGCCTTCTTTTTCAACGATTTCAATAATTTTATTTGCAACCTTATCTTCTTTTAAAGACGGAGAAGGTATTTTAACAAGAGTTTCAAAAATTTCAATCAGTTCCATAATTATCTTCCTTATTTTTCTTTAAATATAACGGCTCCGTATGGTTCGAGCAGATATTCTTTATAATCCGCTTTTTTGCCCTTAAGGTCAATAAAATCTTTTTTTGTATCGGCAATTAAAAACCAGTTTTTATTTTTGGAGTTTTTCAAAAGAGTTAAGTTAATAGGATTTTTATCTTTTGAAATTGCAATGTAAAAACTGTTTTTTATATCCGCCACCTTAAAGCAAATTATGTTTGAAGAATTATTTTTCCAATAGGACTCATCATTATCATCTATTCTTTTTGAATTCGGGAAATAGTATTCAAGGGTGTCTTTATAATATGTTTGAGAAAAAATCTTATTTTCTTTTCTGAATTTTATAAGTTTTAGTATATATTCATTCAGTTTTTGTTTTCTTTTATCCAATTTATAGTTAATTCTGTTTATTTTGTTATCAAGGTTGTAACTGTTATTATTTCCTTCCTTTGAATGAAGGAAAATATCTCCGAATTGAATCATAGGGATGCCGTATGAAACCATAAGCAATAAAATCTCTTTTCTTATTGCATTATCCTGTTCCATAATATTATCAGAATAATTAGAACACATCTCCCCGATAAATCCCCCCTTTGTTGAAGGGTTTGGCCTGTTATATGTGTTTAAATCAAAAAGGGAAAAGCCGTCATGGCAGCTTACATAGTTTATGCTTCTTAAATCCCCCTTAAATTTTGTGTTGGTACCTTCAATAATGTTTCTTATGGCATACGGGTTAACATTATTCGGACGAATGGATTGAGCTCTTATTACATCTCTTGCAATATCGTTCCATTCCGCAAAATAATAAGGAAAGTTTCCAAGCTGATAATTATATGCACCGGAGCACATCCAGGGTTCCGCTATTAAATTTATTCCGTCTTTTGCTTCGGTTGGAGAATTAACGGTGTGCCCCATATCTTCAAGACGTTTTTTTAATAAAGAGAGAATTCCTTTATCTTTATCATACATTGCATACCCTGAAGAAGATGAATCCATAAGGCATACCGCTAAATCAAAGCGAAAAGCGTCCACTCCCTGATTAATCCAAAAACTGAGCGAGTTTAATATGAGCTCACCGGAAATTTTATTTATTGTATTAAGGTCGTTTCCGCACCCCGAATGGTTTGTGTAGTGCGCATTTTGTGCCAGCTTATAATAGTTTTTGTTATCAATCAGGGCATAGGAAAAAAGGTTTGCATCTTCATTATCCCCGTACGTTTTGCCTTCTGCCGTATGGTTGTATACAACATCAAGACAGACTTTTATATCGTTTTTATGAAATTCATTTATGAGTTTTCTAAATTCATAAAGAGCACCATATGGTTTTTTATCCGATGAAAAGGATTTTTTAATTGCAAAGTAATTTAAGGGCATATATCCCCAGTGGTTTCCTTTTTCTATATGGGAATCAAACTCGCACAAGGGCAAAAATTCAACCATTGTAACCCCTGTTTTTTTAATTTCTTTTACAAATTTTGACGCTGCATAATATGTTCCTCTGTTTTTCATTTTACAAAGGCGGGTTAAATCTTTAAGGTGAACTTCCGCTATAATTTCGTCTTTAAGTGCTCTTATTTTTGGTTTTCTTATTTTTTGTTCTTTTATAATTTTAAAAACGGTTTTAGGGGCAATTTTTGAATTATCCGATATGTAATTTTCTCCGCCCGACCTAAATTGTTTCATATCCTCTGATACACTTGAATGAGTATGGGATAATTCAATTGAATAAGGGTCGTATGCTATTTTGTTAGGATTAAATCTGTTTCCGTCACTATCAAGCCTTGATATAAAACCTATATCGCTTCCTTTTTTATATTCTCTTGTTTTTATGAAATTTTCGCCAAAAACCCTATAGCCATAATATATTACATCACCTTTTTTAAAAACCTTTTTTATAGGAACAGATATTCTAAAAGTGTCCCCCTCTTTTTCCATCTCGGCTTCAAAAAACGGAATATCGCCTAAAGGGTTATTAAAAAGCTCAATTATAACATTTTTTGCACTTTGAGATACAAGCTTAAAATCAACACTTTTTAAAGGTTTATTATAGCTTGCGCCGTATTTCATATATGAATTTGTATTAAGGTATTTTGTCATTATTTATGAAGCGGATTTATTGCTATGCCGGATAATAGTTTAGGATAAAAATAAGTTGATTTTTGAGGCATTCTGTACCCTGCCTTTGAAATTTCAACAATATCTTTCATTTTAGGGTATGCCATAATAAAGCTTGCATAAGCCTTGTTTTGTTCAATCATATCAAACGCCTCAAACTCTTGTTTGATATATTGTATCCCTTCTTGAGCCATCTGTTCTTCTTTTGTGTATTTAAGTTCTTTTGTGATAATAAGCTCTTGAAGTGCAACCAAATCAAGTTTTTTAAGTACATCCGGAGCATCAATTAAAGATATTGCTTCATCTTTTAATTTTAAAATATAAAAGGAAGAATCACCCCTCAAATAAAGTCCGGTTGTGATTTTTTGCTCATTGGATTTTTCAATTTCATCCAAAAACTGTTTTTTAATTTGGAGTTTATTAAAACTGTCAAAAGGAAGCCTTGTTATATCATAGTATTTTGATACTTTATCCAAGATTGTTTTGTTATCAAAACTTTTTGTGATTATTCTGTGGGTTGGGAAAATTATTAAATTGTCATCCGATGAATTGGTAAAATAGCTCATAACATACTGAGCTTCCATGTCTTTTGATTCTGTTGAATAATTCATTGCGGTTTCATATCTGTGGTGCCCGTCAGCAATTAAAAGGGTTTTATCGGAAAGTGTTTCTTGAATTATTTCAATATCAAACGGGTCATCTATGATATGTACAATATGTTCAACCCCGTTATCATCAAACACGTCTATAAACGGTTTTTTAAAAAGATATTTTGATGCCACTTTATGCTCGATTGTCATTGAAGGGTCGGTGTAAACCATAAAAATTTGGCTCAAGTTTGCGTTAATTGCCCTTGTTAATTTTAATCTGTCCTCTTTTGGGCCGCCCATTGTATATTCATGGGGAAGGATTTTTTTTGTTTCAAATTTTTCAATTTTATTTCTTGCAATAAACCCTTTTCTTTCAATCTTTCTGCCCGAATCGGTTGTGTACTTTTGAACCATATAGAAAATAACGGGCTTATCCGTTTGAATTAAAACCTTGTTTTCTATCCAATCGTCATAGAACTTTTTAGCATCTTGGTATCTGTTATCACCTTTTGTCAGGATAAGTCTTACAATGTTATACGGGTCTTTTTCGTATAATTTATCGCATTCTTCATTTGTAATAACATCATAAGGAGGCGCTATTACATTTTTTATATCGACAATTTCCTGATTATAAATAATTGCATTAATAGGTTGAATTTCCAATTTAAAAACTCCTTCAAACGTATCTTACCTATTGATTTTATTAAAAAGTAAAAATGTTGTAAATAAATATTAAAAATTTTAAATTACGGGCAATTTAAAATACAAAAAATACTTTATTTAAGTAAGGAAGTTTAGAAGGCAGTTATACTTATATGGGTTTTGTTTCATCAGTATTATTTGCGGGAAGAAACTTTGGCAAATGTATAGATAAGGACGACACAACAAGAGGTGTGGTCGGCACATGTCAGACTATAGGTGCGACAGATGATGTTTTGCACTCAAGCTCAATATTTTCAAATTTCCTAAATAAAAGTGAAACATTTTTAAAAGCCTCTGATGATGCCATAGAAACCGTTTTTGAAAAACTCGGCGGAAAGGCGGGTACTCTTGATAAAGCGGTAGAAACAACGGGCGCCGGAACAAAAATTGGTGCAATTGCCCAAAAAGCGGTTAACCCTCTTTTATGTGTGGCAGCCGGAGTCAGAGTATTAAAAGATGATGACCAGTATGCCGCATTAATTGAAGAAACAACCGCAATGGGCGCAATGTTCAGCATGGAAGCAATAATGAAATATGCAAGAAGTGCAGCCACCAATACACCCGAAGCAACAACCGGTCTTGCGGGAAAAGCCGCAAAAATATTAAATAATTCATCAACAATAAAAGAACTTACAGAAACTTTAAGGACAAAATTTAAAGATTTGGCATCAACTCCGAATGGAAGCGCAAAACAAACCCTTGTTAAAGTAGGAGTAGACCTTTTATTTGTGGCAGGTTCAATTCTTGCATACAACCTTGGGCATAAAGCGGGAGAATTGATTTCAAACAGAAAAAAAGAATAAATACTGTTCGATTGACGATAACAACCCCCTTATTTTAAGGGGGTTGTTTATTATCTGTATATCATAACCGTACTTTCCACTTTTTCTAAGGTTTCCCTTGCTTTTATTCTTGCTTTTTTTGAGCCCTCATAAATAATTTCTTTAACTTTATTTGTGTCGGATTCAAGCTCTTTTCTTTTTTCCCTTATGGGGTTCATTTTTTCATTTACGATTTGAGCAAGCCTTTTTTTGCATTCGGCACAACCAATTTCGCCTTTTTCGCAGGCGCATTTGATTTCTTCTTTTTGCTCTTGTTTTGCAAATATTTCCCAATAAGGATAAATAACTTCGCACTCATCAGGATGCCCTATATCTGTTTTTCTTAAGCGTGAGCGGTCGGTTATTCCCGTCATAATTTTTTTTGTTGTTTGCTCTGTTGTATCTGAAATTTTAATATCGTTATGGAAAGATTTTCCCATTTTATTCCCGTCCAAACCCTTTAATAAAGGAATTTGGGTTAATTTTGGTTTTGGCTCAATTAAAAGGTCTGTTTTATATATGTTGTTGAACCTTCTTGCAATGTCCCTTGCAATTTCAATATGGGCAACCTGATCAATACCAACGGGGACAAACTCCGCATTGAAAGTTAAAATGTCTGCCGCCATTAAAATGGGGTACCCGATAAGGCCGTAAGAATATTCTTCATTTGAGCCTTTTTCTTTCATAATTTTAACCATATCTTTTAAGGTAGGGTCTCTTTGCGCCCAGTTCATAGGGGTTACCATACTTAAATATATATGCAACTTAGCGGTTTCCGGTATTAAAGATTGAAGGTATATGTTTGATTTTTCAGGGTCTATCCCGGAAGATAACCAATCGAGAAGGACTTCATTTGTATTTTGTTTTAGGCTGTCCGTTTCATCAAATTTAGTAGTCAGCGCATGCCAGTCTGCAACACCAAAGTAGCAATCATATTCACTATCTTCCTGAAGGTTTATCCAGTTGGTTAAAACCCCCAGATAGTGGCCCAAATGCAATTTTCCCGTCGGGCGCATTAAAGACAGTATGCTTTTTTTATTCATCTTTGTTTACCTCTTTTAAAATTTTTATGGCCTCATCATAATCGCTAAAAACCCTGAGGGCTTCTTTTGCGTATATTTTGGCATTCTTTTTATCGTTTATTTTTAAATAACATTTTGCAAGGCTGCAAGATACAATATGGTTATCCGGATAAACAAGATGAAGGTTATTAAATATGCCTATTGCCTTTTCGTATTCTTTTAAATTCATATATACCATTGCAAGGGCATTTAATATCTCAGCATCATTTGTATATCCTATCAAATCTTCTAAAAGCTCTTTTGCGATTGCATATTTTTTTTCGGAGTAATAAATTTTTGCAAGTCCGAAATTAGCCTGTATGTTCTTAGGGTTTAATAAAATTGCCTTTTTGTAATTTTGAATGGCATCTTCTTTCTTTTGAAGCATTATAAGGTTATCTGCATATGATGAATAATAAATCGAGTTTTTATCATCAAGAGAAATTGACATTTTATACATCTTATCGGCTTCTGTGTAGTTTCCGCCCTTATACAAACAAAAAGCGTAATTATATGCATACTCCCCGTTATACGGTTCAAGTTCAAATGCCTGTCTTAATTCGTCCTGTGCCCAATCAACCATATTCATATAAAGGTAGATTATACCCAAATCTTTTCTTGCACAAGGATTGTCAGGTTCTAACGATATACACTTTTTAAGTGCGTCTTTTGCGCCCTCTAAATCTTTATTGCGGGCTTTTGAAATTCCAAGATTGTAATAAACCTCATAATCTATTTTGCCTTTTTTTACAAGTTCCTCTAAAACATCAATTGCCCCTTCATAATCCCCGAGCATTCTTTTGCAAAACCCTTTTTTCTTCAATAATTCTACGGATTTCGGGTTTATTGCAAGCATTTTATCAATTTCTACCAGGGCTTTGTCGTATAAATCGCATTCTATTGCGCATTTTATAAGGTTATTTGTGTAGTTTTGTTTATCGGGATAGAGGTTATGCAGGGTGTTATAGTATTTATAAGCTTCCTGATAGTTGCCGATACTTACCATGCAGGATGCAAGAGAGGTAAGTGTTGCGGGGGCGGGGTCTTTAAGGTATGCCTTTGAAAAGTGCTCAATTGCACTATTTGTATCATTTTGAAGCTGGTATATTGTCCCCAAATTAAAATTCAACTGCGAATTATCAGGCTCAATTTTAAGTCCTTTATTAATGAAGTCTTTAGCTTCTTCAAGCTCTCCTGATGCTATAAGACAACTTGTTAAATTGTTGATTATCTGGATGTGGGCGGGCATCATTTTATGAGCAATTTTTAAAAGCTCGGAGGATTTTTTTTCGTCCCCCGTTGCCATATAGGCGGATGCCATTATATAAAATGATTGGTAATCGTCTTTTCCTACCTCTGTTATGCGGGAGAGTTTTTTTGTTATTTTTTCATATTCTCCCGTTTTTAGATATAAAACCGCAAGACTCTTATATGCATCATAGTATTCTTCTCTAAGGGATATTACTTTTTTATAGGCTTTTTCAGCCTTTTGATATTCATCTTGCTTTTCAAGGCAGCATGCATAGTAAAACCAAGAATTTGCATCGGTTTTATCCAATTTAACCGCACGTTCAAAATATTTTTCAGCTTCATGATACTTTTCAAGGTTAACAAGACAGAGCCCCAGAGTTCTGTTAACTTCTATATTATCGGGGGCAATCATAACCGCTCTTAAGAGTTTTTTTTGCGCATCAACAAACTTAGATTCCGATATAAGAGCGCATGATTTGTCTAAAAGATTTAAAATTTCACTTTCATCAGCCTTCATACCGATAAATTATAACAAAAAAATATTAATAATAAAAAAACGTCCTATTTTTATAGGACGTTTTTAAAGTTTAAGTTTTATAAATTTATAATGTTGATGAATCGGGAATAATCATATCGCCCGTTATTAACATAAACAAATTGTCTTTTGTTGAATCTTCATATTTGATAACAGGAACAAGCTTATCTGTGAATTTGTATGCCTTTATGTCCCTTGGATACTGTTTAGTCGCATCTCTTTCGATTTTTAGTGTATCTTTTTCTTTTTCTTTAACTACTTTGCCTCTGTAGGTTGAATATAAAACACCCGCAACCGGAAATTCGGTTCCGTCGGTTAAAACTGCTTTGTTAAATACAATGTATGCTTTATGTTGTCTTTTTAACCAGTATGATTTTTCAACGCTATCAACATATCCTAAGAATTTTGTTCCTTCGGAATAAAGTTTTGTGCCTTCAATTGAATAAACATCTTTGGGTGAAACGTAAGCTAATTGCTCGCCTTCAGATACTTTTCTTGCATCAACTCTTTGAAGTGCACGAACGGGAACAATATTTCCTGCCTGAATTACTTTTTTTGTATCGTAAATATTTACAGTATTTTTGTATGAGTGTTTAAATTCGCCGAGAGTATCCGTTCCGACAAATACGGGAACCACTTTATCTTCATCTTCATCCGAAACATTTTCAAGTTCGTCTTGGGGAAGGTATGAAGTTTTATACTGATTGAGTGCGTATGATAATTTGGACATTAATACCGCAGCTTGTGCTCTTGTAAGATATTCATTCGGCAATAAAACTTTTGAATTGGGGTAGTTAACATAAACGTCGTTTACAATATTGTTTATGTAAGAAAGTTCTGCCCATTCCGGAACATCATCTTTATCTTGGAATTTGTCAAGAACGGATTTATTCCAAAAATCGCTTTTTATAATGTTTGCAATAACGCTTGAAGCTTCACTTCTTTTTAAGGGTTTATCAGGCTTAAATTCGCCGTCAGGATACCCGAACACAATTTGAAGTTGAGATAGGGTTAAAATGTTTGAACCGTATTGAGTGCTTGGTGTAATGTCTGAAAATTGATAATCAGACGATACCTGTCCCCTTTGAATAACATTATATACTGCATTTGCAAATTCTGCCCTTGTTATGGGAGAATTGGGATAAAATTTATCCCCTTTGGGCGGAATGTAGTTATTTTGAATTGACTGAATTATCTCATTTTTAGCCCAAAATGTATTGGGAACATCAACAATATTCAGTGCATTTGCAACATTTGAGCTTAGTAACATAGCTGATGCCAATGCAGATGTCATAAATAATTTTTGCAAAAGTTTCATATTTCCTCGCTTTACAGGATAAATGGTAATACAATAAAAATATGCTCAAAATTGCACATTTTCTATAAAATTTTACACTACAAAAATTCTAAACGCAATAAAGTGCGTTACATTACTTCATACAGTCTAGAGCATCTTTGGGGGAAATATTAAGACAATCCGATTTTTCACAGTTTGTCTTTCTTTTATCCCAAAGACAAGGTCTGCAATTTATATCTTTTTTAATTACTTTTATATTGCACATTTTTGGAACAAGTTTATTTTCGTTTGTGGGAGCAAAGATAACATTAATATTTGCCCCAACCCCTACACCTATATGTAAAGGAGCGCTATCACAACAAAGGAGGAATTTTGATTTTTTAATTAACCCGGCCATTTCATATAAACTCTTTGTTTTCATATACATTGAACGGAATTTTTCATTTTCTTTTATGTTATCCAAAATAAATTCAACCGTATTTTTATCATCAACTCCGCCCGCTAAAATAACATTTTCTCCCCTTTTTATAAGTTCATCTATGAGCTCTACCCAAAAAGAGGGAGAGGGGCATTTTAATATGTGCTTTTTAACGCTCATAAGGGAAACCCCCGGATGAATTAAAACAAAGTCGTTTTCTTTGTATGGAACCATAAAATCTTTGTCGTATAAAATTTTTGGCAATTCAAATTCAACGGGACCAAAGGGTTTTATTAAATCAAAATACATATTCCCTGCATAAGAGTTTTCATTCAGGGGAACTTCACCGTCCAATAAAAACGAGGTTTTTGTTTTATACCCTACTTTTGTTTTTATGTCGGTTAAATACAAAATAATTGAAACCAAGGGTGACTTTCCGCTTGAAATTACGGTATCAAACCCCGTTAATCTTGCCTTAACTATTAAATTTAAAATGCTTAATACTTTTTTTATAAACGAAGATTTTATATCAACTTCAATAATATCATCTATAAGGTTTGTTAAGGTTTTTATGCCTTTTGCTCTTTTTTCAAGCGCAAGGGTTATTTTGCAATCCGGATAAAGCTTTTTAAAACCTTGTATAGCGGGCAGGAACAGTATTTCATCTCCTATTCCTCCGTAGTTAATAAATAAAACATTTTTACATTTAACATTTTTCATAATTTAGATTTTATAATAAAATTAATTTATAAACATTATCTAAAGGTTTTTATGACATCAACAATTGCAATAATCGGAAAATCCGGAAGCGGAAAGTCAACCGTCACGTATCACCTGTCAAATATTATCAAAAACAAATTCAAAGACAAAAGCATTCTTCTTGTGGACAACGATTTAACGGGAGAGTTGTCCGAGTTTTTCGGAATTACGATTGATAAAACAATTTACGGAATAAGAAGCGGGAAGCATGAATACAATACGGGCATCCCGAGTAAAATGACAAAACAGGAATATATAGAGTGGGCGCTTGAAGATATTTTAATTGAAGTTGATAACAACGTCGATATTGTTTCATCTTCTTTTGTTGCTTCAAAAGAGTGCAGATGTCCCATTACAAAGCAGATGAATGATGCGCTTGTAAAACTTGTTGAAAGGTATGATTTTGTAATCTTTGATTGCGAATATGACCTCAAATATTTAAATCAGCTTGTTGACTATCCGATTGACACAACCCTTTTGATTTCAAATCCTGATTTAAAATCAATAGATTTAGCAAACAAAATTTTTGAAAATTCTAATAAATACGCTTCAAACGGGCAATTCGGGGTAATATTAAATAAAGTATCCGACAAAAATAACGCAAATATTTTACTTGAAGGGATAAATTCTCTCGGGTTAAGTTTACTTGGAATTATCCCCGAATTTAAAGATGAAATTGATTCAGATGAATTTGAAAACATTTTAAAAACTGTTTATTCAAGACTAAATATGCCGCAAGGATAACCTATGACAGCAAAAATTATAGACGGAAAAAGCATAGCTCAAAAAATAGTTGATAACATTAAAGAAAAAGTTCAAAAGCTTGATGTTAAGCCCACTCTTTCGGTTATTATCGTCGGGGAAAATGCGGCAAGCAAGATTTATGTTAACAACAAAATAAAAAGGGCTAAAGAAGCGGGGTTTA
The DNA here is from genome assembly GCA_947630535.1 of Candidatus Gastranaerophilales bacterium. GTDB lineage: Bacteria > Cyanobacteriota > Vampirovibrionia > Gastranaerophilales > Gastranaerophilaceae > Galligastranaerophilus_A. Next base: position 27,896 of record CANRHZ010000010.1, on the reverse strand, counting down.
ACTCTTTTTTGGTTAAGCTGGATGAAAAAATATCAAAAGAAGAACTTTTGGGCGAAATTGAAAAATTAAATAAAGATGAAAATGTAAACGGGATTTTATTGCAGCTTCCTCTCCCAAAACACTTATCAGAAAACGATTTTATTGACAGAATTTCTCCGAATAAAGATGTTGACGGGTTTAATTCATTTAATGCGGGCAAACTCTTTAAAGGAATTAATTCTATAATCCCTTGCACTCCAAAGGGGATAATTAAACTTATAGACGAGTATAAAATAGATACCGAAGGTAAAGTTGCACTTGTTATCGGGCGCTCAAATATTGTAGGGAAGCCAATTTCTGTTTTAATGTCCAAAAAAAATTCAACCGTTATAACGGCACATTCAAAAACCAAAAATTTATCCGAACTTGCAAAAATGTCAGATATTATTATATCCGCCGCAGGGCAAAAAAACCTTATTACAAAAGATATGATAAAAGAAGGCGCTGTTGTATTTGATGTCGGAATTGTAAGAGATGATGAGGGCAAAATCAGGGGAGATGTTGATTTTGAGGGGGTAAAAGAAAAAGCTTCCTATATAACACCTGTCCCCGGGGGAATTGGGCCAATGACGGTTGCCGAACTTATGGAAAATACTTTAGAATTGTATTTATCTCAAAAAGGGGCATAAATGAAAAACGTAAGAACAAGCTTTACCAATAAACACAGAGATTCCTGGGTCGAGGTTGATTTGGGACATCTTGAAGAAAACATTTTAAATATCAAAAAATGCATTAAAAATGTTGAAAATAAGCACCTTATGGCGGTTATAAAAGCGGACGGGTACGGGCATGGAAGTCTTATGAGCGCACCTACTTTGCTTGCCTGCGGAATAGATTCTCTTGCGGTTGCATCAATTGATGAAGGGATTGAACTTAGAGAAAATAAAATAAAATGCCCCATACTTGTACTTGGAGCCGTTCCCGTTTGGGCATTTGAAGCCGCACTAAACTATGATATAGAAATTTCGGTATTTAATGATGAACATATTGAAGCTCTAAAACTTTTGTATGAAAGGTGTAATAAAAAGCTTAAAGTTCAGGTTAAAGTTGATACGGGAATGAACAGGATAGGCATAAATTATAAAAATGCACCTTCTTTTATAAATAAAATAAGAAACCTTGATTGTCTTGAATTAACGGGCGTCTTTACGCACTTTGCAGATGCCGAAAACAGAGAAATTTTAAATAACCAAACAGAAAGATTTAACTACGTTTTAGACAACATTGATATAAAAAACCTCAAAATCCATTCTCAAAACAGTCTGGGCGCTTTTATATTGGATGATGACAGATACAATTTAATACGCTTGGGGATTGTTATATACGGCCTGTCCCCCTTAACATACGGGGTTGAACCAATTTGTAAGTTGCCTGAATTAAAACAACTTATCTCGGTTAAAGGCAGAATTACAAACATACACACAATAAAAAAGGGAGAAGGGGTAAGCTACGGACACATATATAAAGCAAATAAAGATACAAAAGTTGCAACAATTCCAATAGGGTACGCTGACGGCATTTCAAGGAACTTATCGGGAAAAATTCAAGGTTCAATAGAAGGGGTTTATGTTCCTCAAATCGGAAGAATTACAATGGATCAGATGATGTTTGATGTAAGCGGCCTTGATGTAAAAGTTGGAGACATAATAACAATTTTAGGGTATGATAAAGATAATTTTTTATCGGTAGATAACTGGGCTCAAATTTTAGGCACAATTAATTATGAATTAACATGCAGGCTTAAAGTTAGACTTCCCAGGGTTTACGTTAGATAAGAAGGCAAAAATGGATAAAAAAACATTTCTATATGAAGAACAGACCAAATTGAATGCAAAGCTCACCCCCTTTGCAGGATGGCTCATGCCTGTTTCATACACCTCTATATTTGAAGAACATAATGCAGTAAGGCAAAACGTGGGGCTTTTTGATGTTTCTCATATGGGAGAAGTTTTTATATCGGGAAAAGATTCTCTGAATTTCTTACAAAAGCTTGTGCCTCAAGATGTTTCAAAGTTAACAAAAAATAAGGCCCTATACTGTCAACTTACAAATAAAAACGGCGGAATTATAGACGATTTAATAATATACAGACTTGATGAAATAGATAAAGATTACCTTTTAATAGTTAACGCTTCAAGAATTGATGACGACCTGAACTGGATGGTAAGAAACTCTTTAGGGTTTGATGTTAACATTGTTAACGATTCTCATAACTATTCCCTTCTTGCCGTACAAGGGCCCAAGGCTTCTTTATTAATTGAAAAAATGGGAATTAAAAAAGAAAACCAGCCAAAGTTTTTCTCCATCAAAAGGGGAGAAATTAAAAACATAAATGTTTTAATTGCAAGAACGGGCTATACGGGAGAAGATGGGTTTGAAATACTCGTTAAAAATCATTATTCCGCTTATCTTTGGGATAAAATTCTTGAAGATGGCATGGAATTTGGGATTTTACCCATCGGGCTCGGTGCAAGAGATACTCTAAGGCTTGAAGCTGCGCTCCATTTGTACGGGAACGACTTGGATGAAACCGTTACTCCGGTTGAGGCGGGGCTTGGCTGGTCCGTTGCAAAAGACAAAGAAGAAGATTATAACGGTAAAGATGTTATAATGGGGCAATTAAACGGTACAGTCCCCAAATCAAAAAAACTTGTGGGCTTTATTATGGAAGATAAAATCCCTGCCCGCCACGGGTATGAAGTTTTTTATGAGGGCAAAAAAATAGGTGTTGTTACCTCGGGCGGCCCTTCTCCCGTATTAAAGAAAAATATAGGTTTAGCTTATCTTGATGTAAATAATGAAACATCACTTAACACTTTAGAAAAAACACTTGGCATAACAGTTAATATTATGATAAGAAATAAACAATACAATGCTAAAATTGTAAAAAAACCATTTATAGAGAAGAAAAACAAAAAGGATAACTTATGAGCGAACAAACAAAAGTACCTGAAGGAATACTTTGTTCTAGCACCCATGAATGGGTTTTAGAAGATGGAGACCTTTGCACAATAGGCTTAACGGATTATGCAATTGAGCAATTGGGAGATATTGTTTTTGTTGAACTCCCTGAAATAGGCGCAAGCTTTTCAAAAAATGAAGTTTTTGCAACAATAGAATCGGTTAAGGCGGCATCTGAAATATACATGCCCATTGGCGGCAAAATTGTTGAAGTTAATGAAGCGATTATTAATTCGCCCGAAATTATCAATGAGGACTGTTATGAAAAAGGCTGGCTGGTTAAAATTGAAGCATCAAACCCGAGCGAAGATACGGTAGGGCTTCTTGAATATGAAGATTATAAAGAAGAAGTAGCATAAAAAACAATGAGGAATTTTGAAGCACACACAGATGACATCAGACAAAAAATGCTTGATGAAATCAATGCTTTTAGCATAGATAAATTTTTTGAAACTATTCCTGAAGAATGCAGGATGGAGGAATTGGCGCTTTATAATCCGATAAGCGAAATGCAAGCGCAAAAAAGGCTATATAGCATATCAAAGAAAAATAAAACGGATTATATAAATTTCTTAGGCGGCGGGGCTCAAAAAAAATATATACCCTCTGCCATTAATTATGTTGCTTCAAGATTTGAATTTTTATCGGCATACACCCCTTATCAGCCTGAAATTTCGCAAGGCACATTACAAATTATGTACGAGTTTCAATCCATGATATGTAACCTTACAGGCATGGATGTGTCTAATGCATCCGTGTATGACGGCGCCTGTGCATGTGCTGAAAGCTGCCTTATGGCGGTAAGGATTAACAAAGTAAAAAACATTTTTATTTCAAATAAATTAAACCCTAATTATATAGAAGTTATAAAGACCTATCTTTGGGCGCAAGACATTGATTATACAATATCAAGTGCGCCTGATGAAGGTGTCATATATGCAGGCAAAATATACTCATACCCCGAATATGACGGAGAATTAAATCAAATACCCAAAAAAGAGGGAAAAGAGCTTATAATAGCTTGCGTTGATATATCAAACCTCTCTGTTATAGAGCCGCCCGCTGCGGATATTATTGCGGGAGATTATCAGCCCTTTGGTCTCGGGCTTAATTTCGGGGGTGCATACGGCGGGTTTATATCCACAAAAGATGAGTATAAAAGGCAGCTTGCGGGAAGAATAGTCGGAAAAACAGTAGATAGAGAAGGCAAAATCGCATACGTTTTAACCCTTCAAGCCAGAGAGCAGCATATAAGAAGAAGTAAGGCAACGGGAAATATCTGTTCAAATCAGGCACTTACGGCTCTTTGTGCAACTTTATACCTCTCTTTAATCGGGGCAAAGTCTTTAAGTGAGATTGCAAATATGGGATACTGTTATGCCCATAAATTATCTTATGAGCTTGATAAAATAGGGTATAAAACCGTAAATAAAAACTTTTTTAACACTTTTAGCGTGAAAATGAAAGAGGGCATAAGTCCTGATAAGTATTTATCTATTTTAAAAGAAAACAATATTCTTGGCGGAATAAAAACGGATGAAAATATCGTTACAATCCATGCAACCGAATTTATTGACGACAATGATATATATGAATATGTAAATGCCCTAAAAGGGCTATAGGCAAGCAAAGTTCTCTTTTGTTAAGATTTATTACAAATATATATAAAAATAATATAAAAAAAGCAATTTTCTTATAGATAATTTGTTTATATAAATGTAGAGAGGAAAAACCTCGAAAACGGAAAGAGAAAAAAAGAGTTAAAAGGAGAATAAAAAATGGCAAGAGTTTTAATTTCAATGCCCGAAAAATTTTTAGATGAAATCGACCAAATTGCAGACACGGAAAATCGTTCACGTTCGGAACTTATCCGTGAAGCTCTAAGAACATATATCCACAGATCAAAAATCAGAGAAAATACACTGGCAACAAAAAATGCATCAATATTAGAAGCCTTGCTGGATTAAAATTAGTATTATAGAGTTTAAAAAGTTTGTAAAGCACTCCATAGCTATAATAAAATGGGGTGCTTTTTGATTTTTAATTTGCATTTATTTGTATAATAAAACCCCGTTTTTGATATAAAAAACGGGGTTATTAATTATTTTTTTAACATGCGTGTTATTTTTGAGCCTGATACATAGCTTTTTGAGCTATAACACCATAAGGAATTGCTTTTTCATCAGTAATCATGATGGTAAATACATCCCTTAAGAGTTTATCGTTAGGTTGAGGGAATAAGTATCCGTTAGTATTGCTATTTGCATTCGGGTTCGGTTTTCTATCCCCGTTAACGTCAACCATAATCATGCAAGGATGGTTTGCGGTGTTATTTGTATTAATTGCAAGTCCGCTTGAACCGCAAGCACCGATGTAGCTGACTGAATCGCCGGAAGTACCCCCATTATTAACTTTGTCGTTGAATGTAAGTGTGTTATTATTATCAGAGCCTGTTGATTCATGCATAATAAAAGTTTTTGAAGTTGTAGGAATTTCAAATCTCATACCGTCTGTTGTATAGAAAGCCAAGTTTCCATCATGATTGAAATCAAGTTTTGTTGTTGATTTCATAACAGACATATGTTGTTGAAGGTATCCGAATAAGTTTCCGTTATCGTATGGCGTTTCACCTTCAAGTGCCATATTCATTGTTAAAGATGAATTCAAAACCGAAACGGCTTTTCTTAAGCCTGTTTTGAATTCTGATTGGTTTGTATTAACAATAACAGAAGGAATTGTCATCGCAGCAACTACACCAATAATAGCCAAAGTAATCAATACTTCTGCCAATGTAAAAGCTAAGCTCTTTTTCATAATTAAATTACCTTTCATAATTTAGAACCAAAGTTATTATACCATTAAAATTACCCGCCATGCAATAAAGCGGTCAAAAATACATTGATTACTCTAAAGAGAAGGTTTTATTCAAGCTTTCCTCTAAAAGCCCGCCCCGCCCCGATTAAAGTTATTATTGAAATAATAATGATTGGAATTAAATTTAAAGAAACGTAATATAAGTTCATATTTTTTAAAATTATTCCTTTAGAAATTACAAGGAAAAACCTCAAAGGATTTAATACGGTTAAATATTGTAAGGCTTTCGGGGTAATGTTTTCAATCGGGGTTGTGTATCCTGAAAGCATTATGGCGGGGAACATGAATATAAATACATAAAGCATAGCCTGCTGCTGGGTTTTTGCCCAAGAGGATATAAAAAGCCCGATACCAACAACGGAGAGCAAAAATAAAGCAAGAGATAAAACGTATAAAATAAACGAGCCTTGATAGGGGATTTTAAAAAACAAGATAGCAAGAATTAATATTATAATCCCGTCTAAAATTCCAAAAAGCAAAGGGATTATAACCTTTCCCGTTATAATTTCAACGGGTTTTAGCGGTACTACAATTAATTCATCAAATGTGCCCATTTCCTTTTCTCTTGCAAGGGATAAAGAGGAGAGCAAAACAACTGTTGTCATGGGCAATATACCTGTTAAACACGCAACTATAAACCAGTGGTAGTTTAAGTTTGTGTTAAATCTGTCTTTTGTTTCAAACTCTATAATTGAATTTTTTTTCTTTTGCCCCATCAAAGTAAAGGAGCTTGCAATTTCAGATATATACCCGCCTATAATTTGGCTTGCGTTTGTGTGTCTGCCGTCTGTGATAATTAAAATATCGGGATTATTTTTTGCTTTATATTTTTTTGTAAAGTCGTTATTTATATAAACTGCCACCCTTATTTTTTCTTCATCCATTGCCCTTTTTAATTCATTTTCGTTTTTCAGGTTGTATATTTTGGTAAAGTATCTGCTCGATTTAATTTGGCGGATGAATTCTCTTGAAATTTCCGTATTATCTCTGTTTAAAACCCCGATTTTTATATTTTGAATATCAAGAGTGGCTGCGTATGAGAATATAAAAAGTTGTAATATGGGGGGCAAAAATATGACGGAGCGGGTTTTTTTATCCCGCCAGACAGAATAAAATTCCTTTTTTATAAGGCTGAATAGTGCGCCATACTTTTCTTTTAGCATTCTTCAATCCTCTCTTTTGTGTTTTTCAAGACAAGTATGTACATTACAAACGAAAAAAGAAGCATATAAAGAGAATTTAAAATAAGCGTTTTAACTACCACTCCCGATAAAAATAGGCTTGTAATTGCGGATACATAATATTTTGCAGGGATTATATAAGATAATGCCCTTATAAAAGGGGGCATGGAATCAATTTCATATATGAGCCCCGATAACATCATAGAGGGCATAAAACCAACGGTGCCCGCTATCTGGCTTGATGTAAACTGGTCTTTAAAAACGGTTGAAATTAAAAGCCCCATCCCTATTCCATTGAGCATAAAAAGGGAAGATACAATTAAAAGAATGATATACGAGCCATAAAAAGGGACTCTAAAAAACACAATAATTACAAAAAGGCAAAACACAATTGATAAAAAACCCAAAATAAAGTAGGCAATATATTTTGATAAAACAAATTCTTCTTTGGTAATCTCCGTTGTTAAAAGGGCTTCCATTGTTCCCCTTTCCCATTCTCTTGCAATAACAAGGGCGGTTAGGACGGTTCCCGTCATTGTCATAATAATAGCCAAAGACCCCGGTAAAACAAAGTAAGTGCTCTTTAGTGCGGGGTTATACCAGGATCTTACAATGGGGTTGATATTTTCTTTCGGGCTGATATTTTTAACTTCATTTGCCTTATAATCAAGGTAAGATTGAATGCTTCCTTTTACATAAGAGGAAACAAATTTTGCGGTGTTTGGCTCTGTGCCGTCTGTTATAATTTGAATTTTTGCCGTTTTATTTTTTTTATATTCAACGGAAAAGTTATTGGGAAATGTTACATATCCTCTTATTTTGCCTCCGGATAAGAGTTTTGAAGCTTCGTTTTGTGTTTTTTGAAAACTTACATCAAGGTATCTTGAATTAATAAGGCTCTGTATAATGTCACGGCTTAAAGGGGTGTTATCCTCGTTTATTACCCCGATTTTAACGGTATTTGTATCAAAATTTATCCCGAAACCAAATAAAAATAACAAAATCAAAGGAAGAAAAAACGCAATTAATATGCTTGATATATCCCTTAAAATTTGCTTAAACTCTTTTATTGTGAAAACTTTAACTATATTGTAATTCATATTTCAATTTGCCTTTTTGATAATTTCTATAAAAGCATCTTCCATTGTGGGGTTTTTCAATTTTTCCGATTTTACCGAATTTTTAAGGTTGTCGGGGGTATCGGTTATTAAAATTTTTCCTTTATAGACAAGAGCGATTCTGTCGCAAAATTGGGCTTCATCCATAAAATGTGTGGTAATTAGAACGGTGGTTTTATGTTTGGTAAGTTCATTTATCCTCATCCAAAATTCTCTCCTTGAAATGGGGTCAACCCCTGATGTGGGCTCATCCAAAAATAAAACAGGAGGATTATGAATTGTGGCGCACAAAAGGGCAAGCCTCTGTTTAAACCCCAAAGGCAAGCTTGAAGCATTTTTATCAAGGTATCTGTCAAGTTCCATTCCTTCGATTATTTTTTGTATCTCCTCTTTTTTATTTTCTTTTATGGAATATACGCCCCTAAAAAAATCAATGTTTTGCCTTACGCTTAAATTCCCGAATAAAGAAAATTTTTGTGCCATATAACCGAAATTTTTCTTTGCTTCAAGGGGGTTTTCTTTTATATCAAAACCCATTATTTTAGAATTTCCCCCGCTTGATTTAATAAGCCCTATCAGCATTTTAAAAGTTGTGGATTTCCCTGCGCCGTTTGGCCCTAAAAGCCCGAATATTTCCCCCCTTGAAACCTTGAAAGTTATATTGTCTGCCGCCTTAAATTCGCCGTTTTTTGTTTTATAAATTTTGCTTAAGCCGTTTGCTTCAATATAGGGGATGTCTATTGGATTTGTTTTAGGTTTTATTGTTGTTGTATAGAATGCAGGGTTCCTTCCGCCAAGGGCGCACATAACAAAATCTTCAAAGATAGGCTCAATTTCTTCTTTTTCGTATTTAAAAAATTTGATTGCTTCTTTGTTTTCAAAAACAACCCTGATTTTATCCCCTTCTATAATGGCATCTGAAATTCCCTTTTCATTTTTTACTATTAAATCAAGAAGCTCTCTTTTATCTTGATTTTTCGGATTAACATGAAAAACAAGCCCTTCCATTACTTTTTTGGCATTATTCGGGGTGCCGTCGTATATTTTTTTACCTTCTTTTAGTAAAATTGCCTTATCAAAAAACTTTGCCTCATCTAAGTAGCTTGTAGCCCAGATTATCCCTATATTATTTTCATTAGACAACTTGTCCGTTATTTGGATTAAATCTCTCCTTGAAACGGGGTCTACCCCGACTGAGGGTTCATCTAAAAGTAAAAGCTTGGGTCTTGATAAAAGGGTACAGGATAACCCGAGTTTTTGTTTCATTCCGCCTGAAAGTGCCCCCGATATTCTGTCTTTAAAGTTGGTAAGACCGCTAAAATTCAATAAAGTTTCAAAAAGCTCATTTTGTTCTTCCTTTTTAACATTTTTTAAGCCGGCATAGAGCTTTAAATTTTCTTCAACCGTTAAATCTTCATACAACCCGAATGTTTGGGGCATATATCCTATAATTTTTTTAATTTTTAATAAATCAGTATTTGGGGAGAGGTTATCTATCAAAATTGATTTATCATCTTTATTTTTGCAGGCATTATCTGAGAGCATCAGTCCCGATATAAGTCTTAAAAGAGTGGTTTTTCCGGAGCCGTCAGGGCCTATTAATGCGGCTTTTTGACCTTTTTTCAGGGTAAATGATATATCTTTTATAACTTCTGTATCAAAAAATTTTTTATTCAAATTTTTTACGCTCAATAAAATATCATCCCTCATTTTTTATCCTCACGGTAACGGGCATTCCCTGCCTTAAATAGGGGTCTTTTTTATCTATGATTATTCTGAGTCTGTAAACTAAATCGGTTCTTAAGGTTGCCGTTTCAACGGTTTTTGGAGTAAATTCCGCAACGGGGGAAATAAAACCTACATGTGCCAAATAGGGGTTTTTTGGTCTTGAATCCGTATATACAAGCGCACTTTGACCGAGTTTAATTTTTCCTAAATTTTTTTCTTCAATGTATGCCCTTATCCAGATTGGTTCTTCCATGGAAATTGAATATACAACGTCATTCGTATTTAAAATTGTCCCTTTTTCTCTTATTCTGCTTAAGACAATGCCGTCAAAAGGGGCATAAAGCTTTGTATCATCAAGATTTATAATCGCCTTTTCAAGATTTGCAACCGAAGCGTCGTATGCGCTTTTTGCATAATCCCTTTCGTATTTTAAATTTGAGCATTCTTCTTTTGATATTGTAAAATCCGAACAAAGAGGATAGTTATAATTATAAACCGCCTCTTTTTGGAGCTTTTGAGCCCTTTTTTCTCTTACATCCGCCTTTGAAAGGTTTAGAGCCGTTTTATAAGTGTCGGGGTCAATTTCTGCTAAGAGTTCCCCCTCTTTTACTTCGTCCCCTTCTTCTTTATAAAGTTTTATAAGCCTTCCCGATACCCGAAAGGCAAGGTCTGATTGCCTTATTTCGATATTCCCGAAAAGCGTTATTGTGTTTTTATCTTTGTTTTTAAAGTAAAGATAAATCCCCCCAAAAACAATACAAAGAACAATAAAAGCTATAATAACAACTTTCTTCATAGTCTATAGCGCCCCGCCTACAGCCTTATAAAGGGTTATAAGGTTAATAAAATTTTGATTTTTAGAGGATACAAGGTTATTTTTGCTTTTGAGGTTTTGAATATTTTCATTTGCATAGTCAATATAGCTTTTTGCACCCTTATTATAAGAGTTATAAATTTTTATAAAATTTGAATTTTCAAGATTTGCCCTTTTTTCTTCTCCCAAATAAATTTCATAATCGTATTTTAAATTGTAAAGAGCGTCATTGACTTCTTTTAGGGCCATAAGGTCATATTTAAGGTAATTTTCAAGCGCTATGTCATATTCCCTTTTGGTTTTTTTAAGGGTGAAAATTCTTTTCCCGCCGTCAAATATATTCTGGGTTGCTCCCGCAAGCAGCCCTGCAAGCGCACCCTTCCAGCCAAAATTTTGAACAACGGTTGAAAAAACAAGAACCCCCGCCACGTTTAATTTTGGTAAGAAATCCTTTTTTGCGATAGTTATATCTATTTTTGCTTTTTTTATTTCGTTTTCAAGTTTCATAATATCTGGGCGGTTTAAAATTATGCTCCCGTTCAGGTTTTCGGGGTAAATCCCTTTATATGTGATATTATCAAATTGATTAACCCTTATATCGTCAATTTCATAAGGGCTTCTTCCCATTAGTTGTGCAAGTTGTGTTAAAAAAGCGATTTTTTCTTTTAAGAGTTTATTTAACGAATTTCTTTCGCTTAGGTATAAATCCTCGGCCAAATTAATTTCAATGGAAGATATAACCCCGAAATCATACATCTTTTTTCTTCTTTTATATATTTTATCAAGCATATCAACCATCATTTCTTTGTATTCAATTTGTTTATTTAAACTTGAGATATTAAAATAACTTGATGCAATTTCCGTTGCCACAAGTAAATTTGCCGACTTTAAATCAAAACAGGAGTTTTCGATATCAAATCTTGCCTTTTGGATTTTATTATAATTTTTCCCAAGATAGTCAATTTCCCACATTACGACAAAAGGGAGCGCAAAACTGTTTGTTTGTATGTCATTAAATGGTATTGCGGTTTTTGGAATTTTTAAAAGAAGGTAATTTGCGCCCACATCAACATTGAAAAATTCATCAGAAATTTTTAAGTTTTTTTCCTGTCTTGATTTTAAGATGTTATTTTTTGCAATTCTTACGTCTTTATTGTAATTAAGCCCCTCAACTATATATTGAACAAGAAGCTCGTCATTAAAGTTGTTAAACCACTCAAGGTTTATTGCATAGGAATTTGCCGCTTTAGCCGATACCGAAAGAAAAGAAAAGCAAAAGGATAAAATTAAAAGGAAAGTTTTATACATAAATATTTTCCAAAGTTAATTATAGTTTATGATATTAGTTCTTTTTTTGTTTTGAAAAAATTACAAAGCAGTCTATTAACCGTATAGCGGATATAAAAATTTATTTTTGGTCAAACAAAGATAATTTTTGTCAATTAGAGAGTCGGGTAAAATTTAATTATCGGGTAGGGTTATTTTTTAATTGTCAAATGAACACTTTTTATTAAAATTTAGAAAAAATATTTTTTAATTTGAGTAAAACATTTACTATATGTGGGTTTCCAAAAAATTTATATAGGGGTTGACAAATTAAAAATTTGGGGTAATAATATAAGCATAGAGAATAAAGTGTTTTTTTTACACTAAAAATAAAACCACATAGGAAAAATAATTTATCAAAATGTTAAAAATAAGTGAAATAAATAATGTAAATAATACACTAATTAGAAAGAACATCAGCTTCAAAGCAGGTGTCCAGACTAATTATGGTATTGATGTTCCCTCTCCAAAAGACAATATGGTGGAAGGCGGACTTTTTACAGGGTTTGTCGGAACCGTCTTTCCCTTTTTTAATACAATTCAATCAAGAGCAAAAAGTATTGAAAAAGGGTTGGAAGAAACAAAATTAAATATATTGGTTTAAACTAAGCATTTAACAACAAATACACCTAACAACACAAGAAAAATCTTTAAGCTAAAAAAGCTGACTTCGCAAGACTTTTGCGGAGTCTTGTTTTATTTATACAAAAAAAGAAAAAGGTTTAATTTTCTTTTGATATATTATCTAAAACTCTTATTATGCAGGCATTTTTAGAATTTATCCATTCTCTTTTTGTAATTCTCATAACCTTAAATTTGCACCTTTGCAATATGGATTGCTTTTTCATATTTGTATAGCGGGATTTTACCCTATCTTGAACACCGTCTATTTCTATAACCGTATTATCTATTACAATATCTGCGCTTACTCCGCCAATCTCTAAGCCCGCTTGAATTTTTTTATCGGGAAGGTTTAATTTTAATTCTTTATAAACCTCTTTTTCAAAGTCGTTTTTAAAATTTTGTTTTAAACCGTTTTCATGCATATTTTTTGCATTTTGGACGTATTCTATATAATCCCTTAAAAGACCCTCAGGAATTGTGTTTGGAGCTTTTGATAGGAAGTTTATAATCTTTTTTCTTGCCCTTGTGATTGCAACATTAAACAGATTCGGTTTTTGCAGGAAGGTGAGCGATTGCGATTTAGAATTATCCGCAATTGCCCACGACATAAGCATTATGTCTTTTTCATCACCCTGAAACGTATGGGCGGTGCCTACTTCTATTGAATGTTTTTGTATGGTTTCCAAACTGAAAACCTGCATTATATCTTTTTTAATTAAGTCAACCTGTGCCCTGAACGGGGATAAAACACCAATGGAAGTTGGATTATCAGGATTTTCAATCTCGTCTTTTGCAATTATATCCGATATTTTCTTAATAACCGCTTCAGCTTCAACCGTATTTCTTGTAATATCTACGTCTACCTTGCCTTCAGGCACATGTATCAATTCAACGGGAGAGTCTTTATCGTCGGAATTTTTCATAACCTTAATTCTTCCGCCGTAAAATTCGTTGCTTGAAAATTCAATAATCGACCTTGGGGAGCGGAAATGTTCGTCCAATAAAACAGGTTCGGTTGAATAATAGTTTGCAAGATCGAACATTGAATTTGTTCTAAATCTCCACATTAACTGGTATTTGTCATCAATATTGTATTGATTTAAAAACGATTGCTCTTTTGCCTTTTCCAAAAATGAAAGGTGCGGAAGCTGCTTATCATCTCCCACTATGACTGCTTTTTTTGCCCTGTATAAAATGGGAAAACAACTTGCAATATCGCATTGGCTTGCTTCATCTATTATAACCACATCAAAAAGAGCGCTTTTCATGGGGATTGAATTTGAAATTGCATAAGTCGTTGTACACCAGCAGGGAAAAGCGTTCAGAAGGGGTTTAAAATCTTCCTGTTCGAGAAGTTTATTTTGCAACATTGCTTTTTTTGAAACAAGGGATTTTGAGTGGATAATAAGCCTTCTTCTTTTTTCCTGATCGGAAAGAAGCTCTTTTATTGAATTTCTTCTTTTATTTTTCAGGATATCAACGGCAAGCTTTTTTTGTTTAGAGGATAAAACCTCAATTTTATTTAAAATTTGATGAAGGTTTCCCGTTTTTAATATCTCATCTTCAATTTCTCTTAGCTTTGCTTCAATATTTTCTGTATCAAGCTCAAAATCAAGCTTTTTAATAATATCTTCAGTGCTAAACGCTCTTTTTATGTTGAGGATTTTTTTAATTTTTTTAAGCGTGTACCAAATTAAAACCTTTGTTATAATGTTATCTTTTTTAACGTAACTTTTTAGTTTTTCCATTATATTTTTAAGGTTTTCAATTTCATTTGTGGTAAGTTCACGTTTTATATATTTGAAATTTTCTTTTGCGGGAAAGTTGAGTTCTTTTTCTTGAAAATTTTTATAGTATTCTTCTTCAAGGTGTATGATTTTTTCTGCCAGAGAAGAAAGCCTTGAAATTTCATCAAGAAGTTGTTTCATATCGGGTGTATCCACGAGAACTGAATCCATATAAGCTTGTGAATTGAGTTCAACTTTCCCCGAAATTAATTCTTGCAAGTCAAAATAGAGCTGCTTTTGGTAATTTGCCCTTCCTGCTCTGAGAGCAATAAAAGGCGCACCCAATTCATTCAGCCTTTCTGCCACAACATCTACCGCCTTATCCATTCTTGATGCAACAAGAACGGTTTTGTTGTTTGCAATTAAATGGGATACAAGATTAACTATAGTCTGGCTTTTACCTGTACCGGGGGGGCCGTATACTGCAAGAAAATTGTTGTTTTCAATCTTTTTTATAACTTCTTCTTGTGAATCACTAAGACTAAGCGGCGTGACGGGAAAAAAGTCTTTGGACGCAGTGTCTCTATAATCTTTTTCTTTTTGTCCCGTATATTCATCCAGTATCACCCCAAGAGCCGTTTCTTTAATAACACCGGGGCTTTTTTCCGATATTAAGGTTAATTCATGTAAAACTCCGGCTGTCACGGTCGGACGTTTTGTTAAAATAACCGACTGCATTCTTTTTAAAATTAACTTATCAAGATTTACCTTGGGTTTTTGTTTTATAACATCAATTGAATCAAAATCTTCAAAGTTAAATTCGTCTATATTCTCAATTGTATTTGAATAAAACTCATCTTCATTTTGATGAAGCAATTCCGAATTTGAGCCGTTCATTTCTATTTCGACATCAGGAATGATTGATTTTAGTGTGGATAAAAAGATTTCAAGCTTTTCTTCATTTAAAGGAAGCTCGGGCACAACGTCTATAAGCCCCTGAAGCATTGCATCAATTTCATCTTCATCATCTTTTTTAATAAGTTGAGAAAGTGCGCCCGTATTAAGAGAAAGGTTATCTTCCAAAATTGATACGGAAAGATTTTTCCCCATTCTTTCAATTTTGCATGGTGCATATAAAAGAGGGGTTAAAAATTCGTTATTCTTTTTTAATCTGCCGTTTTTTCCTACCAAAAACAAAAAGCCGTATAAAAGGTGTTTTTCCTTTTGATTAACCTCGGATTGTATCATTAATTCGGTTAAATATGGATTATCCCCGCCAAGTATGAGCGGGGTATCAAATTTTGTAAAAAGAACTTCATCGCCCTCAAGAAAAACCCACTTATTATCTTTATCTCCCTTAAGGTTTCTGAATGTAGAGCTTTGAACTTCTTCTCTTATACAGTCATGGAGATATTGAGAAACTCTTTTTATAAAGTTTCCGCCAAATACTTTATTTACTGTTTTAGGTATAGTTTCGAGCATAAAAAAATTATACCCTTACTTTAGGATTATATCTTCAATTAAACGGTTGATTTAAGCAATTCTTCGGCAAGTTCGGATACTACTTTTCCGTTCAGAGTTTTTGAAACCTCTTTTAATTTTTTCGATATAATTTCCATTTCATCCGTCCAAATAAAGTTAGATAAAACGTAATTTTCGCCCTTTGTAAAATCTTTAGACATCTGAACTTTTATAATTTCATCAAGCATCATTTTTGCGGCAGGAACAACATTATCAATATTAACGTGGATTTTATTGTCCGAATTTAAAACGTAGGCATTATGTTTAAACATAAAATAATTTTGCATAACCGACCTTACTCTGTGCGCTTGAGCCAAATTCGGTTTGGATTTTAAAAAGTTATCCGCAATAAATGTTACTATAATCTGTTTTCTTTGTTCTTCTGTATAATACCCGAGCTCCACAAGATAATCCACAAATGCAAGAGAACCCATATCTGCCTTATTTTCTTCAATTATGCTTGTATATTTGCCTAAAGATTCTGTCCCTTTATTAGGCCCGAGCGAATGTGCGTTTTCATGCCCTATTGTAAACCAGTGGTCGGCTTCATCCAAATAGAGCGAGTGCTGAGATTTATCCAATATGGCATCCAGCCTCTTTTGAAGCTTAACGGGGTCAGAGGTTCTTATTTGTCTGTGGTAAACATTTCTTCTTCCTCCGCCGATTGTTAAAGACAGTTTATCGTTGTTCGGAAGGTTTTCAGCCAAAGTAATTCCGCCCCTGAACTGTCCGACATCTCCCGTTACGGCAACTAAATCCACATCTACCATTGTTTGTTTTGTTTCTTTATCGGGGCTGATATTTTGCTCGTATTCATCACAATAAGGCATTTTGGAAGCCAGAGAAGGGAGATATTCCTTGATTTTTAAAAGTGCTTCCGTTCCTTTTTTGTTTATAATTCCCACTCTGCCTCCCAAAAAATCTTTCGGGGTGGGGGTTATTTTGTATTTATCAAGGAGTTCCTTTAATTCTTTATTTTCAATTACGGTTTCCGTCATTTCATCTTCATAATTTTCTCTTGTAATTGTAAATTCAAGCGGAGTGTACTGAAGGGTTGCCCACTTTTTATCCGCATAAGCATCCAACATAGGGTCAGCCTTCAAGAGGGCATCTGCTTGTAATTTTAGAAATTCATTAAAATCTTTGTCGGATGAAACTTCGCTTGCCAAAATTAATTCTTTTGCCATAGAGGAAAAATCTTCACTGAAATAATTGATATAATCAATCCCCTTTAAGTATTCCCCGTCCCATTCAACAACGGAGCGCTGGTTTAAAATTGTTTTAACTTCATCAATTTTTCCCTCATTTAGCATTTTGATAAGGATTTGATGAAATTTTTCAACCGTTAAATCTTCAGGATATAAGCCCTTTTGGGGGAGTTCTTTAGTGTTTTTTTCAAGCGAAATTTTATTTGATTCACAATCCACGGCGCAAATCCCTTTTTGGGCGTCGTATAAAATTTTTGTTAATTGAGCTCTTTTTTCACCCTTTTGGATTTCACCCTCAAGCCATTTTTTAAAGGAGTGATTTTTTCTGTTATCAAGGGTGGTGTTGATTTTTTCTAAAATGTATGCAGCCTTTACAAGGTGTTGAAGCGCTTTTTTATCCCCTTGCGATAAATTAAGGAACTCTTTTGAGTCTTTTTTTAACATTTTTTTCTCTGTTAAATATTCTTTATCCGTCCTTTTTTCAAGTTCTTCAATGCTTAATCCGTAATTAAATTCATCCATAATTTTATCCTTTATTTTTTTAGCCACTTTTTAAAAAAGTTCATTCCCTGAATTGAACTTTTTTCAGGGTGAAATTGAACGGCAGTAACATTTTTATATTGAATTGATGAAGGGTAATCTATGTAGTAGTTTGAAGTTGAACTTACAATATTTTTATCAAGCGGGTTTATGTAATATGAATTGACAAAATAAAAATACTCATCATCCAAAAATGTGTTATTTTCAGTCGTTTTTATTTCAGACCAACCAATTTGAGGGGTTTTCCCTTTTTTAAATTTAAGGACATCTCCTTTAAATATCTTTAGACCTTCTATGTTTGGAGCTTCCTCTGATTTTTCAAATAAAATCTGTAATCCAAGACAAATACCCAAAAAATCTTTATCCGATGAGGTTAAATCCTGAATAAAAGATACCATATCAAAGGCTTTTAATTTTTTCATCGCCTGTTCAAAATGCCCTTGCCCCGGAAAAATTACCTTGTCTTGAGCCTTAATTTTATTCTTGTCTGAAGTTATAATGTAGTCAACACCAAGAAACGAGAGCATATTTCCTATGCTCTTAACGTTTCCCGCATCATAATCTATTATTGCAACTTTAATATTGAAATCCGTCAATTTTCATTCTTTCAATCACTGTATTAAGGTTTTCTTCGCTTGCAACAACGGAAATTCTGACATATCCTTTTCCCAAATCTCCGAATGCTTCACCCGGAACTACAACAATGCCCGATTTTTCAAGTAAATCGTCCGCAAACTTTTTAGAGTCACCTTCATATCTTTTTGGAATTTTCATCCAGAGGTAAAAGGCGGCTTTAGGCATTTTAACATCATAGCCGAGCGAATTTAGCCCGTATACAAAGTTTTGTATTTTATTTTTGAATTTGGCATTTGCCTGCTTTATATATTCTTCCCCTTCTTCAGACTCAAGCAATTTAGCGCCTGTTAATTGCAGGGCTTTAAATATGCCCGTATCAATTGTGGATTTCAATTTGCCAAACATTGAAACTATTTCACTGTTGCCGCATACCCATCCAAGCCTCCAGCCCGTCATTGCGTAGGGTTTTGAGAAACTGTGAAATTCAACGGCTATATCTTTTGCCCCCCTAAATTCCAAAATGCTTCTTGGCTTATCGTTTTCATCAAAGTATATTTCGGCATAGGCATTATCTGAAATCAGTATAATATTGTGTTTAAGACAAAAATCAACGCACTCTTGCATATATGAAGGGCTGCAAACCACACCGAGAGGGTTATTCGGATAATTTATAATCAGGGCTTTAATTTTTTCTTCTTTATACCCTTTATTTATGAGGTTCTTTAATTCTTCTTCAAGATTAGGCATATAGTTGTTTTCAGGGGTCATTTGAATGCCGTAACATAAGCCCCCCGATACTTTTACCATTTCTTTATAGCTTGCATATCCGGGGTTCGGGCAAAGTATAATATCTTTTTCAAATTCTTTTGTGCTCGGGTTTATAAGCTCTCTTACAATGTTTGCAATACCTTCTTTTGAGCCGATTAAAGAAAAAATTTCCGTTTTGGAATCAACATCTACATTAAACCTTTTTTTCATTCTCTTTGAAATTGCTTCAAGAAAATATGTTTCACCCTTCGGGGTGGAATAGGTATGAATTGAAGGGTCGTCCAAAACCGATTTTAAGGTATCAACGGCAAATTTTGGAACCATATCAACGGGAGCGCCCATAGATAAAGCTATAGGTTTTCTGTCTTTCTTGATTAATTCCTCCGTTAATTCAAGCTGACGTTGTTTGATTTGAAACATTATATAAGTTTCCAGCGACTGTACATAGTCGTTAAACTTAGCCTTCAAACTGTTTTTTGTTTTATCCATTTTATTTGTCCTTCTTTGTTTAAAAATCGTAGTCGGGTATATTAAATGTCCTTTTGTCCGCATCTTCTTTAGCGTATTTTAGGTATATATCATAAGATATTTCTTTTACTTTGTTTAAGTAATTTTCATCAATATATTTTTTATAGGTATCGTTTAACTCACCCGAATAGTTACCTAAAGTTTTTGAATACAAGCCGAGTTCTTCTTTATTGGAGCCCCCTGCGTATGCTTTTGTTTTGGCATCTGTTCCCGAGGGGCGAATTTCAATAAATTTGTCTTTAAAATTCAAATATGTCCCGTCCCCGACAAAGTTTACGGATAATAAGTTATCAAAAGAGAGGTTATTAAATGTTTTTGATAAAATCTCTTTAATATTATCCAATTTCAATTTGCCTTCTATGTATCCTATTGCAAGGGCAAGATAGAAAACGTCGTTTTTTGTTCTTTTGGCTTCACCTTTTAGTTTTTCTTCTTTTAATTTATCTATATCGGGTTCCGATTCGTTGTAGTATGCTATATCGTCCCTAACGTCGTATTTTGCTATGATGTTGTTGTTCTTATAAACATTTTCAAGGTGCTCAAAGAGCGGAATATCAAGAGAGGAAATTAAACCGGAAGCCGCAATAATCGCTTCTGTTGCGCTTTTTTCCCTCATGGAAAGGGCGCACCTTCCGTTATTTGATTTAATAATATCGTTTGAACCTATTATCATCCCGCCTGATTCTTCGCCCCCGAATATCATTCTGGGCGAATTTTTAAGGTGGATTTCATTGTTAAAAATATCCCTGACAACAATATCTTGAATTCCTTTTTCAATTTGGTATTCCACTTTTTTTACAACATTTGCAATCTCTTTAAACCCGACAGGGGTATTTATAACCTTAATTCCGTTATTTTTTGCCCACTCATCCCAGCTTTTTGAACTTGCCGTGGTTTTAACCATAAAGCGGGTGTGATTATCAAATTGCCCCGTTTTTTTCAGTTCCTCTTTGACATAGTCCATAATCATCAAAAAGGCCTGATTAGCGGAAAATATACATAAAATTCTGTTTTCATCAAGTTTTGAATAGTCAACTCCCGCTTTTTTAACATAGGGTAAGTTTTTAATATCTTCTGTTTGAACGACAGAAAGCCTGTCATGATCGGGGTCCGTGATTAAACAAACCGTCCCTGTCGGATAATCTTTTAATTTTGTTTCATAGTGAAGCGATTCTATAACGGGGAAATAGTTTTCATTTTTTTCATTTTTCCCGCTCACCGTTATATCCAAAGACCAATCATAAAATTTGCCGTCTTTTATATCTTTTCCGATTGAATGGAAAAACGGGTCTTCTTCCGTATTAAGCCAATCGTAGGTTTTATCTATGTTGAGTTTTTCTAAAATTTTGCTCAAGGTGCGATAACTTGCCCCGCCAACCGAATCTATAACAATTTTTTTATCGAATTTTCTTATTTTATCTAAGATATTCTCCCCTGCAACGGTTGTTTTAAGGTATTCAACATAAAGGTCAATTCCGTTATTTAATTTTTCCATAACCGTTTCATCAATTAATTTATCATCTGACGAAGAAAATTTAATTGAATATTCGCCTTTGGAGTAAACCGTGTTTAAAATTTCTTCCATCTTGTTAACAAACTCCATGGACTCATCCGGCAAAAACTGTGAACCTTGATTGTTCAGGTCTTTTGTTGCGTTTTTAACCGAAATACCGTGGGAAGATGTGATATATTCCGCCCCGACCAAATCAAGTTTGAATGCAAGAAAAGATGCAAGCCAGATAGGAATAGTTTCTCTGTTTTTGGATGTAAGGGTTTTAATGCCCTGTTTTGCCTGTATTCTTGCGATTAAATCAAGATAAATTTTTGAATTGTATCTAACCTCGCAACCAACCAATTTTACAAGCTTTTTGTTCGGATATTTATCTTTTAAAACAAGCGCCTTTGCAAGAGTGGCAAGGGTAATTCCCACCGTATTAATGGGAAACCTTGTGTCGTGGGGGTAGAGAATATTTTGCGGGCCTCTTATTCCTGCGGTTGAAACCATTGCTTCTTTTTTGTAGTTTTCAAACCAGGATTTCAGGTTTAATTTATCCATTATCTCTTTTGTGAGTTTAAATTCCAATTCGTTATTGTCTAAGTAGTTAAAAACTCTGTCATGTTTAATATAGTCGGGTGTATTTTTTTCTACACCGTCTTTCAACATCTTTTCTAAATCCCGCATAGTCTTTTCTATTCTCCATTTTCAAAGGAAATTATACCATAAAATATAATTGACACACAAAAAACAATAAAATAGTATAATTGTGGTATTATTTTTTATGTTTATTGAGGAAAAAATCTATGTCAAAGCCCAAGCTTGCCATTGTTATTCCATGTTATAACGAGGAAGAATCCCTTCCAAATACCTTAAAAAAATTGTGGGAATATAAAATACATTTAATAGAAAAAGAAAAAATATCCCCCGAAAGCTTTATATTTTTAATAGACGACGGAAGCGAAGATAACACTTGGAATATAATAGAAAAAGCATACAACGATTCAAACGGGCGCATAAAGGCAATTAAGTTTACAAAAAATTTCGGAAATCAAAATGCAATTTTTGCGGGTCTTAAAATGATTAAAAAATACAATATTGATGCCGCAATAACAATTGATGCCGATTTACAACAGGATGAAAACAAAATAGAAGAATTTATTGAAAAATATGAAGCAGGTTTTGATATTGTTGCGGGAGTGAGAAAAAATAACGAAGAATACGGCTTTTTTAAAAAACTCTCATCCGAGCTTTTTTATAAACTCATTAATGCGCTCGGAGTTAATATCAAGCCAAACCATTCGGAGTTCCGTCTTGTAAGCAAAAAAGTGCTTGATATGCTTGATTT
The DNA here is from genome assembly GCA_947630535.1 of Candidatus Gastranaerophilales bacterium. Lineage (GTDB taxonomy): Bacteria > Cyanobacteriota > Vampirovibrionia > Gastranaerophilales > Gastranaerophilaceae > Galligastranaerophilus_A. The sequence goes on along the minus strand of CANRHZ010000010.1, from coordinate 5,520 downwards.
ATACAGGGAAAATAACCTTTTTTTAAGGGGGCTTTTTTATGAATTGGGCTTAAAGACCGCATACGTTGATTATTCCATAAAAGAAAGAGCTTTCGGAAAATCCAAGTTTTCTTTTAAATCATTAATAAAGCTTGCGGCATCAGGGCTTATATCTTATTCCACAAGGCCTTTAAGGATTATATTTTTCTTGGGGCTTTTAATTGCGATAACAAGTTTTGTAATTTGGACGGTTACAATTTTTGTTGAAATTGTATTAAACCACGATATAAACGCAATTGAACCTTATGAAATATGGGAGTCTTTTATATCGGGCATTCAAATTTTATCAATAGGAATAATCGGAGAATATGTCGGGCAAATTTTGCTTGAAGTAAAGGACAGACCACGTTTTTTAATAGATAAAGAGCTTAAGTAAAATGATTGAAAACTACGTTAAATATTTAAATATAATAACCGAAAAAATTGAAAGATTTTTTGCAAAACAAAAACCCTATATCAAATGCAAAAAAGGTTGCTCACTATGCTGCGAAAAAGGGGAGTATCCTTGGAGCGAGATAGAGTACAAGTATATTATGCTTGGTTTTTCAAAGCTGGATAAGAATTTGCAAGAGAGAATAAAAGAAAAGATAAAGAAAGTAAAAGAGGATAAAAAGAACTTTAGCGGGGATGGAAGGTTTATGTATGAATGCCCGTTTTTGATAGATAAATCCTGTTCGCTCTATGAATACAGGGGGATAATATGCAGGTCTTTCGGGCTCATGGTGGAAGTTGAAGGGAAAAAACCCCAAATTCCTTTTTGTTGTTCATTGGGGCTTAACTATTCAAACGTTTATGATGTAGAGAGAAACTGTGTGTCCCCGATTATGTTTAAAGAAACGGGGCTTGATATTGAGCCTTTAATTTTTAATGTAAGCTATAAGATGTTAACTGATGACACTTTTGCAGAAGGGTTTCATTTCAACTTTGGCGAAAAAAAACCCTTGATTGACTGGTTTTAATTAAATTCAGATAAAAATGCGTTTTATTTTTTGTGGCAGATTAATTTTTGCTTTTATTTCTTATTAAATAAATTGACAAAATAAAATCTGCTTTATAGCTAAAACACTGAGAAAAAATAAAAACTTTTTGGTAAAAATGATAACTTTTCTAAAGATAAAAAATCCCGCAAAATAAAATTGCGGGACAGTATAATTATTATCTTTTAATGCAGCGAACGTAACTTGGGCCCGAGCGGATGCAGCTGCCACGAACCCCATCAAGCATATATAGATTCCATGCAAGGCCGCTTTTTCCCGAAGAAACGACTGAGCCTGACCAGTAATTAACAGTAGAGATACCTATTAAAGATTGGTTAATAAACATTGAAGAAAGTTCGTCAATGTCCGGTAGTCTTGCATCATCAGATTGTTGAGTACATAGAGTTGCGGCATCTTTACCATCATCACTATAAGATGGCGCAGTTGATGTTGAAGCATCACTCGGGAATGGATTTGGTGCAACCACAACACTATTTGTTCTATATAAAACGGTAATAAATCCTACATCTTTTCCGACTTCATTTGGGCCTTTTAGGCCATTCAGGTCGTATATCATATTAACACAAGTTTTTGTTTGGACGAAAGATTGTGTGTCGGTAACATTTGAGCCGCAGTTTGGATTATAGAATAGGGCAACGGATTCTCCGTTAACGGTTTCAAAGGCGGCTGCTTTAATATCGGTTGTAAGTTTATAATCATCTTCTGAATAATCTTCAGGGTCAGGATATTCAGTGAAATACGGATTTAATTCATGCAGACTTTTTGGAAAAGGTAAAGTAGTTCCATCCAATGCTATTATGCTTGATGGTATTCCGCATGCAGATAAATTATTTGAATTACAGATGTTTTGAACCCTATAGACTTTAGATAGTCCATCTATTATAAAAGCTTCTGCCGCCCCTTCTTTTATTTCAGCGTCGCTTTGCCCGTTTGATGAGCCATATCCTGAAATACTATCCATCTCTCCTATTGCTTGGCTCATTCTGGCATATAAGGCTTTTCTTTGAGCATTCCATGCTTTGTCATTGACATTAACTAATAATGAAGGTAGCGTTATCGCTGCAACGATACCAATAATTGTTAGTGTTATCAATACTTCAGCTAAAGTAAATCCGCCTAATCCCTTGGGGGGGGGGGTAAGCTCCAAACAAATTCGTCATAAAATAAACTCCCATCTATATTTTAGTACAATTTCATTTTATCAAATTGTTTTTAAATTTTCAAGATATAAAAATCCCGCAAAATTTCTTTGCGGGATGTATACAAAAATTATTTTTTAACGCAACGAACGCTGCTTGTGAATGTGCGGATGCATCTATGACGTCCTCCATCGCTCATAAGTTGTCTAAACGCATCACCTCTTTGTCCTGAAGATATGATTGAGCCTGACCAGTAGACACCTGAAGTGATACCAAGTAAAGAACGGTTAATAAACATTGAGCCCAGTTCATCAATATCAGGTATCCTTGCATCATCTCCTTGTTTGGTGCAGGCAGATGAAGCATCATCTCCATTATCGCTATATGATTTGGCAGATGCAGAAGCATCAATTGAAAATGGATTTGGGGCTACAACAACACTGTTTGTTCTATAAAGAACCGTAATAAATCCTACATCTTTTCCTACTTCATTCGGGCCTTTTAGGCCGTTTAGGTCATATATCATATTAACGCAGGTTTTGGTTTGAGCGTAAGATACAATGTTTGTATCATTTGAGCCGCAGTTTGGATTATAAAAAAGAGCAACGGATTCACCGTTTACTGTTTCAAAGGCAGCAGCATTGATGTCTGTATCAAGCGGCTTATAACTCCAATCTTCTTCATCATCATGAGGATATTCGGTAAAATAAGGGTTTAGCTCATTTAATGTTGTTGGAAATTTTAGAGTAGTACCATTTAGTGCAATAATTGATGATGGTATACCGCATGCAGTGAGGTTATTTGAATTACAGATGTTTTGAACTCTGTATACTTTGGATAAACCATTTATTATAAAGCTTTCCGCTGAATTTTCTATATCATCTGCACCATACCCGGATACACTGTCCATCTCTCCTATTGCTTGGCTCATTCTTGCATATAATGCTTTTCTTTGAGCATTCCATGCTTTGTCATTGACGTTAACAAGTAAACTTGGCAGAGTAATTGCAGCAACGATACCAATAATCGTTAGTGTTATCAATACTTCAGCTAAAGTAAATCCGCCTAATCCCTTGGGGGGGGGGGGTAAGCTCCAAACAAATTCGTCATAAAATAAACTCCCATCTATATTTTAGTACAATTTTATTATATCAATTTAAAATAAATATTTCAAGTTTGATGGGCAATAAACAAAAAATAAAAAGTGTATTTGTAACAATTTTTTAATATTTGCGGATTAAATGTTCAAAATATTTTATCAGGAGTTTCTTTAAATCAAAATTAATAGTTATGAATAAAAGATGAAAGAAAAGATGAACCAACATTGTAGTATGAAAACTTCGAGCCGTTATTTTTTATGCAATATAAGAAATAACAATCTTTTATTCTTTGAAAAAAGACGGTCTATTTGCCGTCTTTTTTCTTTTTTTATTTGTTTTCCTTCTGTCATTTAATCTTAAAATTTTAATTGCTTAATACAAAAAATGGATGCGTGCCCATTTTATAAAACTGTCATAAAGATTGAAAAATGGTAAATTTCAATTCCTGCCGTAATATCAGCCTGCCAAAACTAACTTAACTATATGGTATAATAGTTTTAGGTTATCCATACCTGTTTTTGGGTTATTTCAACATATATAAAAGGATGAAAATCATGAAGTTTTTATTGATTGGAGTTTATATTTTACTTTTTTTGTTCCTTATAGGGGCAATATTTAAAATCTATGAATTAAAAAATATTTAATATAACCAAATTGAGTATTTAACTGATAAAAAAATATTAACGCTTTATTATTCAAATAGCGGTAATACCAAAAATGTTGCACAAAATATAAATTACATTGTTGGGGGCGATATAAAAGAAATTGAATTAGTTGAAAATTACCCGAATAATATTTTACAATGTCTAAGCAAATAAGAAAGCAAATGAAAGAAGGGTTTTTGCCTCAAATAAAAGATATTGATATTTCAGATTATGACATTATTTTTGTTGGCTCTCCCATTTGGAATTTTTCAATGTCGTTGCCGATACAGGCATTTTTGAAAAATAACAACTTTGAAAATAAGACCATATTTCCCTTTTTTACATACTCCGGGGTAGCAAAAAAAAGGCGCAATAGTTAAAGAGATTGAAGAATTAACAAATGCAAAGGATGTAAAAAAGCCTTTATTTATGTTTGAAAACGGAATTTTGCTTATAAGGGGTCAAATTATAAAGTGGTTAAATAATACATAAATAGGCCTTATGATTGTTTAATTTATATTGTTTTCCAACTATGATTTGATAAAAAATCAGGCTTCAATTTAACGGTTGTATAAAATTTAGATATTATAACATAAAAATAAAATAAAAAAAGAAGCTTTTTTGCTTCTCTTTAAATGGTGGGCGTTAAGCGACAATGTTCGAACTTATTACATTGTATTAAAACCCTTGTAAATACTATGCAACAACCTAAAAATCTTTTAATTTTGGAAAAATTTTCAGCATTTAATATAAAGTTTTAATTATACACGCTCGTATAAAATAAATATGCATATTTATTTTATTTCTTACTTACAAAAGCAAAGTTGTTATATAATCAAAATATAAACGGACTTTGAAAATTAAATATTGGGGCAAGCCTACATTTCAAAAGAACATCGGCACAACATCAACACTTCGATTTCGGTCGATAGTTCCGAATGAAAGGAGGTCAATTATGGACGAATTCAATTTGAGTTTATTATTACTTTTGTTGATTTTATACATAATAAAAAGCGGCACCCAACGCAAGCGTTAAGTGCCACTTCGATTTCTTAAGTAGGTTACGGTAGTTCCAGCTACCGCCCCGATATTTTTATTATAACCGATAGTTGACAATTTTCAACCCTTACAAAATAAAAAAGGGGTATTTTAAGAATTTTTCATGACAAATTTATAGTTTTCATTATAAAAATTTTTATGAAACGAAAAAAAGATATAGGAATAATTATTCAATTTGAAGATAAAGAATATTCAAAAGAAGAAACTATTTTTCTTTATCAAAATTTTTTTAGTATTTTAGCGGAAGCAAGAGATATAAAAATCCCAAAAGAACTCTTAAAAACAGTTATAGAGAGTTTTTTAGAGGAGTACAATGACCGTTAAGAGGCTCGAACTTTTGAACCTTTTGGTATATATGCGTTTTGACGATTTTAAAATTTTTACTTTAAAATTTAAACAAGTCTAAAACGCAGATTCGACCTTAAAAAAACCACTAAAAAAGAGCCTTTTAAGGCTCTTTTTATAAATGGTGGAGAATAGGAGACTCGAACTCCTAACCCCCTGCGTGCAAAGCAGGTGCTCTACCAATTGAGCTAATCCC
>CANRHZ010000009.1 GCA_947630535.1 Candidatus Gastranaerophilales bacterium | reverse complement strand
GCTGCAACAATACCAATAATCGTTAGTGTTATCAATACTTCTGCTAAAGTAAATCCGCCTAATCCCTTGGGGGGGGGGGGTAAGCTCCAAACAATTTAACCATAAATTAAACTCCCATCTATATTTTAGTACAATTTCATTTTATCAAATTGTTTTTTCTTTTTCAAGGCATAAAAAATCTCGCAATTTAAAATAATAAATTGCGAGAATAGATAAGATTTGAATTTACCTTTTTACACATCTTACAGAATATGATTCTTTAGTGCGAGATCTTATGTACCTGTACCCGACATTAAAGTTTACATGCCATGCGGTTCCTGTTTCCCCCGGTGTAATAACGGAGCCTGACCAATAATATGGTGAATAGGGGCCTGTAATCTTATTGTTCAAATACATTGATGCAAGCTCGTCTTTATCCGGAATTCTTGCGTTATCGCCCTGTTTAATACAAGCTGATGCGGCATCATTTCCATCATCACTATATGATTTGAGAGATGAACCGGCATCACTCGGGAATGGGTTAGGTGCTGTAACAACACTGTTTGTACGATAAAAAACAGTCATAAACCCTATATCTTTACCTGTTTCATTAGGCCCTTTTAATCCGTTTAAATCGTATACCATATTAGCGCATGCAATTCTTGCCGTATAATAGTTATCAATATTTGCGTGCGATTCGCAAAAAGGATTATAATAAACTGCTATAGATTCTCCGTTTACTGTTTCAAATGCTGCAACGTCCGTATCGGGAACCTGATTATTTTTGTTGTTATACATCTCATATAACGTCTTTGGAAATTTAACGGCATTTCCTTGCATTGTTAATATTTCATCAGGTAGTCCGCATGCGGTAAGATTATTTTTATTACATACGTTTTGAACACGATAAACTTTTGATAACCCATCTATAATAAACGATTCAGCTGAACTTGATTTTATTGTTGTATCATTTTTATCCGTTATCTCACCGTCATTTGTCCCGTACCCTGCAACGCTATCCATCTCCCCTATTGCCTGGCTCATTCTTGCATATAGTGCCTTACGCTGAGCATTCCACGCTTTGTCATTGACATTAACTAATAATGAAGGTAGCGTTATCGCTGCAACGATACCAATAATCGTTAGTGTTATCAATACTTCAGCTAAAGTAAATCCGCCTAATCCCTTGGGGGGGGGGGTAAGCTCCAAACAATTTAACCATAAATTAAACTCCCATCTATATTTTAGTACAATTTCATTTTATCAAATTGTTTTTAAATTTTCAAGATATAAAAAATTCTGCATCCTATTAAAGAATGCAGAATTTAAAATAAGTTTTTTATTAAAAAGCTCTGATTGCGCTTTTTTCTTCGCTTTTAACAATTTCTTTATAGCTGACTGCGCCGACTATTTCTCTCACGGCTTGAGCCATAGCTATTTGCGTTCTTAATTTGTTAACACAAGAGCCGACACCAACTGCGCTTGCACCTGAAGCAAGTGCCAGAGGAGCAGTTTGAGCGCTAATGCCTGATGCGCTCATAACCGGAATGTTAACATGTTTTGATATTTCCATTGTGTTAGCAATTGTCATATGCGCAACGCTTAAAAGTTCGCTGGCGCTTGAATCTCTTGTAGCTTTTGCAGGTTTAACCCCTTCTGTTTGAAGAAGGTCAACACCCATAAGTTCAAGTTTTTTTGCAAGCTCAATTTGTTCTTCAATTGAAACGCATCCGGGGATTGTAACACAAGTATATATATCGTCATTTTCCGTTAAAGAAAGTGTTTCAAGAGCTATTTCATAAACATCGTCCGCACTGAATTCAACATTGTCAGCATAAAGTGCATCAAAGTTCCCGATTTCAATTGCATCTGCACCCCACTTAACTGCTTTTTTCAAGCTGAAAGGTTGAGTTGATGAAACAAAAACGGGCAAGTTTGTGTTTTCTTTTGCAATTTTAATTACTTTTTCATCGCAAGAAACATCAACTGCGCTTGCAAGACCGATTTGTGCCGCACGGCAGACGCTTGCAACCGAGCTTAAATCGTAATTATTGATTCCTGCAATAATTTTAACTGCTCTTTTTTCTTTTAAGTGTCTTTTAAAAACTTCTAAACTTCTCATTTTTCTTCCTTTCATAAAAGTTAAGTGAATTATATCACACATAACCTATGGGAGCAATGTAATACCTTATACTAAATGTTTTAATTCAACTGTCACATAATTATATATGGAGTCTTCCTGTCATGATAAAAACAATTAACAAAATTTTATTGCCATTATTGTTATTTTTTGTAACATTATTTTCATATAATTTAAGCATGCCTGCATATTCTTACCCCAACGATAACACCTATACCCTTGTATATGAAAAGATTTCCCCCTCTATTGTTGCAATTGAAGCCAATTTGGATGTCGGTGTATCATCAGGCACAGGCTGTATAATCAGCAACGACGGTTTCATTTTAACAAGCCTCCATGTGGTAAAGAATGCTAAAAATATTGAAATTACAACCGCATCAGGCAGGAGCTATAAGGGAAGGGTTGTTGCGATACTAAGAGATAAAAATGACCTTGCACTTGTAAAAATTGATCCGAAAGAAAACCTTCAAACGGTAACTTTCGGAAACTCCGAAAATGTTAAAGTGGGTCAGCAGGTTTTAGCCATAGGGAATCCGTTCGGGTTTAAAGGTACTCTTACAACAGGTATAATTTCAAGAATAGACTATCAAAGAAAGAAAATTCAAACGGATGCAGCTATTAACCCCGGTTGCTCGGGCGGGCCGTTAATCAATATGGACGGTGAAGTTATAGGAATTAACCAGTCAATTTATAACCCCGATAATAACCGTTCAAATATAGGTATAGGCTTTGCCGTTCCTTCAAATTACGCAAAAGATTTTATATCTTCCGTCACAAATAAAAAGCTTGTTGTTAACTGATTAATATAAAAAACGATTCTATACACCCTATTAAAACAATAAGGACCTGAAGGTTTGAATAAAACTTCAATCGTTTGTAATCGGAAAGCTTCCCTATAATAAACGGAAATATGCCAAATACAATATAGCTGCAAAAGTTTATATTTTTAAAATATAACCCCGAAGAAAAAAGCATAACGGATGAAATTATGTATAAAAATAAAATAACGGCAAGATATATAGAATAACTGCTTTTTATTTTAAGGGAAGAATTTTTTGTGTATACAAAGTTGGAACCTATTAAAAAAGAAAGAAGGAAAATAAATCCTATAATAAAAAATATGCAAAATAAAAATTTCATGAATAAATAACCTCTTTTAAATTGACGGCATTTTTTTGATACAGCGATTTACCCGATATGAAATTTATAAAATCAATGGATTTTTCAAAAACAAATCTGTGTTCGTTATCGTATAAAATAAGATGATAACTGTTTTGGAGGATAACTTTTTCTTTGATAAACGAAGAAACCTCACTGTATACAAAATCCGCACTTTTTGTGCTTGTAAGGTCGTCCTCTTTTGAGTGGAAAATAATTATCGGGGATGTCACATTTTTAATAAGCGGCCTTACGGTTTTTGAAAGCTTCAAAAGTTCCCCTATGGCACTTAACGGATAATTGTCCAGCGCCACGGTGTTTTGTTTCATAAGCTTTGCAATTTTTTTTCTTACAATGGGGTTTTTTATTCCGTAGGGTTCTCTTTCTAAAAATGTATAGTAATATTTAATAATCGTATTTAACCCCAAAGGAAGCAAAAAGTTATATTTGGGTATTGTCCAACCGTCTAGATAAAGGGTGACAGAAAGACAAATAACCCCGCTTATTGTTTTAAACTTTTGAGCAAGATACAAAGCAAGCATTGCGCCCAGGCACAAGCCCCCGACATAAAAATCTTTATAATATCCTCTAAGCGACCTGAATTTTTCCGATACAAATTCTATCCAATCACGACACTTTACATTGTATATGTCAATTTTATTATCTCCATGTCCCGGCAGACAGTAACAGTACACATCTAAGCCCGCATTAAAAAGGACTTTTGCATATTTTCTGAGTTCAAAGGGGCTGCCTGTAAGTCCGTGAAAAAGCATAATTGCATGGTCTGATAATCTTCCTTCGTGTATAAGTTCAATGTCAGATGCGCTCATTTATCTTGCACCTGCCCTTCTAAAGAGCATGCATAAAAGATTAATTGCCATATCTATCTCGGAATCCGATATGTTAACGGGCGGAACAAGCGTTATTACATTTTTATAGTATCCTCCGTTATTCAAAACAAGTCCGCATTTTTTCCCCTGATAGACAAGATCCCCCTTTAAGCCTTCTTCGATTATAAAATCGCAAAGCTTTTTGTTCGGTGTAAATCCGTCTTTTTCCGTACACTCTATTCGAAGCGCAAGCCCAAGCCCGTCAATATTTCCGATTGTTTTAAACTCCTCTTTTAAATATTTTAAACCGGATAAGAACTTTTCTCCTTTTTGTTTTATTGACCTTTCAAGTTCTTCTTCCTCATCTTCAAATATGCTCATAACTTCATAACCGCTCCTTGTTCCTATGGGGTTTGAAGAATAGGTTGAATGTGTTCTGCCTGCGGGCCAAATATCGGGATTTATAAGCTCCTCTCTTGCCCACATGCCTGATAGCGGGTTCATTCCGTTTGTCAGCGATTTTCCAAAAGTGATTACATCAGGTGTAACATTAAAATGCTCAATTGACCAGAGCTTTCCTGTTCTATACATACCCATCTGTATTTCATCAACTATTAAAAGAATGTTGTATTTGTCCAAAACCTTTTTTAACTCTCTAAAATATCCCTTTGGCGGAATAACATATCCTCCCGTTCCAAGAATAGGTTCCATTATGAAGGCGCCAAACTCGCAATTTTTTGTATTGGGGTTATAAACTCCGTTATATTCAGTATCAAAAAGTTTTTCAAACATTTTTACACAGTAAAAATCACACGAATCGCACTTTTTATTGTAATGGCACCTGTAGCAATACGGGAATGGTACAAAATATGCCCTATCCGAGAAGTGTCCGAAATTTTCCCTGTATCTGAAACTTGATGTAACCGAGCTTGCACCTGTTGTTCTTCCGTGGTATCCGCCCATAAAAGCAAAAAGCGAATTCTTATGTGTATAATTTCTTATAAGTTTAATTGCATCCTCGGTTGCCTGTGCTCCCCCCACATTAAAATGAACTCTGCCTTTTTTGTTGAACCTTTTTATATTTGCCTTCGCAATTTTTTCTGTTAAAAGTACTTTATAGTCATATAAAAATCTTGAGGCAATTTGGGGCATGGTATCAAGACAATCCTTAATTGCATCCGTTATTCTTTTGTTTTTGTATCCTAAATTGCAGGAAGCATACCACATTTGTAAATCAAGATAGGGTATATGTTCTCTGTCATACATAAAAGAGCCAAAGCATTCATAAAATATTTTAGGATTTTTTGAATAGTGAACGGTGTCACCAAATGAAGAATACTTTTCGTCAATTTCTCTTATTTTGGATTCTGTCAGGGTGTCGGACATCATTTTGTGCATCATTTTTCTCCTTAATCAGTGCATCTATGATGTCTTGAAAGGTTTTGTAGGGGAAATAAGAAATATTTTCGTTTTTGCAAAAAGTTTCAAGACTTTTTTTAGCAAACAATAAGCTTGATTTTTTTGCAATGCACCTGTCGGACAGTCCGTCTCCTATATAGATATAATCCTTGGTATACTTTTGGGCTACTTCACATTTACAACACCCTGACGAGATTAAGCACTTTTTATTGATATTGGGATATAAAAGTTCAAATTGAATAAAACCGTCTTTTTCTTTTATATTCATCAAATTGGAATAAACCTTTATATCTTCTAAACCGTATTTTTTAAGTGTGGTTTTAATAAAAATATCAAACCCGTCAGAGAGTATAATAATTTCTTTATTATACTTTTTTATTAATTTATAAAATTCAATAAAATACGGGTCAATTTCAATTGAATTTAAAAAATCATCAAGCACGCTTTTTTTTAGGCCCGTTATTAAATCAAATTGTGTCCTAAGGCACTCTTTTGTTGAAATTTTTCCCATTGACCACAATTTTTCCGCTACCGTCCAGTCGCCTTTTGAAAAAGAGGTTATAAAAGAATGTATAACATCATACTTTGAGATTGTTCCGTCAAAATCGGAAAATATGTATTTAATTCTGTTAAAAACATTATTCATAGGTGCTATTCATACCTCAGGGCATCAATCGGGTTTAAAAGCGAGGCTTTATATGCGGGATAAAATCCGAATATTACCCCTACCATAGCGGAAAAACTTAAAGAAAGTATTATCGAAAAGGGGGATATGACGGTTAACATGTCTGATAGCACAGAGATTATTTTGGTTGTTATTATGCCTGCAAAAACCCCGATAACTCCTCCTATCAAGGCAAGAAGGAGCGCTTCAATCAAAAACTGTTTTCTTATATCCAAAGACCTTGCCCCGATTGCCATTCTTATACCTATTTCTCTTGTTCTTTCCGTTACCGAAACGAGCATAATGTTCATAATGCCAATCCCGCCAACAAGCAGAGAAACCGAGGCAATAGAGCCCAAAAGTATAGAAAAAGTCCGAACGGTTGATTTAAGTTTTTCCTGAAATTCGGCAGAGTTTCTTATTTCAAAGTCTTTATACCTTCCTTTTCCTATGTTATGCCTCAGTGACAAAATTTCGTCTATATCTTCTTCCGTTGTTTTTATAACGTCAGAATCCTGTGCTTTTACTATTATCATATTAACCGTCCCCGGAAAATATGTTCCAAATACCTTTTTTTGCGCCGTTGTAATCGGGATAAAAATTAAATCGTCGTTATCAAACGGTCCTGATGAGCCCTTAGACTTTAAAACCCCTATTACCTTGAAGGGCACTCCGCCTATTCTTATTGTTTTATTAATAGGATTAACATCCCCGAATAATTCATAAGATACGGTTGAGCCTATTATGGCTGACTTTGTTGAATTTTTAACGTCTTCGGGGTGAAAATTCCTGCCGAGCAAAATCTCGTAATTTTTTATTTTTAAATACTGTCTTGTGGTTCCATACACGGTAGTAGACCAGTTTTGATTTCCGTATACAACTTGCTGGTTTTGATTTGAAACGGGTGCAACCGCTTCAACCCCCCTTGCTAAGCGATTAAGAGCTTCTGCATCTTTTAGCGTTAAAGAAGGTTTTGAACCTGCACCCTGCCTTACCCCGCCTTGATTGGCGGAAGCCGACCTTATTGTAAGAAGGTTTGAGCCCATTGATTCCATATCTTTGGTTACTCTTTCGCTTGCGCCGGTTCCTATTGCAAGCATAACTATAACGGCGGCAACACCGATTATAACCCCGAGACTTGTCAGGGTTGAGCGCATTCTGTTTGTTTTAAGAGATAAAACCGCAATTTTAAATGTTGAATTAAAATCTATCATTTTTTGGTGTCCGAAACTATTTTTCCGTCTCTAAATCTTACTACCCTTTTGCAGTATTCCGCAATATCATCTTCGTGGGTTACTATTACAATTGTTTTTTTATACTTCTCATTAAGTTCCACAAAAAAGTTCATAACGTCAATACTTGTTTTGGTATCAAGGTTCCCTGTGGGTTCGTCCGCAAGTATAACGGGGGCATCATTTACTATTGCTCTTGCAATTGCAACCCTTTGTTGCTGCCCGCCCGACATCTGGTTTGGATGATGGGTGTATCTTTTTTCCAATCCCACAATCTTAAGCGCTTCCATTGCTCTTTTTCTTCTTGTAAGGGGGCTTACCCCTTTATATATCATTGGAAGTTCTACATTTTCAACGGCCGTTGTTTTCGATATAAGATTAAACCCCTGAAAAACAAACCCCAGCTTTAGATTTCTTATATTTGCAAGTTCGTCTGAATTTAAGGTGGATACATCAATTCCGTCTAAATAGTATTTGCCTTTTGTGGGTTTATCAAGACAACCTATTTGATTCATAAAAGTTGATTTGCCGGACCCTGACGGCCCCATTATTGCAACCATCTCTCCTTCTTCAATTGAAAGAGAAACGTCATCAAGCGCATTAAATGTGTTGTCGCCTGATACATAAGTTTTTATTAAATTTTTTACTTCTATTACAGACATCTTATAAGAACCTTGGCGGGCGCATTCCTTTGGCATTTGACGATTGAGAGCCTTTTTTGCCTACTATTACCATATCATTTTCTTTTAGTTGATTTGAAATTATTTCGGTTTTAGATTCGTCCGATATCCCTGTTTCAATGCTTATGCGTTCGGGTTTATTATTTTTTAAAATCCAAATCCCTTGTGTATCATATTTTACGTCTGATTTAACGGGTGTAAATTTAAGTGCGGGGTTTATTGCACACAAAATATTTTCTTTCTTTTCAACTACAATTGAGATATTGGCGGTCATTCCGGGTTTAAGTTTCAAGTCTTTATTATCAACGGCAATTACAACCGTATAGGTTACAACATTTGAAGTTACGGTTGATGAGAGTCTTACCTGATTAACTTTCCCTTTAAATGTTTCATCAGGATATCCGTCAAGCGTGTAATCGGCTTCCTGTCCTACTTTTACATTACCTATATCGGCTTCCGAAACATTTGCTTCTATTTGCATTTTTGTTAAATCCTGTGCAACGGAAAAAAGTTCGGGGGTTTGGAAGCTTGATGCAACTGTTTCACCGACCTCTACATCCTTTGAAATTATAACCCCGTCAACCGGTGAAACTATTTTTGTATACCTTAAGTTTGATTCTGCGGTTTGATAGGATGCTTGAGCTTCTCTTATTCTTGCATTTTGTGCCGCTATTTGTGCCAAATCCGATTTATAACTTGCTTCAAGCTGGTCTACTTCAGCTTTTGATACGTATCCTTTTTCAAGAAGGTTTTTATATCTTTGATATTGAAGTTTATCATAATTTGTTGTTGCCTGAAGCCTTTGAAGTTCGGCTTGTGCGTTTTGTATATTTGCCTTTTGCTGGTCTACGCTTGCCTGAAAAAGTGATGTATCAATCTCAGCCAGTAGCTGACCTTTTTTAACGGGTGAATTATAATCGACATAAACGGCGGTAATTTTCCCTGATACCTGAGAACCGACGGTTGCCGTTTGAACAGGATTAACCGTTCCGGAGGCTTCAATTGCTTTTATTATTGAACTTTTTTTAAGGGGACTAAGAACATATTCGTCCCCCTTTTTTATAAACTTTTTTGCTCCTAAAATTAACAGAAGGATTATAAATATTACTATAATGATAGCCGTTATTTTTTTTATCATTTTACCCCCATAACATAATCAAGGTTTGCCCTTGCAAGACTGTATTGATAGACTGTGTTAATGTATTCCTGTTGTGCGTTTAGATACTGACTTCTTGCATCTTGAAGTTCAATATAATTTCCTATTCCTTCAAGGTATCTGCCGTCCGCAAGTTCAAAGTTTTCTTTTGCAAGCCTTATTCTGTCCAAAACGAGAGGAATTTGATTTTCAAGTATTTTTGTTTCGCAAAGTGCAAGCTCAACATCGTAATACACGGTCTGATAAATCAGCCTTATATCCTCATTTGCATTATCAAGTTGTGCGTTTGCGGCATCAATATCATATTTTATTCCGACAGGCCTTACCATGGGAATTGATAAATCTGCACCGTATGAAAAAGAGTTTGTATTTGTACCGTCATTTCTCATATAGTTGTAGCCCCCGTTAACGGAAAGCTCGGGGAACCATTGACGTTTTGCATACTTAAGGCTTTGTTCGGATGTATCTTTTAGTGCCAGATAAGATTTTATATCGGGCCTGTTAGAATTTGCAACTTCAAGAGTTTCTTCAAAGGTTTTATTAAAAGGTTCCAAATTGTGTCCGCTTACAATTTCATTTTCATTGATAATCCCCGATAGCGTTATTTCTTTAATTTCATCTTCATGGAGTTTATCATGTTCGTGGGATGTATCGTGGGAATGAATTAATGTAACGGGTGTAACATCTGCGTTTGCGTTGAACTTTTCAATCGGGGCAATAGAATAGTCGGGATTATTTGTTAAATACATTGCCTTGTTAAGCTGAACCATTGCATCACAGTATCTGTCTTGAGCATCTAACATACTGTATTTAGCATCCGACAGGTTGACTTCGGCATTTACAAAATCAATTCTTGACCTTATTCCTTCTTCAAAATATGACTTTATCTGGTTATAATATCTTTCGTTTATTTCAACATTCTGTACCTGAACGTCTTTATTTGCTTTTGCGGCAAGAACGGAAAAGTACGCTTCTTTTACGGCAAGAATTGTGTCAAGAGTGGTTTTTTCCATATCAAATTCGGTTGCAATTAAATTATACTTTTGAACATTTATTGATGCGTTTGTTTTTCCAAAATCGTATATCATCTGGGATATCATTGCATCTGCTCCGAACGAATGGTCGTTTACCGATTTATGTTTTCTTCTTAAGTGAGAACCGCTAAAATCTCCCCCCATTCCGATAGCGGGAGTCCAAACGGATTTTGCACCGCCGAGGTTTGCTTTTGCAATTTTTATTTGGTTTTGCGCCTTTTTCATATACGGAGAATTTCTCAAGGCAATTTCTATGCACTGTTCAAGATTGAGAACATCCCCTCTGTTAATTTCCTGAATTCCAAAGGAAGGTGTAATTGATATCAATAAAAAAAGCAATAAAGACGGCAATTTTTTCATAATAAAATAATAATACATTGAAAAACAGGCTATTGCTCCCTAAAATTAAATAAATACATTAAATATAGGAAAAAATTTTGACTGAAAATTTTTTTTGTTTTAATATTGACCTATGGGTGTTAATAGAACTTTTACTGAGACAAAAACGCATGAAGTCACAGTCGACGTTGTGATTTTAACTATCATTAAAAATAAGCTTAAGGTTCTTCTTTTAAAAAGAACTAATGAGCCGTTCAGGGGCAGATGGGCAATCCCCGGCGGGTTTATAAGACTGTCTGAAAACCTTGATGATGCTGCGCTAAGGGTTTTAAAAGAAAAAACCAATGTTCAAAATATTTACCTTGAGCAACTTTATACATTTGGCGACCCCTTAAGGTACCCGAATACAAGGGTTATAACCTGTGCTTATTTTGCGCTTTTAAGGGCGGAAGATATAAACGTAAAAATAACGGAAGGCTCAATTGAATGGCACAGTGTGGAAAAACTCCCGCCGCTTGCATTTGACCATAAAGAAATTATTGAATACTCTCTTAAAAGAACAAGAGAAAGGCTTGAACTTTGCCCGATTGCTTTTCAACTTTTGCCGAAAAAATTTACCTTAACTGAGCTGCAAAAGTCTTATGAATTAATTTTAAATAAAACTCTTGATAAAAGAAATTTCAGAAAGAAGATGCTTGCATCAAACATACTAATTGAACTCAACGAATTTTCAAAGGCGGGCTCAAAACGTCCTGCCGCTTTATACTCTTTTGATTCAATTACTCTTGATTCTAAGAGGGGGCATTTTTTCAGTTAAATAAATCCGGACGTCTTTTTTTTGTCCTTATAATTCTTTCTTTTTCTTTAAATTTTTCTATTTCTTGATGATTTCCGCTTAATAATACTTCAGGGACTTTCATTCCTCTGTATTCTCTCGGTCTTGTGTATTGGGGATGTTCCAAAAGTCCGTTTAAATCATCCGAAAAGCTGTCAAAGTGTGATGAGTCTGTTTTATTTAAAACTCCTTCAATCTGTCTTGAAGTGCTATCTATAATACATAGTGCCCCAAGCTCTCCTCCGGTTAAAATAAAATCCCCGACAGACACCTCTCTTGGCTTTAGGCCCAACCTTATTCTTTCATCAAACCCTTCATACCTTCCGCAAAGTAATATAAGTTGATTTTTTTTGGAAAATTCAACACTCATTTTGTGGTTAAATTTTTCCCCCTGAGGGGTGAGCATTATAAATTCAAAATTTTCTTCTTTTTTTATATCCTCAAACGCTTCAAAAATAGGGGGCGCCATAAGCACCATGCCTGAAGTCCCGCCATACGGGGTGTCATCTACCCTTTTATGTTTGTCATGGGTATAGTCCCTGAAATTAATTGTGTTCACTTCGATAATTTTATTTTCTATTGCCCTTTTCATTATTGAATATGAACAATAGTCTTTAATTATATCGGGAAAAAGAGTTAAAACATCAAACCTCATAAAAGCCCTTCTATAGGTTTAATTATAATTTTATTCTGCTTTATATCAACTATCGGTACAATCTCGGACACAAAAGGAATTAAAATTAAATCCTCTTTCAAGTTTGATTTTATGCAAAGTATATCATGGGCAATATTTTTTTGGATTTCTTCAACCGTGCCTATATAGTTTTCTTCGTTATCAAAAACCTTTAGGCCTATTAAATCGTCAATCAAAAATTCATTCTTTTTAAGCTTTTTATTTAAATCTTCTTTTGATATATAAATATTTTTCCCTTTAAATTCAACAATTTCATTTATTGAATTAATTTCTTTGAATTTTACAATGGCAAAATTCTTGTGAAACCTTACGGTTTCAATGTTTAATAAGATTTTTTTATTATCGTTGTCTAAAAAAACGGATTTTAACCTTTCAATATGCGATTTATCGGAGTAGCCGACTTTTGCTTCCCCTTTGATTCCGTGGAAATTTATTATTTTGCCTATTGATATATATTCCATTTTTATATTTTACCATGGAAAAAATTCTTATCTTCTTCATTGTATAAAACCCAATAACAACAATCTGTTTGTTCACATTTGTTACAGTTAAAATCCGCAGAATGGAATTTATCCTCCGGTTCATCCGCAAGGGGCTTACAATCGTTCTCATCCATAATTATAACCTTCCTTCATAATCTGCCACACAAAGCCATACTCTATATGTTTCAACGGTTAGAGACCGCCAAAAATCAAATATTAAGCGTTTTTCGCTCTCATTCAATATTAAAGAAAACATCTTTAGGGCGCACTCATCAAACTCAATTAAATCTAAAAAAAGAGCAAGGTTTATAGCGGCAGCTTTATTATCGGGTGTAAGAAAAAGAGTTTCTTTTTTGGTTTTTTGGTTCATTTAAGGGTGTTCCTTTCTTTATTAAGTGCTTGCTATACCGCATCAACCCTGCTAAGATAGATTTGCTTGTGAACGTATTTGTATGTTACAGGTTAGTATTCAAAAAATCAATACGTTAGTCAAAAAAATACTAACAATTGTTACAAATTTTAAAATTTAAGGGTAATTTATGGCGCTCAAAAGAAAAGTAAGACAGATAGGAAACAGTCTGGCAATCGCAATTCCAAACGACATTTTCGATTTTTTGGATTTGGAGCCTTCTAAAATTAAATACAAATTGAGCCAGGATGAAACAGGAGCTATTTTTATCGTCATTTTAAAACAGGGAGTGAGCGCATTGGATGAAAAAAATTTTCAAAAACGAGGAAATACCTATACGGTTATAATTCCAAAACCGCTATGCAATATGTGGAATATCGGGCTTTTAGAAGGTCAAAACAGGGAAATAGAGCTTTCCATGGATAATTCTCCTCTAAAATGGCTTATAACTTCAACTTAGCGGAATATGATTGCATAAAATAAAAAAATTTTGTACAATGCGCTTATTATAATATTTGAGGTTACAAAATGCTGAATTCTGTTAATTTAACCACGGTATACTGGTATATGGCAGTAATCGGGACTATTGTGTTTATTTTAAAAACTGCATTTCCCATTGATTCCGGTACCGAAGTCGATACTAATTTTACTTCCGTGAGTGATACGGATTCATCCTTTAATTTGTTTACGATTGAGGGAATTTCGGCCTTCTTTATGTCAGGCGGATGGATGGGCTGGTTTTCCTTTTCCAAGTTACACTATGAAATGAAGCTTTCACTTTCTCTTTCAGTCATATCAGGAATTTTGGGAATGGCTTTATTCAGTTTTCTTATATCAAGATTTAAAAAACTTGAACATATACCCGAAGCCTCTCTTAACGAACTGGTTAATAAATGCGGCAGGGCTTATATGAAATTTGCCCCGAAAAGTTCAAGCAAAATTGAAATAGAATACAATTCAAAGCTTAGTATATTGGATGCAATTAATTTGGAAGATGAAGTCATTAATGCATTTGAACCCATTAAGGTAATAAAAGTTGAAAACGGTTGCGTATATATAAAAAAAGATAATTAAAGGAGATTTTTTATGGAAATTATATCTATGGCGGGTTTACTTTTTGTAGTTATTTTGCTTGGCGCCATTACATTCGCTGCAAGCAGATATAAAAGGTGTCCTTCAAATAAGGTTATAGTAGTTTACGGTAAAATAGCGGGCTCTGCAACCGCAAGATGTGTGCATGGCGGAGGTGTTTTTGTTTGGCCCTTAATTCAGGATTACGGGGTGTTATCCTTAGAACCGATGACAACCGATATTGACCTTAGGGGTGCGCTTTCAAAAGGAAACATAAGGGTTGCCGTTCCTGCCACATTTACTTTTGCGGTTTCAACAAACCCCAAATTGATGCAAAACGCAGCTGAAAGGCTTTTAAATTCCACTAAACAAACGATAATCTCAATGGCAAGTGATATTATACTCGGGCAGTTGAGGCTTGTTATCGCTACTTTATCCATTGAAGAAATTAATCAGGACAGAGAAAAATTTCTTGAACAAATTAACTTAAACGTAGATGCAGAGTTAAATAAGCTTGGTTTATCGGTCATAAACGTAAATATAAGGGATATAACGGATGAATCGGGATATATTGATGCCATAGGTAAAAGGGCTGCTGCTGAAGCCATTAATAAAGCAAAAGTTGAAGTTGCACAACAGGAAAAAATGGGTTCAATCGGTGAGGCTGACCAAAACAGGGAAAAAGAAGTTCAGGTTGCAAACCAAGTGGCTCAAACTAATATAGGTCAAGCAAACGCAGAAAAAGAAAAGAGAGTTCAAACTGCTAATCTTGAGGCTATGGCGGTTGAAGGCGAAAACATATCCAAAGCAAACATTGCGGATTACAATGCAACATTGGCGGTTAAACAGGCAGAAGCTCTTAAATTGGGTGAAGTTGCAAAAGCAAATGCGCAAAGAGATATTTTAATTGCCCAAAAAGAACAGGAAGAAGCAAGGCTTAAAAAAGAAGAACTCGTAGAACAAGAGGTAGAAAAACTTAAAATACAGGTTGAAGCGGACGCAGAAGCTGAAAGGCTGAGAAGAATTGCTCAAGGTGAAGCAGATGCCATAAAAGCAAAATATTTTGCGGAAGCACAAGGTGTTAAAGCCGTACTTGAAGCAAAGGCGGAAGGTTACCAAAAACTCGTAAAAATCAGTAACAATAAACCCGAAATTGCAACAAGTTTTCTTATGATAGAAAAAATTGAAGATATAGTTTCAAAACAGGTTGAAGCAATTAAAAATATTAAATTTGATAAAATCACCGTTTGGGATGGCGGCGCAGGTTCTTCGGGCGGGTCAACCACGGCAAACTTTATGAAAGATTTAATTAAGGCACTTCCTGCAATGCATGATTTAGCAGGTCAAGCGGGAATCGAACTTCCGAGCATACTCGGAAAAGTCGGACAGGAAGAAGGAGAAGAAGAATTACAAATAGGCACTTTAATTTCAAACCAAGACGGAACAAAAAATGTTGCCTGCCCGCACTGCAACGCTAAATACAGAGCAAAATTAAACGAAAATTCCGAATATGAAATAGCGGGATTTAACGATATAGACCCCGATCATGAAGGACAACAGATATATTGTATTAAATGCGGGAAAAAGTTTATCGTACCTAAAGAATAAACAAGGTTGAATTTATGAATTGCGCCGTATGCAACAGTAAATTAAATAAAGCTTTCAAGGGTCAAATCTTACACAAATATGATATAGATTACTATTTTTGCCCGATATGTGAGCACCTTCAAACAGAGCAGCCCTTCTGGATTGAAGAAGCATACGGTGAATCCATAACAAAAGAAGATGTGGGAATATTAAAAAGAAACATGGATATTGCCATATCTTTAAGCGTTATTATAGGTTCCTATTTTGATAAAGGGGCAAAATTTCTTGATTGGGCAGGAGGGTACGGGATACTCTGTAGGCTTATGAGAGATATAGGTTTTGATTTTGTATGGGATGATAAATATACAAAGAACCTTTTTGCAAGAGGGTTTGAATACAAAAAAGAGGATAAAATAGAACTGGTAAGCGCAATTGAAGTTATGGAGCATCTTGAATTCCCTATGGACACCTTATCTTCTATATTTAAAATTTCAGATAACCTCTTTTTTACTCAAAGTATATTGCCCATTCCTTTAAGAACAACGGATAAATGGTGGTACTATGCACCGGGCCATGGGCAGCATATAAGTTTTTATACAAAAAAGACCCTTCAATATATGGCAAAAAGTTTTAACAAAAACTATGTTTCATATAAAGATTTTCACCTTTTTTGCAATAAAAACATAGATGAAAATGATTTTATAAAAACAATGCAAAATGAGATATTATTATACTCTGAATCCGTTAAAGGTGTTGTATCTAAAATCGGGTCTGATATGGAATATGTAAAAAAAACCGGGGCTGTTGCTGCCTCGGCTTATTTTAGAGATTAACCTAACTATACCTATACCTACCCTTGAGGATTAAATGAATCACTTTGCATGTCCATATCCATTGAACCGTTTGTAAGGAAATTATCTTCATCGGATATGGTTATATCATCAAAACCGCTTTTGTTTTTGTTGATTTCATTAGTGTGTTCGGAAATTGCACCTATGATACCTTCAATGAATTTTTTGATATCACCGTTTGCTTTTTCATAAATTTCTTTTACTTCATCTTTTGGAATATATCTTTTTACCAAATCGGTAAGCTTAAATTTTTCAAGTGCTTTATCAATAATTTCTTTTGTTGCCGAATCATCAAGAGGGTTTGTGGTATTTTTTGAAGAACTGTCTTGAACCCCGTTTGTATTTTCAGCATTTGAACCGAAGCTATAATAATCATCATAATCTACTACGTCATAATCGTCGTCATTGAATATTTCAGGGAGTTTTTGTGTATCATCTTTTATTTCCGTATTGTACGGCAAAAGAGTTTCATCTTTATAAAATGTTTCATGTACTTCAAACGGATTGTCGCTTGCATATTTTGTAAATACGCTTTGTTGTATATTAAGTCTGTCGTTATCAATATTTTTGGCGTCGTTAATATTGTTATATGAAAGGATTTCTTTAATGGCAGGAGCCATATCCGATTGTCTGATTCCCAAACGCTTCAAAAGTGATACAAGTGCATCTTCATTTTTAACTCTGTTTGAAAAACTAATCTTGTTAACATTACCCGGCACGTTGTTTGTTGCCATGATAAGCCTCTCTTTCATATCTCTCTTTTTATGTATATATAAAGTATATCTAATGAAAATAATTGCCTTTTTGTAACATAAGTTTACAAACTTCAACATGTGCCGTATGCATGACATAAGGCGGATTTTAGCATGGTATAATCTTTATATGGATTTTAAGAAGCTTTCTAAAGTAGTTGTATTTTTTATAATTTTTGTTTTTTCCGCTTTAATACTTTTAGCGTGCGCTTTTTTATATAAGCAGGATAAAAACGCTTACCAATACTATTCTCAAGGGCTTGAATTTTACGAAAATAAAGATTATCAAAATGCATACTATAATTTTTCTAAAATTTATCCCGCATCCAAACTTTTTTATAATTCTTTGTATAAACAGGCAAAGTGCGCAGATTTAATTGATGATAAAAAAACTGCCATAAAAAAATATGAAACTTTAAACAAGCTTGTAAAAAATAAATATATTAGTCCTTTTGTACTCTGGCGACTGGGCAATTTATATGAAGAAACAAATAAAAAATATAAAGCAAAAAAAACGTATTTAAAATTAAATGAAAAGTATAAAGATTCCGAATATTCAATTGCATCAAACTATAAGCTTGCTCAATTTGAAAATAACAAAGAAAAAAAAGCACACCTTTTATCCTTATACCTTAAAAATTCTCCGAGCGGCAAATATTCAATTAATGCACTATCCGATATAAAAAATTATAAAGACTTTTTATCCGAGGAAGAAAAAATCTCTTGTGCCCTATCTTACTATGAAAATAAAATGTATATGGAGTCCGTTTTATTTCTAAAAGGGGTTCCGATTGAACATACATGGGTATATTTGATTAAAGCTCTTGATAAATTAAACTCAACATCAAATGTTATTAAAGTCGCAAAAAAAGGTTTTGGCACCGAAAATTCAATTTTTGATGATGATACGCTTGATGAAATTATTTCTATATATCTAAACCATATAAAAGGAAACACCCTTCTTGAATTAGAAAACATATACAATACCTCAAAAGAAGATAAAATTAAAGCAATTGTCCTTTATAAAAGCACTTTTTATACTGATAAAGATGAAGCATACAAAAGAAAAGTCAGACTCTATGAAGCATATCCCAATTCAAAGTATGCACAAATTGCACTATATCAGCTTTTTAGATGGGCATTAACCGAAAACAAAATTATACTTGCCTCTAAATACGGCAAGTTACACCTTGCAAGGTACAACGATAAAAATACAACTCCCGCCGTATTATATTTTATGGCATTAATTCAAAAGAAAACAATGGATGCAAAATGGAAAGACGCACTCTCAAGGCTTGAAAGCGAGTATCGAAACAGTTATTATACTTACCGGGCATATTCCAACATTGAAAACAAAAATTTTGAAAACAAAAGAAATATTCAGGTTGCAAAAAATATAAAAATTGATTTTCCCTATTCGGATGATAAAGTTGCAAAAACATTCTTTGAAAACTTCTTGTTTGAAGATGACACACAAAATATCGAAGATTTCAGAATAAATGACCCCGTTTTAAAAAGCTGGATAGAATATAAAAAGGGAAATAGGGCTCTATCAAGTGTAATTGCAAGGGACTACATACAATCTTCCAAAGTTTTGCCCGCAAGAGATAACGTCGTATGGAAGCTTGCATACCCCATCTATTATAGCGAACCGATAAATAAATGGGCTTCGGATAAAGGCCTAAACCCTTATTTAATTTTATCCGTTATAAAGGAAGAAAGCCACTTTAATCCGAACATTCAAAGTCCCGTTGGAGCAATAGGACTTTCTCAAATAATGCCGTCAACCGCCCTTATGATATCTGATAAGAGTTATAGTGTAAGCGAATTAAGAGACCCTGATATCAATATTGAACTTGGGAGTAAATACTTTTCTTATCTTATGGATATTTTTTCCGATAACGAATCTTTGTGTGTGCTATCATACAATTCAGGCCCAAATGCGGTTAAAGGCTGGCTAAAAGAGTTTCAGGATTTACCGTTTGATATTATGGTGGAAAATATTCCCTACAGAGAAACAAGGGAATATATTAAAAAGGTATACGGTGCATATTGGAATTACCTTTTAACGTATGAAAATGTTAAAATATAAACTACCTTTGATAAATTGCCGTTATGGTTGATGATTTTATTGCTTTTTTCTTAACTTCTTTTTCTATGTTATAAGGAGAGAGCTCATAAGTGCTTTTTTCAATCGGTGCACTTAGCGCATAAATTGTAAAATTGTAATGGTGTATTCCATGGCCTATTGGAGGGCAAGCTCCGCCATATCCTTCGATATCTCCGAAAGAAGTTTTAGCCTCTATCATGGGAGGGGATATTTTTTCACCCTTTTTAAAACCGCTTTTTGTAGTGGGTATATTTAAAACAATCCAATGATACCATCCGTTTAAAACCGGGGCATCGGGATCATGGACAATAAGCGCAAGTTGTTTTGCATCGTCCGGAACATTTGTCCAATTTAAATCGGGGGAAATATTTCCGCCTTGGCATCCATGAGCATTTAATACCATTTCCATAGGCATTATATCCCCGTTTTGGAAGGTATCTGAACTTATTGTAAAATCAAGCATTTTTTCTCCTTTAATTAATATGTTTTAAACAAAAAACAAAGCGCCAAAGTTAAATTAAAGACTATAGATAAGTTTCTTGCAAGATAAAATCTGAACATAAAATATGAGAAGTTATTTTTTTCAATAACATCCCAATATTCCATTGGTCCAAGATACCACTTTGGTATAAAATTGACATTTTTTAATTCAATATAATCATACATGGAAACTATTAATTTATATGCTATATAAACGCTTGTTAAAACGGGAACTATCCCATACCGTATTATATGGGATGTATCTTTTGCAAACAAGAACAATATAAAATAAGCAATTAATATTAATATAGAAATTAAATTTATTGTTAAGTACTTATTGTCAACCATTACGGCAAGGGTTTTTTTGCCTTTATCTTTGTCATATTCAAATTCCATAATTCCATGGGTTATATGCAAAATTGTTGTTATAATTCCTGATGAAATTGAAACCATTACGGCTCCCGTCGGAATGTAGCCGTTTAGGGCAAGAATTGTTCCCAAGATAAGAAGCGGGCCAAACATAATACCGACTATAATCTCCGATAGACCGAATTTAGATGAAAGAGGATAAAATATCCCCGATAAAAATGCCAAAATGGCATACGGAAGAATTATTGCACCCCTTATAATAAAGAAGAACAAAAGCGAAATGACAGGAATTATAAGAAGCATAACAAGTATCTGTTCAACCTGTGCCAGAGAATAGGTCCCATTTAAAATAAGCCTTGCTTTTCTTTTGCTTTTGAAATTTATCTCAGCGAGATTAATCCCCTTTTTAAGTTTTTGTTTTATATCAAAGTAATCGTCAAACAAGTTTACGAACATATGAATTGAAAGCACCGATAATAATATAAGAAGCGATGCAAACAAAAAGGGAGAAGTAATTATATTTATAGGATTATAAGATATACAAAGAGCAACCAAAAAAGGGGCAACCGACATAGGCAGAGTATATGCCCTTACAAGCTCTTTAAACATATTAAAAGATTCACTCATTTTTTGCCTTTAAATACTAATTTATCCAAAATTGATTATATCATAAAACCTGTTTTTTTGAAGATTTTAATAATTGTTTTTCTATAAATAGATATTTTTTAAAATTGTTACATTACTTAATATTATACGGGTAAAATCCTTTTAAATAGCGACTTTTTGACTGTAATTATTACTTATAATATTCTATATATAAAAAAACAATTTATGTAAAAATTGGATTTTTTTGTTAGAGATTGTTTATTTTGCTTGATTTTATGATTTCAACATGTATCATTGTTTATACTTGAACAATCAACAAGGGAAACCAATGTCAAAAGACGTAATAGAATTTGAAGGAACAATACTTGAAGCTATGCCAAACGCTATGTTTCGTGTTGAGCTTGAAAACGGACATGAAATTTTAGCCCACATCTCGGGAAAAATCAGAAAAAACTTTATAAGAATTCTCCCCGGCGATAAGGTTAAGGTTGAAATGACGCCATATGACCTCACAAGAGGAAGAATTACATACAGACTCAAATAAATAAAGGAAAATAAAATGAAAGTTAGAGCATCAGTAAAACCAATCTGCAAAGATTGCAAGGTAATTAAAAGAAGGGGACGAGTTACCGTCGTCTGCAAAAAATACCCTAAACACAAACAAAGACAAGGGTAATTTAACAATTTTGAAAAACTAATAGGAGATTAAAATAACATGGCAAGACTCGTGGGGGTTGATTTACCCCGTAACAAAAGAATGGTTATAGCACTTACCTATATTTACGGAATCGGGCCAACGGCTTCAAGAAATATATTGAGTGCATGTAACATCAGCGAAGACTTAAGAACCGACGATTTAACAGATGAGGATATTAAAAAATTAAGAAATGAAATCGCTCACTATACAATCGAAGGCGACCTTAAAAGAAATGAATCTTTAAATATTAAAAGATTACAAGAAATAGGCTCATACAGAGGCTATCGTCACAAGAAAAAACTTCCCGTAAGAGGTCAAAGAACAAAAACCAACGCAAGAACAAGACGTGGTAAAAAAACCGGACCTATTGCAGGTAAGAAAAAATAGTTAACATAAAAGATTACTAAAAAGGAATAAATATAATGGCTAAACCTATAAAAACCAAAAAGAAAGAAAGAAAGAATGTATTGCAAGGTGTTGTGCATATTCAAAGCACATTTAATAACACCATTGTAACTTCAACGGACACCCAAGGTAATGCCGTTGCTTGGGCATCAGCCGGTGCATGCGGATTTAAAGGCGCAAGAAAAGGCACTCCATTTGCAGCTCAATCAGCAGCTGAACTGGTTGCAAAAAAATCAATAGATCAGGGAATGAAAAAAGTTGAAGTATTTATTAAAGGGCCCGGCTCAGGCAGAGAAACGGCTATAAGAGCAATTCAGGCTGCGGGTCTTGAAATTACACTTATTAAGGATGTTACGCCCATCCCCCACAACGGATGCCGTCCTCCTAAAAAACGTAGAGTATAACATAAGGAGCAATAAAATTGTCTAGATATACAGGACCAAACAATAAACTATTCAGAAACTTCGGTGTCAAGGATTTGTCCAACCGTAAATTGACATCGTCTATGAGAACGACCGCATCCGGTCAGCATGGCGCAACAAGAAAAAAACCTTCGGATTATGCGCTTCAATTGAAAGAAAAACAAAAAATAAGATTGACATATTTAGTGTCTGAAAAACAGTTTGCAAAATATTATGAAAACGCATCAAGAAGAACCGGCGTAACAGGTACCATTATGCTTCAGATATTGGAAAGCCGTCTTGATAATGTTTTATTCAGAGCAGGGTTTGCAATAACAAGAAAACAGGCAAGACAAATAGTTAACCACGCACACATTCTTGTTAACGGTAAAAAGGTTGACGTTCCTTCATATATATTAAAAGCAGGGGATGTGGTTACCGTCAGAGAATCAAGCAAAGGGTTCATTAAATCCGTTATCGAATCAATAGATTTGGCTCTAAACTTTGCATGGATAAATGTTGACAAGGACAATCTTCAAATCACTTATGACAGAGTCCCCAACAGAGAAGAAATGGACCCTGAATTTAAAGAACAACTTGTTATTGAATACTACTCTAAATAATTAGGAGAGAATATATAATGGAACTCAAAATTAAAAACGTAAATACAACAACAAGCTCAGATGGCTCACAGTACGGTAAATTTTTCATTGAACCCCTTGAAAGAGGATATGGAGCTACAATAGGCAACTCTTTAAGACGTGTATTATTATCAAGTTTAGAGGGTGCGGCAGTTACGGCTGTCAGAATTGAAGGTATCACTCACGAATACACTTCAATTCCGGGCGTCGTTGAAGATGTTATTGACATTATGTTGAATTTAAAATCACTCGTTTTAAAATGCGAAACAGATGAAGTTCAACACTTAAGAATAGATGCAACAAAAGAAGGGCCGGTTTTGGCAAGCGATATTCAACTTCCTTCAGGTGTTAAAATCGTTAACCCTGATTGTTTGATTTGTACATTAGCCGAAGGCGGTTCATTCCACGCTGATATAGTTGTAAGCACGGGCAAAGGCTATATAAATATTGATCCTCTAAAAGAACAGAAAAACGGCATGCCTATTGATATGCTTCCTATTGATGCTGCATTTATGCCAATTAAGCGTGTAAGTTATGTTGTTGAACCGACTAGGGTTGGCGAAGTTCTTGACTACGATAAATTAACTCTTGAAATTTGGTCAAACGGTTCTGTTGATGTTAATGTTGCACTCTCTAAAGCGGCAAACCTCTTAATTGACCACTTTAAACAAATTGCCGCCATAACGGGTCAACCTGCTACATCGCAAATAATAACAGAAGATATTCAAGAAAAAGAACCGGAAGAACAGGGTTCAAACTATACCATTGAAGATTTGGAACTTTCCGTTAGAGCGTATAACTGCTTAAAACGTGCAAGCATAAATTCAATGGCAGAATTATTGAAAAAATCCGAACATGATTTATTGAATATTAAAAATTTCGGTAAAAAATCATCTGATGAAGTAATCGAAAAGCTTCATGAACTCGGACTTGACCTTCAACCTAACCCTGAAGGCGTAGATGACTTAGAATTAATTTAGTAAAAATAAAAGGTAAATAAAAATGAGACACCAATGCAAAAAACACCACTTATCAAAGGCTGCTGACCAAAGAAAAGCCCTTATGCGTTCTTTGGCTACAGAACTTTTCTTAAATGGCGAAATAACAACTACGATGGCAAGAGCAAAGGCGCTTAAACCTTATGCGGAAAATATTATATCTTTTGCAAAGAAAGGCGACCTTGCATCAAGGAGACAAGCTCTTAAATACATCTTTGATAAAGAAACAGACAAATACATTAATGTTGAAACGGGTGAATTAAAAGATTCACTTTCAGAAGGGGAAAAACTTCCCAAACAATCAACTTTAAGGCAGTTGTTTGTTGTAATAGGCAAAAAATACGCATCAAGAAACGGCGGTTATACAAGAATTCAAAGACTTGTACCAAGACGTGGTGATGCTGCTGAAATGGCACTTATACAATTGGTTTAAAATTGGTAAGGTATAAAATCTCTTTTGAATATTTAGGGTCTGATTTTTTTGGTTCACAAATTCAAAAAAATGAAAAGACGGTTCAAGGAGAGCTTACAAAGGCAATTTGCACATTGACAAAAAATAAATACGCTAAGGTCATTATGTCGGGAAGAACAGACAAAAATGTCAGTGCGAAACATACATCCGCACACTTTGATTTTCAAAATCCGATAGAAAACGAAAAAAAGTTCCTGACATCATTGAATTCGATTTTGCCAAAAAGCGTGAGAGTTTTTGAAATTGAAAGTGTTGCTTCCTTTCATGCGCAAAAATCCGCAACTTACAGGCACTATCAGTATAAAATAAACAATTCCGCCTTCAAGGGATGTGTGTTTGATACAAATGTCTTTCACACAAGGCTTAAACTTGATATATCAAGAATGAAAAAGGCTTTAAGCTACCTTGTTGGCGAATTTGACTTTAGTGGATTTAAATCCGTATCAGATAACCCTTCTAAAATCTGTTATGTTTATTTTGCAGATATTAAGAAAGATACGGAATATATTCTTATTGATATTGTGGCAAACAGATTTTTGTACAATATGGTAAGAGCAATAGTGGGGACCCTATTTTATATTGAGTCAAAAAATCTCGACCCTTCTTATATGAAAGAGGTGCTTGAATTAAAAGACCGACAAAAGGCGGGCGCAAATGCAGATGCCATAGGGCTTACACTAATAAAAACCGGATATGATAATCCGTATGAATACATTGAAAAATTAAAATGAAAGGCAACAATAATGAAAACATATAGCGCAAAACCGCTTGAAGTTGAAAGAAAATGGCACTTAATTGATGCAACCGATCAGCATTTGGGAAGACTTGCTGTTGTTGCCGCCAATCTTCTTCGCGGCAAAAACAAACCCCAATACACACCAAATGTTGATACAGGCGACTTTGTTATTATAATCAATGCTGAAAAAGTAAAAGTTACAGGTACAAAAGAAACCGACAAAATCTATTATCACCACACAGGTTACCCCGGCGGCTTAAGAAGTGCATCCTTTAAAGAAATGATGGAAAAAGACCCGAGAAAACCTATAGAAAAGGCTATTAAAGGTATGCTTCCGCATAACACTTTGGGCTCAGAGCAATTTAATAAATTAAAGGTTTATGTTGGCGATAAACACAATCACGAAGCTCAAAAACCTGTTAAGTATGAATTTAAAGGAGAAAACAAATAATGGCAGTTGAAAATAAAAACGAAATTGTAAAAACCGGAAGAAGAAAATGCTCAATTGCTGTTGCAAAAGTAGTTTCAGGCAAAGGCAGAATTTTTGTTAACGGAAAAACCTTAAAAGGGTATTTTGGTTCTCGCCCTTCACTTGAAATGTTAATTTACAGACCCCTCGTTTTAACCGACAATCAAGACAAACTCGATATCAGAGTTAAAACAATAGGCGGCGGGGTTAGCGCTCAGGCAGATGCAATTAAGCATGCAATATCAAGAGCATTGCTTGCAATGAACGAAGAATATAAACCCATCTTAAAACAGGAAGGTTTATTAACCCGTGATTCGAGAGTGAAAGAACGTAAAAAATACGGCAGAAAAAGAGCAAGAAAAAGATTTCAATTCTCGAAAAGATAATTTTATTGCTTATATATCTAATTGCGGCGGGATTATATCCCGTCTTTTTTTATTTGTATGTTTTTTAGCTCTTATTTTCTAATTTTGATAGATTGGCTTTTAATTCATTTAAAAAAGTATCTAAGCCTTCATAAGAGTATTGAAAATCGTTTTCTTTTGCCATTTTTATTGTGGTTTCAAGTCTGTTTATTAAGGTTTGTACAATATTTTGTTTAGATTCGCTGTCTTTTATCCCACAAATAGTCACAGTACCGTTTTTGTCCATCACAACTTTTCTTTTTATTCCCCTTATCTCGGAAGCAAAAGAGAAAATACTGTTTCCTGTTTTATTGTTTTTAGAAGTCAAAACGGACCCTTGATTAGATTCATTGACGTATACAATTTCGCCTAAATTTGTTTTATTCTGCCAGATTGAGCTTCTTTTAACTCCGTTTTTGTATTCGCTAACGGAAGTCGGGTTATCTATTTTAAATTCATAAAAAGGATTGCTTGCATTAAATGAAGTATACCCTCTTTTTACTGTTTGGCTCTTTCCTTTTTTTGAAATTACAATAAATCCGCCCGTATTGTCTGTAAATTCGCTTTTTATTGTTTTTGTAATTTTTCCTTTTTGGTTATATATTTCAGCATAAACACCCTTATCGGATGAACTTCTTCCAAATGAAGCAATTTTGCCTTTTATAAAATCCATAGCACTCATATCGCCGTTTGTATCATAAGCAATATGCCTTACAAGATTTCCTTTTTCATCATATATATCATTGTATTTTTTTATACCGGTTTTTGAAATATATTCTTTTATTTCTTTAGAGTATTTGAATAATCCCGAATGCGTGCCATTATTTTTATTTAAGTCTATTTTGGAATAGGTTTTATAAAGCTTATCATCTATTGTGGAAGATGTCATTTCGCCGTTTTTGAATTTAATTGCCACTTTTTTGCCGCTATTTGTAACAGTTTTCAAAAAGCCGCTAAAACCGTTTCCGTCTTTACATATTGCCCTTCCGTTTTTTAGGGTAACATTATCTAAAAGAGAGTTTGATGAGTCTATGAAACTTTTTTTGCCTTTTTGATAAAGTAATGAAGCGCCTTTTTTTGCAACGTCGGTTGCTTTTTTCCTGTTAAAGAAAAATGTTCGTTTCCCTTTAAGCGCAAACATACTAACAACAATCGCAGACAAAGACATTAATATGCCGGTCTTTTGTGAAGGCGCAATATATTTTATTTCCTTATTTTCTTTTCGTTTAATGCGGGTCTTTGGGTCGTTACATCCCTTAAATTCCGGTGCATACAGGAAACTTTGCACCCCCGCTTTAAGGTTGATATTCATTGTTTTCTCCAGAATGACATCCATGAATAAAACGCTCATTCAAAAAAATTGCTCTAATTTGAATTATTTGTTAAAAAAGTTAACAAAAATAAAGGCTCTTTTGAATAAAAGAGCCTTTAAAATATTGAATAAAAAAGAAACTATTTGATTTCTACAGTAGCGCCTGCTTCTTCAAGTTTTTTCTTTAATTCTTCTGCTTCTTCTTTTTTAACGTTTTCTTTAATCGGTTTAGGAGCGCCGTCAACTAAGTCTTTTGCTTCTTTTAAGCCAAGACCGGTGATTTCTCTAACGATTTTAAGAACCGGAATTTTGTTTGCGCCGGCATTAGCCAATACAACGGTTACTTCGGAAGGAGCATCAGCACTTGCAGCATCACCTGCGGCACCTGCAACGGGAGCAGCAGCAACTGCAACGGGAGCAGCAGCGCTAACACCGAATTTTTCTTCCATAGCTTTAACCAATTCCGAAGCTTCGATTAAAGTTAATTTTTCAATTGATTCTAAAATTGATTCAACATTACTCATTTTTAATTTCTCCTTATTATTTTTCTTATGCTTTTGTTTTGCTAACAGCGTCAATTGCTCTGACTAATGCGCTCATAACGCCATTGATAGAGTATACAATGCCTGAAGCGGGCGAATTGATAGAACCGAGAATTTTTGCATAAAGTTCTTCTTTTGAAGGAAGATTTGCAAGTTTTTTCGCTTCATCAGCCGATAGCAGGTTTCCGTCCAAAACCGCACCGATAATTTCACCTTTTTTATTGTCTTTGATGAATTTTGAAAGAATTTTTGCTGCGGCAACTTCATCCCCGAAACCAAATGCAATTGCAGAAGGCCCCTTAAGAATTGATTCTATTGCCTCAAACTGAGTTCCTTTTGATGCGATTTTACAGAGAGTATTTTTTGTTACCGTATAATCACAATCCTGTTTTTGAAGGGAGCGTCTTAATTCGGTAATTTCCTCAACCGTTAAACCTCGATAATCGGTCACAACCGCAACTTTGGCATTTTCAAAACTTTTTTTGAATTTATCAATTTTTTCGTTTTTAAAAGCCTTTGTTGTCATAATGATAACCTTTCTTTAGATGTTTACTAAAAATAAATTTGTATGCACAAAAACGGTAAACTAAAGGTTATGTTTTTTTGACCTGAATAGGAAATTAAGACATAAACAGTCGCCTATCGTCTTTGGTACTTATCTAAACTATTAAAAACAAAGCCTGTTGTCAAGTTATAAATTCATTTTTTGTAACATTGTTTGAAAATAAGCTTTTTTTATGTTATCTTCAAACTGTATCTCAATTTTCAAGAAAAATAAAATGGAAAGCACAAGAGAAAAAATTGAACACAACGCAAGACTAAGGCAGTATCTTGGTTTAATCAATAAGATTGTTAAAGTTGAATATAAAACTATGGCCGCACAACACTTGGTTGAGTTTGATGAGCTCATAAATATCGGGATACAAACTATAGATGTGCTTTTTGCCAATAAAGAGGACGGTGACGAAGTTTATACGGATTCTTATTTAACAACTGCAATTAAATGGGCAATCAGAAACGAATTAAGAAGAAGATACAGATGGCATGGTGTTAAATACACCCATGATGATATTGAAGCAGATAAAAACGATTTAAGAGAAGCCATCTATAAAACAATATTATCAACAGATGAAATGCTTGAGCAAGAAAAGCCCATTGAAGTTAAAGACTTAAGAAAAAACCCCGAAGAAGCATACGAATTTGAACAAATGTCCCTGCTTTTAAGAAAAGCAATATCCGAACTTCCAAAAAGGGAAAAAGAATTAATAGAAGGAAAGTTTTTTAAAGAAAAGAAATTAATGGAACTTTCCGAGGAATTTTCAATTTCGGCTTCAAGAATTTCAAGAATAATAAAAAGCGGGCTTGATAAGGTTAGAGATTATCTTATCCAAAACGATTTATCGGATATAAATAAAAATTAATCCTGCCCTTTTTATAGGCAGGATTTTTTATTCATTATTTGAATTACAGGTATTTTTGTATATTTGAAACTATTGCTGATTTTGGCATTAAGCCTACAAGAGTTTCTTTTGCTTCACCGTTTTTAAAGATATAAATGCTCGGCAGACTGGAAATTTGATATTCTGTTGCCGTTTTTACGTTTTCATCGGCATTAATCTTAACCACTTTTATTTTATCTTTATATTCTTGAGCTATCTCATCCAATACGGGGCCCATTTTTCTGCAAGGCCCGCACCATGGTGCCCAAAAATCTACAACGGTCAATGTGTCGCTCGATAAAACTTCTTTTTCAAATGTATTATCATCAATATCTATAGCACTGGACATAAATTTTCCTCCCATAAAGACTTTTTAGTATTATAATCATGATTTAAAAGCATGTCAAAGCAAATAATAAGGGATTTTAAGTTGGATATAGACAGTATAATTGAGGCACTGATAAATGATAATAAGACAAATAGCGTAGTCCAAACGGAATTTGTCAAATTTATGGAAAAAGTCGGCGACCCTTACATTGTTTTAATTTGTTGTATCTTATCTTTGAGGACAAACGATAAAACAACCTATCCTTCATCAATCAGGATGTTAAAACTCGGTAAAACCCCAAAGGAGATTTCAAAACTTGATGTCGATGTTTTAGCCGATGCAATTTATCCCGTTGGTTTTTACAAAAATAAAGCAAAAGACATTATTGAATTATCAAAAATTCTTGTAGAAAAGTATAACTCAAAAGTGCCTTTTGATATTGATGAGTTGACTAAATTTAAGGGGGTCGGAAGAAAAACCGCTAACCTTGTTTTAGCCAAAGGGTTTAACATGCCGGCAATTTGCGTTGATGTCCATGTCCATAGAATTACAAACAGATTGGGTTATGTAAAAACAAAAAACCCCGAAGAAACGGAATTTAAACTTCGGGAAATTTTGCCAAAAAAATATTGGATTGATTTTAACACGCTCCTTGTAACTCACGGGCAAAACGTGTGCAAACCCGTAAATCCAAAGTGCAATATTTGTTCTATAAATAAATACTGTGAAAAAAATATTTAACTATTCTACATATTCGCTATCCAATTTTAAGTTTCTGTCTATATGGATAACCTCGCAATCGCAATTTTGTACGTTTTCCATTTTTTCTAACAGTGTTTTAAACTTGTCCTCTTCTTCAACCTGTTCTGTTATAAACCATTGAAGAAAAATTTCCGTTGAATAATCGTTTATATCTCTTGATAATTTAAAAAGTTCTTCAATACACTTTGTAACATATTTTTCATGGGTAAGTGCCGATTTTATTGCATCTATGGGGTTAATCCAGTTTGAATCGGGGGCATCAATTTGATATAAAATAATTTTTTCATCTTTTGCAATTAAATAATTGTATATTTTCTTTGCATGCTCAATTTCTTCTTTTGCCTGTTCTTTGATGACTTTTGCAAAACCTTCCATATTTGTTTCAAGAAAATATGTTGACATTGCGAAATAAAGGTAAGCGGAATAAAGCTCTTTATTTATTTGTTTATTTAATCCGTCAAGTAATTTATTGTCCATCTTGATTTTCCTCATTTTCACTTATATAAAGACCGTGGATATTGCAGTATTCTCTTGCAAAAAACTCCTTATCATCCATACATTTAATAACCATCTCTGGTTCTTCATTAGGGTTTAGATATTTTCTTTTTAAATATCTGCCGTCTTTTGAGAGTGCTTCAATAAATTGAATATAGTGTTCATTTACCATCGGGTGGGGTATGCTTCCCACTTTTATAACATGGCTTGTGCCAAGATGCTCAATGACGGGGACATGTTTTTCAATCCCGCCGTCCGTTGATTGGGGCTTCAATTCTTTCATTTCTTCGCCGCAGCACACAAGTACTCCTGCGCCGTCAAGAACAACTTCAACGATATTGCCGCATATCTCACAAATATATAATGCCTGTTTTTGTGCCATAATTCCTCCTTTAATTTAAATTTTCAAACTAAAGGAAAGTTTATAAATCACTCCTTTATACAGGTCCAAATCGGTAATTTATTAAATATAATAAAAACCCTTCTTTTGATAAGAAGGGTTTTTTAATTTAGTCTTTTTTTGAAATTTTTATTTTATCGTCGTCCATTGACATTACAAGAACGTCTTTTGGTTTATAATTTCCCGTTAAGATTTCTTCGGCAAGAACATCTTCAATCCTCTTTTGAATTAATCTTCTTAAGGGCCTTGCACCGTATGCTTCATTATACCCTTCTTTTGCAAGATAATCTTTAACGTCATCTCCGACTTCAATTGTTAATTCTCTTTCGTCAAGCCGTTTAAATAAATCCTTGAGCATTAAATCAACAATTTTTCTGATTTCTTCTTTTGAAAGATGACTGAATACAATAATGTCATCAATTCTGTTTAGAAATTCGGGACGAAAAGCCTTCTTTAGTTCTTCCATAACGGTATCTTTTAACTTTTCGTATTTATCTTTTTTGTCGTCGTTTGAAACCGAGAACCCTAATTTTTGGGTTGAAGTTATCATGCTTGCACCGACGTTTGATGTCATAATGATAATCGTGTTTTTAAAGCTTACAACCCTGCCTTTTGAATCCGTCAGACGACCGTCATCAAGAATTTGAAGCATTATATTGAATACATCAGGATGCGCCTTTCAATTTCATCAAAAAGAACAACCGAATAGGGCTTCTTTCTTATTATTTCGGTCATATTTCCGCCGTCATCATATCCTACATACCCGGGGGGAGAACCTATTAACTTTGCGGTTGAATGTTTTTCCATAAATTCGGACATATCAACCCTTACAATGTTATCTTCCGAACCGAATACGGCCTCTGCAAGAGCCTTTGCGAGTTCGGTTTTACCTACTCCTGTAGGACCTGAAAAGATAAAGCTGCCAATCGGACGGTTGGGGCTTTTTAGGCCGACTCTTGCACGTCTGATTGCTTTAGATAATGCAACAACCGCTTCATCCTGACCGATTACACGGTTATGGAGCGTATCTTCAAGTTTAAGAAGTCTTTCGGATTCCCCTTCGGTTATTTTTGTAACGGGAATTCCTGTGATGGTTGAAATAACCTGAGCGACTTCTTCAACTCCGACAGTGGGTTTGTTGTTTTCTTGTGAACTTCTCCATGAATCTTGCATTTCTCTGATTTTGTCTTTGATTTGTACTTCAACATTTCTAAGGTTAGATGCTGTTTCAAATTCCTGGCTCCTTATTGCGTCCTCTTTTTGTTTTATGGTTGCTTTCAACTCTTTTTCAAGTTCTTTACCCTCGGGCGGAAGGTTTGAAACATTCAATCGAACACGAGATGCCGCCTCATCAATAATATCTATGGCTTTATCGGGTAAGAACCTTTCCGTAATATATTTGCTCGAAAGTTCGGTTGCCGCAATTATCGCCTCATCCGATATTTTTAATTTGTGGTGTTCTTCGTATTTTGACCTTAAGCCCATAATAATTTCTATTGTTTCTTCAACCGAAGGCTGCTCTACAAGTACCATCTGGAAACGTCTTTCAAGGGCAGAATCTTTTTCGATATGCTTTCTGTATTCATCAAGCGTTGTTGCACCTATAACTTGAATTTCGCCACGGCTTAATGCGGGTTTTAAAATGTTAGCGGCATCAATGGCGCCTTCTGCGGCACCCGCACCGATTAGGGTATGCATTTCATCTATTACAAGAATAATGTTCCCTGCCTGTCTGATTTCATCCATTATCTTTTTAAGACGTTCTTCAAATTCGCCTCTGTATTTGGTTCCTGCAACTAAAAGACCCATATCAAGCTGCACAATTTTTTTGTTTTCAAGGATATCGGGCACTTCCGAATTTACAATTTTCATTGCCAATCCTTGAGCAATTGCGGTTTTACCAACACCGGGTTCACCTATTAATATAGGGTTGTTTTTAGTTCTTCTTGCCAGAATTTGAATAACTCTTTCAATTTCTTTTTCTCTGCCTACAACCGGATCAAGCCTTTGTTCCTGAGCGGCAAGAGTTAAATCGGTACCAAATTCATCCAAAGAAGGAGTTTTTGCCTTTGATTGAATATTCCCCGCTGCGGCAGTTTGAGCCTGAGAGGTTCTTGTTTCTCCCAAAAGTTTTATAACATTGCTTCTGCATTTGTTAAGGTCAACTCCCAAATTTTCAAGAACTTTTGTTCCTATTCCTTCGCCTTCTCTGATTAAGCCCAAAAGAAGGTGTTCGGTGCCTATATAGTTGTGTCCGAGTTGTCTTGCTTCATCCCATGATAATTCGAGAACCTTTTTTGCTCTCGGTGTAAAAGGAATTTCAACCGCAACGAACCCTGAGCCTCGTCCTATAATTTTTTCAACCTGCTCTCTTGCATCTTTGATTGTGACACCCATTGACTTTAAGGTCTTTGCGGCAACTCCGGTTCCTTCTCCTATTAAGCCTAAAAGAACCTGTTCGGTACCTACAAAGTTGTGTCCCAACCTTCTTGCTTCTTCCTGAGCAAGCATTATTACTTTAATCGCTTTTTCCGTAAATCTTTCAAACATGTTTTATTTGTTCCTTAAAAAAGATATTTGCTAATTCTATATACCGATTTTAGCACAAATAATAAGAAAAATGCAATTATTCGGAAATGTTTTTTAAATAAAAAACACCCTCATTTTTAAATAAAACGAGAGTGTTTAAATTGTGAGTTATTTTTACTTTTAAATAGCTTTTGTAAAGTTTCCTTTTCTTATACATGATGTACAAACTCTTGCTTTTTTTGCCGTTCCGTTAGGAAGAACAATTTTAACGGATTGAAGGTTTGGCATTTGTTTGTATATATTATGTTTGTGTGAAAAAGAAAGCTTTGAAGCTTTTTTTGCGCCTTTGCCGCATATATCGCAAACTACTGACATAGTTTTATCCTTTCAAATTGAGTCTGTTTTGAAGATAAAACAAACAAAAATACTTGTCAAATAAATATTAACTAACTATAAGCTATTGAAAAATCCAAACGTCAAAACCTCTTGATTTTAGGCTTCCCGCAACTGCTTTTGCAGTATCAAAACTTTGATAAGAGCCGACTTGAACCGTATAGTAGTTATTGAATTTTTTAACAAACGGGCTTATCTCGGGCGATAATCCGCTAATGGCGGCCTGAGTTTTTCTTGCTTCTTCTATTGTTGTATATCTTCCGATTAAGACTTTAGATGGAGTTAAAGGAATTTCAAGGGCACTCATCTGTTTTGGAACTATGGGTGCATGCACGGTAGGCGACAGGGGTTGTGTTTGGGCGGGGGGAGAACTTATTGGCAGCCTTGGTTTTATTGAAACCTGATTTGAACCTACCGTTATATTATTTATAGGCGTATTTTGTTGGTTTTGAACTTCTTTATTTTTGATTTCTATGGGTTTATTTTCAAGTTGTTCTTTAACTTCTTCTTTTTTTGCCTTTACTTCTTCTTTTTTAGCTTTTTGAATAACTTCGTTACTGTTTATTTTGAAATTATTAAATTCTTCCTGTGAGATAACTTCTCCGTGGGTTTGGTCCTCGTTTCTTACAATTTTACTTTCAGAGGGCCCCTTTTCTTCCTGTTGGATTAAAAAAAGCCTTTTATCTATAGTAAATCTAAAAGCGGGCCTTGCATCCCGTGCTTCTTCTTCCTCTTTGAATTCATCATCTTTCATTTCGTAGTCATCATTTTGAGGGTTTGTTGACACTTGATACTCGATATCAATTTTGGATGATTTAGAGGAAACAACAAGCATAACAAGCATAAAAAACACAACAAATGTTACTATACAGATTTTTTTTATTGAATACCTGTATGGTTTCTTTGTTTGCATTTGTTCTGCTAACTTATTTTTTTTATATGTTAAATAATCAAACGGCTCCATGCCCATATTTTCCCTCTAATTTTAAACACCTCTGACTTTAACTTTTGCAAATTCAATATCGGATGTTTCCATACAGAATCTTTTCATAATTTCTTTAATAAGGCAATCCCTGTTTATATTTTCCATATCTTTGACGGATGAAACATCAATCGGTGCTCCGGTTGAAACAAGATTGATGCCCGTATGTATAAGGGTTGATACGGTGGATTTTGTTGCAATTGAAACGCTCAACTTTTTGTTGTTATAAAAAAGGTCATCTCCTTTTCTTTTAAGGCTCACTCCCATATCTTCAAAAACCTCTTTTATTATTGAAATAAAGAGCCTTTGTCTGTATATTGCTTCCAAAAGATTTGAATTAAAAACTTCAATGATAAAATTTGCCATTAAATCGCTTTTAATAGGCTCATTATTTATAACATCTTCAATATCAACCATTTCCGTTAATTTAACGTCAACAGGCCCTATAAAGCAGACAATAGCATCCCCTTTTATGTTGAAATTTTTATAAATCCAATGCGGGGACAATTGATTCCCCGTATACTTAATTTCTTTATCTGTAAATAACTGCTCCATATATATTTAAGTGTATTTAAAATATTAAATTTATCAAGCTTTTATTGTTCGATTTTTCTATTGCGCCATAGAGCCTTTTGCATGACTCGCAAACTCCGCAATGCTTTTTATTTGTATTTTTCTTTGAATTGTAACAACTTTTTATAAGAGAAAAATCAACCCCCTCTTTAATACCCTGATTTACTATTTCATATTTTTCCATATTTGAGCATGGGGCAAGAATGGTGGGGTGAGATAGAGTAGAGTATTTAAAAAACTGTGTTGCGGCATTATTAAACCGAATTGAATTGTCGCTAAAAGTTGAAGCTTCTTCTTTATTTGAGCCGTATATTATATAATCAAGACCCGACGAATCGGCATACATTGCTGCTATATTTAAAAATAAACCGTTTCTGTTTGGAACCCAGACTGCTTCCATTGATTTTAGACCAAGACTATTAAATTCAAGACTTTTATCTTTATTGTTAAGAGCATTATTAAAACTCTCTTTTAAATAGGGAAGCTTAATTGTTTTGTGGGGTATATTATACCTTTTTGATATTTTTTTTGCCGCCTTTATTTCATCCGCAGCTGCTTTTTGCCCGTAATCAAAAGTAAGCGCCAAAACAATATCGCATTTTTTGATTGCAAGAGAAAGGCTTACAAGCGAATCAAGCCCTGATGATAAAAGTATTATTCCTTTTTTATTCTTCCTCTTTTTCATCTTCCAATAGTTTATCCGCTTCAATTTTAGCACAATTATTTACATTCGGGTCGCTTAAAATTTCATTTAGGGCATCAACCCCTTTAAGGTTATACATTGCAATAACGGCATTTTTAATAACTTCGGGGTCATCATCATTAAGCTTTGTTTTAATTAAATCGAAACTGTTTTTATCGTCAGAATTCATAATACATTCTATTGCATTAATTCTGACCTGTGCCGAATCATCATCAAGGGCATTTTTATAGACATTCATTACCCTTTTTGTGGTTGTGAAATTTATTTTGGCTAAAGCTTCCATGACCCTTTCTTTTAAAAAGGTAAATTTACTCAGAAAAGTTTTTTTGGATTCAAGAATAAAAAGCAGGGGCTCTATTGCTCTCATATCCCCAATCATGCCAAGGGCAACCGCACAAGATTCTCTTACATATACGGATTTTTCTTCTTCATCCGATACAACATTTATCAGGGATTCAACCGCATTTTTATCCCCGATTTTCCCGAGAGCTTCCGCCGCTTGAAAGCGCATTTTGTAGTTTGCGTTTTTATCGTTAAGGCAATATAAAAGTGCGGGTATGGAGCCTCTGTCTTTATAGTTTGAAAGAGCTTTTATACAGATTATTTTGGCATTAACAACGTCGTTTGTGTCGCAATTGCTATCGAAATCTTTGCTCATAAGGAAATCTATTAAATCGTTTATATTGTTTTTATCTTTCAGTTCGTTAATTGCTTTAATTACTTCGATTGCAAAATCTAACTTTTTGGTATTAGATAAAAAGTAGCCATAAAGGCTACTTAGTTTTTGATTATCGTATTTGCTTTTTATTTGGGATAAAAATTTGACAGATTCAACTTCTGCCAATTTCAATGTTTCTTCATATTCGCTTAATTCTTCCACGGATAAATCTTTCTTTTCCATTTAAGAACCAAAAAATATTCTAGACTTATATATAAAATACAACAAGGATTAAATTATTTCTACATTTTAGGGGTATTCGGTTAAATTTTGTAAACTTTTTAATCATTTTAATAAAAAATATGTACAAAAACATATTAAATGGTGTTAAAACTTATAAAGGTGCTTGTTTTATTTAAAAGCATTTAAATTTTCTTTTGAGGTAAGGAAAGTATTGAATAAAGCCGAAGTTAACTATACAGGGGTAGTTGAGGAAATTAAAAATCGCCTCGATATAGTGGATGTTATATCAAAACATGTAGTTTTAAAAAAATCGGGGCACAACTTTATGGGTCTATGTCCGTTTCATAGCGAAAAGACCCCCTCTTTTACCGTTACTCCTTCAAGACAAATCTATAAGTGTTTTGGTTGCGGCGAAGGCGGAGATGTTATTTCTTTTCTTATGAAAATAAATAACCAGTCTTTTGTTGATGTTGTTAAAGAGCAGGCAACGGCATTAGGAATTGAACTTCCAAGTTCTTACGGTCAAAACTCAAAAAATTCTAAAGAAGAAATTGAGCGATTAAAAGATGCAATATACTATGCCATGGAATTTTACCATAACAACCTTCTTGAAAACGAAAAAGCCCTTGAATATCTTGAAAAAAGAGGAGTAAAAGAGGTTGCAATCGGCAAGTTTTTCTTAGGATTATCCCTGAATTCAAATTTTGAATTAAAAAATTATCTTAAAAATAAAGGCTACACAAACGATGAGCTCTATAAAGCTGGGCTTTTATACGAAAAAAACGGGGAATACATAGACAGATTTAAAAACAGGATAATGATTCCCATTTTTGATGTAAATTCAAGGCCGGTTGCCTTTGGCGCAAGAGCTATTATGGACGGTCAAAACCCCAAATATTTAAATTCCCCCGAGAGCATCATTTATAATAAAAGTTCCGTGCTTTTTGGCCTTAATTCCGCTAAAGATGCAATCAGACAGGAAGATTCAGTAATTATTATGGAAGGATACTTTGATGTAATATCGGCTCAGATAGCAGGGGTTAAAAACGTCGTAGCATCCTGCGGAACTGCCCTTACTCCCCAGCATATTAAACTGTTATCAAGATACACCATGTCAAGGAAAATATACCTCGCCTTTGATGCGGATAGTGCGGGAAGAAAAGCAACAAAATCGGGCGGAGAGGTCATAAAAGAAATATTTA
Organism: Candidatus Gastranaerophilales bacterium; assembly: GCA_947630535.1. Lineage (GTDB taxonomy): Bacteria > Cyanobacteriota > Vampirovibrionia > Gastranaerophilales > Gastranaerophilaceae > Galligastranaerophilus_A. The sequence goes on along the minus strand of CANRHZ010000009.1, from coordinate 8,636 downwards.
AGGGTCTTGGTGAAATTAAACAAACGGATATATCTTATGCCAAAGGGGCTGATAATAACGTTTGCGAGATAAGGGTTGTAGAGCAGCTCGGCGGAAAAGACCCCGATGAATACATAAGAGAATTCGGTGCCGAAAGTTATAAAGAACAAATTAAAAAAGCGCCCCTTCTTCTTGATTATGAACTTTTGCAGCTTACTAAAAAATATACAAAAGATATGACCCCGCAAGAAAAATCCATACTCGTACAACAAATAACCGAAATTTTAAAAGAAATTCAAAATCCCGTTATTTTGGCCGATTATGTTAGAAATACCGCATATAAAATTGATGTTGATGAAATGCTCTTAAAAAAACAGGTAAGCTTGCTTCAAGACGATTTAATTTCATACAAAGAAACAAATGTTATCCCGTTTAAAAGAAAAAACAAAAATATCGGTATGGAAAAAAGATACGAAATTCAAGAAGCGGGACTTATAAAACTTGCTTTTCAAGCAAATTCAAAAGAAAAAATAGCTTCCTTTATGAATTATACCGAAAACTATGAACCCAAGGGAGAATTAAACTCTGTTGTAATAAAAGAATTAAGAGAAATTTACAATAACGACTTTAATATTGACGAAGTGGCAAAAAAACTTTTTTTGAAGTTTTATAATGACGGTGAAATTTCAAAGCAACTATCAGATATGCTCTTTACCTCAAATGAATATGAAAACATATCAAACGAAGATTTCACATGCTCACTTAAAGAAATATTTTCCAGATTAAATGAATTAAACAGAAAAATTGAAATAGAAAAACTCAAAGAGAAATACCATAACCCTTCAATTACGGAGGAGGAGAAAATTAGAGTTTCACGGGAAATAATTGAGCAGGTAAAAAAATACTAAGAATGGAGACAATCTGTAAATGACAAAGAAGAAAAATCAGGATTCCGCACTTGGAGTAATAGATAAAGCAACAGATGCACTTGACGATACATTTTTTGAATCAAATGCGCTTGAAACCGACAACATCTCTAATATAATAAGAAACCACGGGGTAGTCGGAATTGAATCCGCACTTGAAGGCGGCATATACGAAAAAACAGATGAAGATGCTGAAGATGACCTTCAGGCACCAAAAGGAATTTCAATTGACGACCCTGTAAGAATGTATTTAAGAGAAATCGGAAGAATAAAACTTTTGACGGCAGATGAAGAAATTGACCTTGCAAGAAAGATTGTGGCAGGCGGAAATCAGGGTGCCGTTGCAAAAAGAAAACTTGTACAGGCAAACTTAAGACTTGTTGTTTCTATTGCAAAAAAATATGTGGGCAGGGGAATGCTTTTTCTTGATTTAATTCAGGAAGGCAACCTCGGACTTATCAGAGCCGCAGAAAAATTTGACCATGAAAGAGGGTATAAATTTTCAACCTATGCAACATGGTGGATAAGACAGGCAATTACAAGGGCAATTGCCGATCAGGCAAGAACAATCCGAATTCCCGTTCATATGGTTGAAACAATTAATAAATTGAAAAAAGTTACAAGAAAACTTGCTCAGGAACTTGCAAGAAAACCTTCAGAAGAAGAACTTTCGGTTGAAATGGGAATTTCAATCAACAAATTAAGAGAAATAATAAAAGTAGCCCAAGAACCTTTATCTCTTGAAACTCCGATAGGAAAAGAAGAAGATTCAAGACTCGGAGATTTTATTGAAGATAAAGATGCCGATGCTCCCGTTAAAACGGTTGCCCACGAACTTTTAAGAGAGGACTTGGCGGAAGTGTTATCAAGCTTGTCCCCAAGAGAACGTGATGTGTTAAGGCTCCGTTTCGGTATGGATGACGGCAGACAAAGAACACTTGAAGAAGTAGGCCAGCTTTTTGGTGTTACAAGAGAACGTATAAGACAAATTGAAGCTAAGGCTCTAAGGAAATTAAGACACCCGAATAGATCCAAACGCTTAAAAGAATATATTGAAGTTTAAAACAATAAAATGCCTTATTTATTAAGGCATTTTTAGTATGTGTTTTATTTTGGATTTTATTATATAATTATGGAGTTGGAGCCAAACAAAATTGAACAATATATTCTCTTGTATAAAAAATAAATTTAAAAAAGTGCAAAAGTCTTGTCTTAACGGGCAAAATGAGGTTTCTGTTCCGTATATAAGCATCATTGTACCCTGTTATAATGTTCAGGAATATTTGCAAGAATGCTTAGACAGTCTGATTAATCAGACGTTTAAAAACTTTGAAATTATCTGTATTAATGACGGCAGTCACGATAACACCCTTCAAATTCTAAAAGATTATGAAAGCAAAGATAAAAGAATTGTTGTAATTGATAAAGAAAATGAAGGGCTTTCCGCTGCAAGAAACCTTGGAATGAAAATATCAAAGGCGCCTTATATATTTTTTATGGATTCGGATGATTGGCTTGATAAAGATGCGTTTGAATTAATGTATGAAAAAATTATAAAATACGATTTGGATTTGGTTTGTATTCCATATAAAAAACATTACCTGAATAATGAAACCACAACATATAAATTTTTTAAATGCGGAAAAATCAAAATTAACGACAAACTGTCAAGAAAAATCCCCCCTCTCCCTTGGGCAAAGCTTTATAAAAAATCAATCATACAAGAAAGCGGATGCACATTTGTTTTAAAACAACCTTTTGAGGATGCAATTTTTTGGATTATGATTAGCCCTCATTTAAAAAATGCCTTTTTATTGGACGGGACATATTATAACTACAGGGAAAGAGAAGGTTCTTTTACTTTAACATTCAGCAAAAAAGACAACCCTTTTGTATTTACAAATACGGTAAGCAAAATAAAAGATTATTTCATGCGGGATGAGGCCTTTTTTAAAAAGCATAAAAAATACCTCATAAAAACAATATATAATCTCTACAGAAATGACTATGAAATGGCGGATGAATCCGACAGACAAATGATACTGGATAACATTTATAAAAATGTTATTGAATTAAATCTAAACAAAATATCAAATGAAAAATTCATTGAACATATTATAAAAAAAGACTTTTCAAAAATAAAATTTGTAAAAAATACAAAGTAATTTTATTTTAAGATTTTCGCAAGACAAAATAACCCCGTTTTAAGGTTTTATAATATATTGGTGAATTTATAACTTATTCAAATATTCCGAGTGCTTCCCCGATAGCAAAAGTTTCCGTATCAACCTTCACAACGGGATTATCTATTCCGAATTCTTTTTGTGCAAAGTATCCGCAATAATCGGGCCTTTTTTCATCCTTTTGGATTAAGGAAATATCAAAATATTCAGGGTCTATATTTTTATTTCCGTTATTTCTAAGGTAAAGGAGGGCATCAGAAAATGATGTGTTTAAACTCCTTATCGTAAGACATGGGGCAGGAATTGCTCTTAAGTTTTTGAACATAAAATCCGTCTCTTTTTTATAAATATTTTGGTAATCATACTCTGCCATTTCAAAGTTGTTTCTTTGGTTTTTCAGAAGTGAATTTAATTTTTTATTGTTTACTGTTGCAAGAAAATATTCTCCGTTTTTATCGTTTGTTATTATTCTGGAGGTTATTTTCTCAGGGGTCATATCATCTTTTGTACCAATTTTTTTATATGGAATATTATTTTTTATACAGTATTTTTCAACCACACTATCAAATAATTTTGGTACAACCAAAGTTGAAATTGCACGGTATTCTTCGCCGTTTATTTTGGGGTAATTGTTTTTGTCCGGGTGAACATATTGCGTTTCTTGGCAAAAATTATCGTTTTTTTCTCCTTTTTCATATATATATCTGTTTAGTTCATAAAATGTAGTTGAATTATTTTTTGTATTATAGGTTCTAAAAGTGCCTTGAAAAGAAATCGGACCAATCATTTTTTCTCCTTTTTTAGAATTTTTAATATATAAAAAGCTCCTAAAGAAAATATTTTGCTAAAATTATATTGCTTATTCAGTTTGTTTGTAATATAAAAACCATGTATAGTATTACATAAAAAAGGAGCCAAATATGGTAAATGTAGCAATTAACGGATTCGGAAGAATCGGAAGAAACACTTTAAGAGCGGCAATTAAAGAAGGCATATTTGATAAAATCAACTATGTTGCAATAAATGACCCCGGCCTAAAAGCTGAAGATGCTGCAAGATTATTAAAATATGACTCTGTAATGGGCAGATTTGAAGGCAGTGTTGAAGCTTATGAAGAAGGTATTATCGTAAACGGCAAAAAAATTAAATTTTTCGCTGAAAAAGACCCTGCTCAACTTCCTTGGAAAGATTTAGGAGTTGAAGTTGTTGTTGAATCAACAGGTTTCTTTACGGACGGCGAAAAAGCAAAAGCTCATATAACAGCAGGCGCTAAAAAAGTTATTATTTCAGCTCCCGCAACAAACGAAGATATTACAATTGTTCTTGGTGTCAACGACAATATGTATGACCCTGCTAAGCACAATGTAATTTCAATGGCATCTTGCACAACAAACTGCTTAGCTCCGGTTGCTAAAGTTATTAAAGAAAAATTCGGTATCGTTAAAGGTTTAATGACAACAGTTCACTCATACACAGGCGACCAAAGAATATTGGATGCAGGTCATAAAGACCCACGTCGTGCAAGAGCCGGCGCACTCAACATTGTTCCTACAAAAACAGGTGCAGCAAAAGCTGTTGCATTGGTTATTCCCGAATTAAAAGGAAAATTGGACGGTTTTGCAATGAGAGTTCCTACTCCTGACGTTTCATTGGTTGACGTTGTATTTGAAGTAGAAAGAAACGTAACCGTTGAAGAAGTTAACGCAGCATTAAAAGCAGGTGCAGACGGCCATGTATTATGCTACTCTGAAGAACCGTTAGTTTCTTCAGATTATATCGGAACTCACCAATCTTCAACAGTTGACGCACAATTGACAAGAGTTATGGGCGGCAATATGGTTAAGATTATTTCTTGGTACGATAACGAATGCGGTTATTCAACAAGATTAGCTGAAACAACATTAATGGTTGCATCAAAACTTTAATTTGATTTAAAGTTATAAAATAAAGTCTCTTTTAATTTTAAAAGGGGCTTTTTTAATACCTGCCGTCGCACATACCGTTACAATATATACAAGCACCGTTTTTATCAAGGTTACATTCTAAAACTCTGTATCCGTCCCTTACAATAACGGGTTTTTTGCAGTGTTTGCAATATGTTGTTGACGTTTCTTTATTTATAATGTTTCCCGTATAAACATACTTTAGCCCGAATGATAGTGCAAGTTCCCTTGCCATATATAAGGTTTCAGGCTTTGTTGCCGATTTTTTAATAAATTTATATCTTGGAGTAAATGCGCTAAAATGCAAAGGGACTAAATCCCCTATATTATCTAAAATCCAATCAAGTTCCGCTTTTAGAATATCATCTGAGTCGTTTTCCCCTTCTATTAGCATAGTTGTAATTTCAAGGTGAGTGTCTGTTTCATTTTTAATATATTTTATGGTATCTAAAACGGGTGTTAATCGGGATAAGCAATTTTTCTTATAAAATTCATCACTAAACCCCTTAAGGTCAATATTTGCACCGTCTATATATTTATAAAACTCTTTTCTCGGGGTTTGTTGCATATAGCCTGCGCTAACTGCCACAGTTTTAATCCCTTCTTCTTTTGCAATTTTTGCCGTATCAAGAGCATATTCAAAAAAGACAACAGGGTCATTATAAGTAAATGCAATGCTTTTAATGTTATTTTTAATTGAAAGGTCAACAATTGTTTGGGGAGAGATAAAAGGAAGGCTATCAGGAGTCTGTTTTGTTTTTGTTATATGGAAGTTTTGGCAAAATAAACACCCCATATTGCAGCCATATGTACCAAAGGATAGAATTTTTGAGTTTGGATAAAAATGGTAGAGGGGCTTTTTTTCAATAGGGTCAACGGAAAGCCCCGTATTTTTGCCGTAGGCGGTTAATATTATATCGCCCCCAACATTTTTTCTTATATGACAAAACCCTTCCTGCCCTTCTGATAGTGTGCATTCCCTCGGGCATATAAGGCATTTTGTTTTATTATTTATTTTCTTTTGATATTTCATTTAAAAATGATTATAATCGTTTTATGGAAAAAATAAAACAAGCATCCGTTGAAGGAATTTTTTATCCCAAGGATAAAGACGAACTTTACAACTTTATTCAAAAAATAAAAACAAACGATACCAAGCTTCAAACAAGGGCGGTTATTGTTCCGCATGCGGGGCTTATATATTCAGGCATCCTTAGCTACAAAGGGATAAATTCTCTTGATAAGAACTTAAAAACCCTTTTTATATTTGCTCCCGCACATAAAGTCGGCTTTGATGGTATCGGAATTTCTAATTATGATTATTTTTCAACCCCTCTTGGGAATATAGAATTAAATAAAGAAATCTTGAACGATTTAATTCAAAACTTTGGCGCAAATTATAACGATAAAGCATTTGAGTTTGAACATTCGATAGAAGTTGAACTTCCCATAATTCAAACATTATATAAAGAGGTAAAAATAGTTCCCGTTTTAATCGGGAATGAAAATTTTAATAAAATTGAAAGTATTATTTCAAAATACTGGGAAAATAAAGACACAGGCTTTATTATATCATCTGATTTAAGTCACTTTTTATCGGATAAAAATGCGCTTGAACTTGATTTAAAAACGGCAGATATGATTGAAACCCTTGATTTTAATAATATCTTGCCAAATATGGCATGCGGCATTACAGGAATTTTAGGACTTTTGCTTTTTGCAAAAAAGAATGGCCATTCTCTAATAAGACTTGATATGAGAAATTCTTCCCTTGTTAATAACGATAAATCAAGGGTTGTAGGGTATGGCGTCTGGGGACTTTACGAGGGTGAGAAAAATAACTACCTTAAAGAGTATTATTCCGATTTTATAATAAAACTTGCAAGAATTTCTATAAAACAAGCCTTTGTAAATCAAAATGTTGAAATAAAATACGACAGAGTCTTTGATGAAAAGGGCGCATCCTTTGTTACGTTAGAAAAAAACGGAAATTTAAGAGGATGTATAGGTTCAATTATTCAATACCGCCCTTTAATAAAGGATTTAATAATGAATGCAAAAAGTTCCGCATTTAACGACCCGAGGTTTACTCCCGTTATTGAAAATGAAATCGAGGATATAAAAATAAACGTTTCTCTTTTATCAAGCCCCTCTTTAATTGAATTCAAAAATGAAAAAGAACTTCTTGATAAAATAAATAAGGATATTGACGGAATAATTATACAGGACGGGAATTATAGGGCGGTTTACCTTCCTTCCGTTTGGGAGCAAATTAAAGACAAGAAAGATTTTCTAAATTCTCTAAAACAAAAGGCGGGGCTTCCTTATAATTATTTTTCGGATACTTTTAAGGCCTACAGGTTCCACACAACATACATTAAAGAATTTTAAGGGGAAGAATTATTCTAAAAATTGACCCTTCATTTTTCTTTGATTCCGCTTCAATTATTCCTTTATGTTTTTTTACGATTTTATTTGAAAGGTATAGGCCTAAACCCGTTGAAACTCTTGTTGTTTTATTTGTAATTGAATAGTATTTGTTAAATATTTTCTCAATTTCATCTTCATCAATCCCCTCTCCAAAATCAATAACATCAATCGAAAAAGTGTCCCCCGTTTTATTGAGGTGGATATCTATTTTATTTGTTGAAACACTGTGATTTATCGCATTTATTATCAAATTGTTTATAACCCTTTTTATGAGCATTTTATCAAAATTGGCTTGGAATTTTTTTGTATCCATATAAAAATTTATCTCTTTTCCCTGAGACTTAGCTATATTGCTTGAAGATTCAACAACCGATTTTATAAATTCTTCAACATCTATATTTTCTTCTATGTTTAATTCAATTCCGCTATTTTCTATTTTATAGGTTTCTAAAATTGAATTAACCATCTTTATAAGGTCATCGTTTGACTCTTTTAATTTTATTATTACTTCCTTTTGATTTTCTGTTATATTTCCGAACTTGTTTGAAATTAACAGGTCATAAGTTTTATCCGCAGCTATAATGGGAACTTTTAGGTCATGGGTTAAAGCCGCCATAAATTCTTCTTTAAGATTATAGTTTTCTTTTTCCTTTTCTCTGTACTCGTTAATGACAAGGTCCCTATCGGTTATGCTTTCAAAAAGGTCGTTTAAACTTTTATAAAGCCCCGGATCATCCTCTTTTTCATCAAGTTTAATTTGAAAGTTGCCATACCTTGCCTGATTAATTTTATTTACCGCCCCTTTAATATAATCTTCCATTTTAGATTGATAGGATGCAAGTTTAATCATCTTTGCGGCCAAAATGCCGATAATAACCGAAAAAATAAAAACAAAAACGGATGTTATAATAAGAAAAATAAGCATAGAAAAGATTTTAGCACAAAACTTTGATATTTAAAAAAAGTTCATACTTATAATTGTTAGGCTATATGCAAAATTTTATTTACAAATTTTGTTTTATGGTTAAATTAAACTTCTTTTATGCTCCTTACAATAAAAAATTTTTATGCAATATAAATGCTATTGAAAAGTTTAATTTAATTTGCTAAAATAAAAATGTACTAAAATATAGATGGGAGTTTAATTTATGACGAATTTGTTTGGAGCTTACCCC
>CANRHZ010000008.1 GCA_947630535.1 Candidatus Gastranaerophilales bacterium | reverse complement strand
CCACTCATAAAGTGACATTTAGTCACTTTCTTCGTAGGGACCCTGCCACATCCCGATATTTTATTCAATTTTCAATTTCTTGAGCGTAGCTTGGTCATTATATTATACGGCTCCGTCTAAGCCTTCGGCTAGACATTCGCCTGCCCCACTCATAAAGTGACATTTAGTCACTTTCTTCGTAGGGACCCTGCCACATCCCGATATTTTATTCAATTTTCAATTCGTAGCGCACCTACGGTGCTTCCTCTCCAAAAAAGATACACTGTATCTTTTTTGTCGGCAGAGTCAAGCTGCGCCACATCCCGATATTTATTATTCAATTGTCAAATTCTTGAGCGCAGCTTGGTCATTATATTATACGGCTTTTGAACTAAGCCTTCGGCTAGACATTCGCCTGCCCCACTTCATAAAGTGACATTTAGTCACTTTCTTGATAGGACCCTGCTACATCCCAAATTTTACAATGAGATATTAGCACAAAAACAAAATTAATTAAACTTTAATTGGTGTGATTTTTTTACCATATTTTACTTTGTTCATGGTCTTTATTATATTGTTTTCAAGTTTAGCAAGCTTTAGTTTATCAAGAGCAGATAAACCATTCTTCCAATCTTCAAGTTCTTCTCTAAGCGTGGAAGCACTAATTATACAATTCCCGCTTCCTACTTTTGAATAATATTTTTCGGTAAATTCAATAATAAAGTCTTTATATGCCTCTATAATTGCATCTGAAATTATTTTTGCCCCGTAAGTGAAAGCATCAATATCATCTTCAATATTTTGCAATTTGTTTTGAGAATAAACCTGAATATCGCCGTTTTCATCTGTCGGTATTCTTCTTACACCTGTTCTCGGGCCCATACCCATATTAAGAACGGCAAGTCTTGCCATCTGATCTACCTGATGCATATCTCCCGATATGCCCCAGGAACCGTTCATACCATATATAGTATCTTCAGCCGAGTTTCCGCCGTAAGAATAAACTAAATTGGCCATGACCGTTTCAAAATTCTTTTCGTCTTTATCCAAATTTTTATAATAGGTTGCTCCGCTATACCAGCCTCTTGGATCAAGAGTTATAAAATTTAATTCGGAAGGTAAAAACCAGGGTATTCCTTGATTTCTTGCAATATTGCTCATAATTTCCGAAGTAATTGCATGACCAACCTCGTGAGAGGCGATTATTTTCTTATCTTCATCCGACAAATAAGCGGGATTAGCCCTTCCCGTCGTCGTTTGAAGGAATGCTTCAACTAAGTCTGAAAATTCAATTTTCTCTTTATTCTTTTCAGTTGAAACTCTTTTTGCCGTTTCAAGGAGATAAATAATATCAACAAAGCTAAATCCCATCGTAGTATCCGATAAGTTATTCAAAATTTCGTTTCTTTCTTTATCGTCCCCTTTGATTTTAAGATTCATTTTGTCTATGTAATATTCCATGACCTCTTTTCTTTGTTGTGAATCTTGAGGCTGGTGTACTATAATTTTATCTAAAAATTTATACGGTTTTTTTATGTTTTCGTTGATTATCATCGGCATATTAACTGAACCTGCCACAATTATATTCACATCATCATTTTCTCTGACTTTATCCATTTCATATAAAAGTTGTGAAAATGCCTTTTGCTCATATATTGAAGAAAGACCATACATAGGATCGGAACCAAAATTATCAAAATTTTCAATAAATATCATGGCCGTTTTATTGGGATTTGACATGGCAGATGATTTTGCCATAGACATGAGTTTTTTTATTTTAATTTCAGACATGCCTGCATTTTGAGAAAGGGTATCAATATCTTTTAAGGCAAATTCCTGAGCATTAACCGATATCAAAGGAATACCTGCTTCTCCGGCAATGGCTTCCGCCACATGCCTTCTGCCGCCGCCATAACTGGAATAGTTGTCTGCATATATAAGAAATCCTTTAGTATTTATGGTACCTGATTTGATTTGCTTTACTACACTCTCTGCCTGTGCCTTTGTCATGGGAGAACCCACAATATCATTCAATCCTTTTCCTGTATCATAAACGATTGTCTCGTCATCATCCCTTCCTTGAATTTCGTTTAATCCTTTTGTTTCTTTTATAAAGTTTTCAACATCGGATGGTTCGTATTTTTCCTTATCGGGATAATAATTTGAAACACTCCTTAAAAGCTTGATTGCTTTATCAGGATAAATATCATCATCTCTATAGGACATTGTTATTGCAGCTTTTATGGTATCGGAATCAAAATCTTTACCCGTTTCGCTTTTTATATATTCAATCCCTTTTTCATCCGTCAAGTATTTCATTGCATCTGCCACATTAATTTCAGGGAGCGTTTGAACCGAGCAAGAATTTAAAAATGGTGCAAGCAGCGCACCTTTTGCAGTGTTAAGGTAATATGATTCGGGTGTTATTGTAAAAATGCAAGATACATTGGAATTTTCCAGATTACCCAGTTTGTTAACAAGGTTAAGTGAAATCATGTTGTTGTCAAGGGACATCATTTTATACAAATCGCCCATTATAACAACCCTTTTCCCGTTCTTTGCTTCCTTAACTTTGTCATGTATTAGATCATTTAAAAAGTTTGTGCTTGCAAAATGGTTTAGTGAAATAATTTCCGTATTTTCTGGGTCAATTCCCGAGTATTTTTGATCAGGTTTTTTTATGAGGTTTGCAAAACTTGAAGTAAGATGTTTCATAGATTCTTGATTGCTCGAATCGCATTGAATTATGGTATTTTTACCCAAAGACACATTTTTCCACAGTACATCCGCCTTTGAATCGTAAAAGCTCAAATGTTGTTTCCTTTTGTCCGTTGAATCTACCATAAGTATTTTTTTAATATCTTTATCAAGAGTGTCTGCTTCTTTTGATAGGGCTCTATCCTTTGAATTGTATCCGGCAGCCAAAAATAAACTCTCGGGAACGACATCTAAAGACTCAATGGTCGAGTTTTGAATTAAGGTTGAATATAAATTGGTTATGGTTTCTTTTGAATAGGGTACAGGTTTTCTAAACAGAGAAAAGTTTTTCTTATTTTTTTCATTCGAATCTTGTTTTGCAAATGTTTTAACAGTTTTTTTAATATGTTTTTTTAAAGTAACAGAAAGTTTCTTTCTTAATCTGTCATCGGTAATTATATCGGGATTATTATCAGCCATAAAGATTACCTGACCCAGCATGGATTGTCTGAAAATTTCATCGTTAGACATGGAATTTGTATCTATATCGTTTATTTTTTTATTCAAATATACAAGGGATGCAAGGTATAAATGCCAATCTTCCAAAATGTTGCAGTTATATTTTTTTGCAATAGATTCGGCTATCTTTTTTACTTCCATGGCATTAACGGTATAACCATTTTCAAGTTGCTTGATTTTCGCTTTATGACTTGCCGAATAGCTTACCCCCCCCCCCCGAAAAGTTATCGAATCGTTGCCTAAGGGTTTTACCATAATCGGATTTGTTGCATCATTTTGTTTTGTTTTATTTAAACCTAAATTTTTAAAATTAGAATAGTATCTGTCGATAGAATTTACTTTCATCTTATATTAATCCCTTTAATCCTTTAATTGCTTGCTTTAAATATAACAAACAAAGACAAATATTTTTGCGGGCAATAAAAAATTCTGTTGTATATTTTTTACAAAAGTTAAAATTGCCCAAACGGACTAAATTAAATTAGCGGTTGTAATTATTTATGTTTTTGTATTTTCGATTGATGAAAAGAAAATCAAAATCAATCAAAATCAAAATATGATAAAAGAAGATTTAACATTAATAGATAAATTGCTTTTTTCGTTGAATGAAAACAATGAATTTAAATATGACAACGATTTTATTCATAGCGCCTTTGAAGGGATAGGGAGAGCGTATATGAAAAAATGGATGGGAAATGTTGTCCCTTATGATTTTATGAAAGATTCAATAAAAGAGAGCATAAATAAAACCGTAAATTTGTCCGAGGGAGGAATTTTTTATAAGAAATTTCCAAAAAATATGCACTCTCCAAACTATGGCGACAAGTGGGAAGGCTTGCAAATTATATAGAGATAAACAACAGATACTTGGCCGAAATGCACAATGAAAGGTGTAAAAACGGAATTTTTGGAATGATTAAACTTCTTCCCGCCGTTCCGCCTTCTGCTTTCAGCTGGGCAAACTGTATAATTATTTCTCAAATTTTCCCTAATATTTATGGGGACGGCTATGTAAAAGCCCCGTGGGAAGAAAATTCAATTTACGGAATAAAATTAAATGCGGGGTATTCTGACAACATAATTTCCCATGATATAGATTTAACCCCCGAAGAACAGTTAAGGGCTTTTAATGAACTTGCTTGGTTTAGAGGCATTAAAACGGGTTTTAGAATGGTAATATCGGCAGACCAAATAAAAGTTTCACATCCAAACAAAGAAGATGAAACTTTTGATTGGTGCAAAAAAGAACATCAGGAACTGTTTATAGATGAATGCGCCAAACTTGTCAAATTGGGGTTTGAATCCATGTTCATAGATTCCGCTAAACATATAGGGGGCTACGATTGCGCCAATTATACGGGTGTAGGGGCGCTTCCCGAATATGAACAGATGCAATACATACTTTATGAAATAAGAAAAAGAAGTAATAATAACGCTTTGAGCTTTGTCGGAGAAAAAAGCACGGACGACTTTGAAAGATACAGGAATATGGGCCTTACAACAGGAACCGACTTTGTAACGGGGGATGATTTCTATAAAGTAAGGCATTTGTCCGAAGAAAACAAGTATTCAAGAGAATACGCTCCCGGAGTGGAAGTCGAAAATGACAACTATGAAGGGGGAATAACATACGAACAAAGACTAAACAGGGTTAATACAGGGCTTTTTGCATTTTACAGAGCATCGGATAAACTTCCCTCTTTTATGCAAACAAACGATATATTTCCCCTAAGGTACGACACAAATACACACCATATAATGATGACAAACCCGTCTTATTCAACGGACGGAAGTCCCTTAAGCCATTTTAAAAATGCCTTTGCCGACTCAGACGGAAGGCAATACAACAAAAAATTGGGCGAAATATTCGCTCATGCACTTCAATATTAAACTTCCCGCCTTATTTTGCACACGCTAAAATTAAGCCCCTGATTCTGAGGGGCTTTTCTTTTTTAAATATTTGCCAATTTTTTATGAAACTCCGATTGAGATTCAAAGTTGTATGCACACTGTAAAAGAAGGTTATCTTTCATAACATTGCTCATTAATTGAAGCCCGATTGGCATACCTTCTTTATCAAATCCGGCGGGGATACTTATTGCGGGGCATCCTGCAAGATTGGCGCATATTGTACCTATATCGGTTAAATACATTTTAATAGGGTCATCGTTTCTTGAACCTATATCAAATGCAGTGTTCGGGCAGGTAGGTGAAATTAAGAGATCAACTTCTTTAAATACTCTGTCAAAATCGTTTTTAACAAGCCTTCTCATTTGTTGAGCCTTTTTATAATAAGCATCATAGTAGCCGCTTGAAAGTGCATAAGTTCCAAGCATTATACGTCTTTTAACTTCATCCCCGAAACCTTCTTGCCTTGTTTTGGTATACATTTCCATTAAATTTGAGGGGTCTTTGGTTCTGTATCCGTATTTTACCCCGTCAAACCTTGCAAGGTTGGAGCTTGCTTCCGCTGTTGCAACTATATAGTATATGCCGATTGAATATTTTAAAAGCGGGAGCGAAACTTCTTTTACCGTGCACCCTAATTCCTCATATACTTTAGCAGCATTCATAACCGCTAATTTAACATCCTCGTCCACCCCTTCCGATAAAAGCTCTTTTATAATCCCGACTTTAAGACCTTTTATGTCATTTTTTAAAGTCAAATTAGGATTTTCCACTTTTAAATTTAGAGAGGTTGAATCTTTCGGGTCATGCCCTGCAATTGCATAATAAAGGTTCGCAACATCTTCTATGCACCTTCCGAAGGGCCCGATTTGATCGAGGGAAGAAGCAAATGCTATAAGTCCATATCTTGAAACTCGTCCGTATGTAGGTTTAAAACCTGTTATACCGCAAAAACTTGCAGGCAATCTTATTGAACCGCCTGTATCGGAACCCAGTGCAAGATACGATTCCAAAGATGCAACTGATGCAGCCGAACCGCCCGAAGAACCTCCGGGAACTTTATTTATGTTATGGGGGTTATGCACCTTTTTAAAAGCCGAATTTTCGTTACTTGAGCCCATTGCAAATTCATCAAGGTTGGTTTTTCCTATAACAGGTATTAAGTTTTCTTTTAATTTCAAAGAAACCGTTGCATCATAAGGAGAAACGAAATTTTCAAGAATTTTGCTTGATGCGGTTGTTTTTGAGCCTTTGTAGTTTATATTGTCTTTAAGAGCAAGCGGAATACCTGCTAAAGGGGGCAGAGCTTCATTATTTGCGATTTTTTTATCTACCTCTTTTGCCGTATTAATTGCTTCCTGCTTTGTAAAAGAATTAAATGCGCCTATTTTATTTTCAACTTCATCTATTCTTTTGTATTCTGCTTCAACAAGCTCAAGTGCGCTGACTTCCTTATTTAAAAGCGCTTTTCTTATTTCAGCGGCAGTCTTTTTTAATAATTCCATATATTTAAAACTCCAAATATTTTTGCTAAAATCATTGTATGTCAAACATTTTAAAAGGTAAATACGGAGAAAATTTAGCAAGCAAGTATCTTGAATCAAAGGGGTATAAAATAATTGAAAAAAATTACAAATATTCAAGATATGGCGAAATTGACATTATAGCAATGACAAAAGAGGGTGTATTGTGTTTTGTGGAAGTAAAAACAAGAACTAATGACAAATTCGGCGAACCTCTTGAAGCAATAACAAAAGATAAACTCTCAAAAATATACACAAGCATTCAAGGGTACATAAAAGAAAGAAAATTAAAGTTTGAAAAATACAGAATAGATGCAATATCGGTTTATTTAAACGAAAATAACCCAAAAGTAACCCATATAGAAAATATACAAATTTAAAACGGCAACATATTTTATTTTTTGGTTTTAAAAGTATGTAAAGGAAAATTAATATGAAAATTAACGGCTCGTTTTTAAATGTTTTTCAAAGACCAAACATCAACCCCATAAACAAAGTTTGTTTTAAATTTACGAATTTAGCTCCGCTTCCGTTTGATACGGTTTCATTTGGAGCAAATAAAAAAGCGGAAACATTGATAAAACCTGAAAATCAACCTACGGATGTTGAAAAAATACCTACAAGTTATCAGGATAAAATCCTATCAAGGTCTGAAGCCGTAAATTTAAAACTGGCTAAAGGTTTATATCAAGAAGCAGACTATGCAATGAACAAACTCAGGTTTATACTTAAACAAACCTTTGGCGGCATTCCCGTTATAGATATTGACGCTCCCAATCGTGAAGAATTAGAGACGCTTGCCATTAATCAAAACAGTAAAGATAAAAATAATCCCATTGTCATGATAATTACAAGAAGAAAAAGTCCGAAATCAATCTCGGAAAAGATGGGCGCAAAGCACATAAAAACTAAAAAAGACGCAAAAGATAAGCTCAGTGATATAGTGGGAGCAAAAATTATTATTTCAGGGTCAAATACGGATTCGGGAAACTATGTTATAGGAAAGCTTATAGAAACAATTAAAGCAAGAAGGCTTGGGGTTGAACAGGTTAAAAACCACGGTCAGGAAAAGAGTTCACTGAATTACGCATCAAGGGGTAAAATTAATAAATTTGTTGACACGGCAAGAAGTAACGGAAACCCGCTTTGTACCTATAAAGATGAACCCAGAGATTCAGGATATCTTGGCTTACACATATTAACGGCTCCTTTGGATATGGGAATAAAAGGAGAAATCCAAATAATAGGACTTGATGTCGACAGATTTAAAAAACTGGAAGATATCTGTTATAAATGTATGGCAAAAAAGGGTGTAGACAAAAAATATAAGCCCATACAGACTATGTTTAACAATCTTTTAAAAAACGACAGGGCGGTTAATGAATACCTTGAATATATAAAAAGAGCATATTCCTATGAAAGAAGCAAAGCAAAACACAAAAAAGGAAGAAATGAAGGTTTCTTGCCGATACCTGACGATTTGAACATACCGGAAGCACTTGATTTCAACAATATTGCAAAATTGAAAAAACAAATTGATAATAAAAAAAATAATCCGACCGCATTTAAAAAAAAGGAGGAAAATTAATTCCTCCTTTTTTAGCTTTTTATAACTATTTCAACAGTTCCCCTACCGCTTTATAAACACTCATACGAACTTTGGCATCTTTTTCGGCCTGTGTGTATAGTTCTTCTGCGGCATCAGGGTTAGTCTTAAGAAGTGATTTATATCTTCCTTCAGACCTTATAAAGTCTTGATAGTCGCCTTTGGGGTCTTTAGCATCCCAGCTGAACGGAACTTCATTTGCGGGGTTGTATCTGTATAAGGGATAATACCCTGCTTCAACCGCACGTTTTTGTTCGGTTTGAGTTTTGCTCATATCGATACCGTGCGCAATACAAGGAGCATACGCAAAGATGATGGAAGGACCGTCATAGCTTTCAGCTTCCGTGAATGCTTTTAGAGTTTGACCTCTGTCCGCACCGAGTGCAACTGATGCTACATAAACATATCCGTATGACATGCTCATTAAGCCCATATTCTTTTTGTATGTTCTTTTACCGCCCGTAGCGAATTTTGCAACCGCACCTGTCGGGGTTGATTTTGAAGCTTGACCGCCCGTATTAGAATAAACTTCGGTATCAAGAACCAAAATATTAACATTTTTATTTTGAGCCAATACATGGTCAATACCGCCGTATCCTATATCGTTTGCCCAGCCGTCACCGCCTATAATCCAGATTGATTTATCCGTAAAGTAGTCTTGTAATTCTCTTACTTTTGCTAAGTTCGGGCATGGAGCATCAGCGTATTTTTTAATAAGTTCTTTTGCTTTGTTTTGAGCTTCGATTGCTTCTTCGGTTTTTGAGTTATCAAAGTATGATATAGCATTTTGAAGCGCTTCTTTTAAGTCATTGGGCGCTTTTTCATCCGCTATAACTTTTTCAACGTATGTTTTTAGTGTATCTCTGTTTTGGTCAACCGCTAATCTCATACCAAAACCAAATTCAGCGTTATCTTCAAACAATGAATTTGCCCAAGCGGGTCCTCTACCTTCTTTTGTTTTTGTGTACGGGATAGTAGGAAATGTTCCCGAATAAATTGAAGAACAACCCGTTGCATTAGCTACAATTGCATTTTCACCAAACAACTGTGAAACTAATTTAACGTAAGGAGTTTCACCGCATCCGGCACATGCACCCGAGAATTCAAACAACGGTTTTCTTAACATTGCACCTTTAATTGTCTTGATTGTATTTTTACCCATGACGTTATCGGGTAATTCGTTAAAGAATTTTTCGTTAACAAATTCGCAAGCTTCTTCTTCTTTTTCAATTGTAGACCAAGTTAAAGCTTGTTTTTCAGGGTTTTTATTTGCGGGGCACTGGTCAACACAAACTCCGCAGCCTGTACAATCTTTGCAATATACCTGTACTTTGAACTTTTCACCGTCTCCGGGGCGAGCATCAACCGTATTGAATGATGAAGGAGCGTCTTTTAAGCTATCAGGCGTCATAAGTTTTGTTCTTATTGCGGCATGAGGACAAGCAGAAGCACATATACCGCATTGAATACAGTTTGCACTGTTCCATTTTGGTACACGTGGCGCAATTCCTCTTTTTTCAAGGCATGCCGTACCTGTCGGGATAACACCGTCAACACTCATTGCGCTAACGGGAATATCATCACCTTTTTGCCTCATTGAAGGTTCAATGATTTTCTTAGCAAAATCATCAGCATTATCGTCAATCAATTTAACGTCATCAGCTGCACAAACTCCGTCTAATGAAGCGGGGATAACAACTTCTTCGGTTGCATTAACCGCAGCATCAATCAAAGCAAGGTTCATGTTAACAACATCATCACCTTTTTTCTTAAAGGTTTTCTTTGTCATTTCTCTCATGCCATCCAATGCCTGTTCAAAAGGAATAATGCCCGATACTTTAAAGTATGCAACCATCATAACGGTATTTGCACCTTTTCCCCTTAAGCCGGGTTGCTCTTTAATAAGTTTTTCAGCATCTACGTTATAGAATTTGATTTTCTTATCAATGATTGTTTTTTGCATATCACGTGTTAAGTGAGAGAATGCTTCATCTTTTGTATAGGGGCTATTTAATAAGAATGTGCCGCCTTCTTTTATGCCCTTTAATAAGTCGTATCTTCCGATATATGCGTGAGCCGAAACTGATACAAAATCAGGTGCCGTTATTAAATATGTTGACTTAATCGGTTTATCTCCAAAACGAAGATGAGAAACCGTTACGCCGAATGATTTTTTAGAATCATATGCAAAATATGCCTGTGCGTCTTTATCCGTATATTGACCTATGATTTTAATAGAGTTTTTATTAGCACCAACGGTACCATCCGAACCTAAGCCCCAGAACATACAGTTTGTGGTGCCAACCGGTTCTGTTACAATGTGTTCATCTATTTTTAGAGATTTATTTGTAACATCATCTTCTATACCGACCGTAAATCCGTGGAAGCCGTTATTTTCAGCATGTTTATAAACGGCAAACACCATGGAAGGTGTAAATTCTTTTGATGATAAGCCGTATCTTCCGCCGATTACTCTTATGTCTTTATTTTCTAATGCTGCTACAACATCTAAGTATAAAGGTTCGCCGATTGAACCGGGTTCTTTTGTTCTATCCAAAACAGAAATACGTTTAACTGTTTTTGGAAGCGCTTCGTTAAAGCGTTTAACATCAAACGGTCTATAAAGCCTTACTTTAACTAAGCCGTATTTTTTACCCCTTTGAGCATTTAAGTATTCAATGGTTTCTTCAATAGTTTCGCATCCTGAACCCATTGCAACTATAACATCGGTAGCATCAGGTGCACCAACGTAATCAAACGGATGATATTGTCTGCCTGTCAGGTTTGCAACTTTGTCCATATATTCTTGAACAATATCGGGAACCGCATTATAGTATTTGTTAACCGTTTCTCTGCCTTGGAAATATACGTCTGTGTTTTGAGCACCAACTTTACAAACGGGGGCTTCGGGTCTTAGAGCTCTTTGTCTGAATTCTTCAATATATTTGGGTTCAACAAGCGAAGCGATATCTTCATAAGAGATTTCTTCAATTTTATGAACTTCATGTGATGTTCTAAAACCGTCAAAGAACTGTAAGAAAGGAACTTTTGCTTTGTATGTTGCAAGGTGTGCAACAAGAGCTAAGTCCATTTCTTCCTGAACCGAATTAGCGGCAAGCATTGCATACCCTGTATTACGACAACCCATAACGTCAGTATGGTCACCAAATATTGCCAATGATTGAGCAGCCAATGCACGAGCCGCAACGTGTATAACTGAAGGGAGCATTTCCCCTGCAATTTTATGCATAACAGGAATCATTAATAAAAGACCTTGTGATGCCGTATAGGTTGAAGTTAGTGCACCCGCAGCCAATGAACCGTGAACGGCACCTGCGGCACCCGCTTCCGATTGCATTTCTGCAACTCTAACTTCTTTACCCCAAATATTTTGTTTGTGTTGTGAAGCCCACTCATCAATCCATTCGCCCATTGTAGAAGATGGAGTAATAGGATAAATGGCTGAAACTTCGGATAGTGCATAAGCAACATGCGCAGCAGCATAGTTGCCGTCCACCGTAATAGTTTTCTTTTGCATAACTTTATAACCTCCAATAAATTATACTATTCTAATATTGATAACAATAATGTAATCAAAATATAGATAAATTACAAGTTTTAGATTAAAAAAATAAATGAAATTTTATACATTGATGTGATGATTTTTTATAGGTTTTGTAAACAATTTGACAACTAAAACCGTTATATAGTCTAATAGAAAATGACATGTCTCCGATTAAGGGTATAAAATTTAATGCACATCAAGAGGTTAGAGATAGATAACTTTAAATCGTTTGCCAATAAAACGGAAATACCGTTTTTAACAGGCTTTACCGCTATTGCAGGCATTAACGGCTCCGGAAAGAGTAACATAATAGACAGTATTCTTTTTGCACTGGGCCTTAGCAGCGCAAAAACTTTAAGGTCTGAAAAAGGTGTATCTGATTTAATCTCAACCCACAACAACAGAAACGAAGCTTCCGTTAAGGTGGTTTTTGATTTGGATGATGAAACAGGAAGCGAAATTTCATTTTCAAGAAAGGTTAAAAAATCCCCATCAGGCTTTAACAGTACATATTATATTAATGATAAACCCCAAAGTCTAACTCAGGTTCACTCCGAACTTGAAAAATTTCAAATAACCCCCAACAGTAACAACATAATTATGCAAGGGGACGTAATTGATCTTGTTAACTGTTCTTCAATTGAAAGAAGAAAGTTTATAGACGAAGTTGCAGGAACCGCAGACTTTGACAGAAAAATAGAAACCGCAAACAGTGAGCTTGATACGGTTGAAAAAAGGCTTCAAGATTCAAACCTTATTTTGGGAACCATAATAGAAAGATTAGAGCAATTAAAAGATGAAAGAGAAACCGCTCTTAAATACAGAGAACTAAAAGAGCAAAAAGATAATCTGGAAGGACAAATTTCGGTTGTTAAATATTTCGATTTCAAAAGAATACTTGATATGGTTCATCAAAACATTTTAGACTCTCAAAAACAACAAAAATCAAAAGAAAAAGAAATTGAAAAAATTGATGAAGAAATACTAAACCAAAAAAAAGAGTATGATGAAATATGTAAAAAAGTAAAGGCACAAGGGGAAGATAAGCAGCTTGAAGTTATAAGACAATCGGAAGAAAAAAAGGGCGAAATTTCAAGAAAAAAAGACTCTATTATTCACACGGACAAAATTATCTTCCAAAATAATAAAACGATTGAAAATTCAAAAAACGGAATAATAGAATCCAAAAATAAAAAAGAGGGAATAAAATCCGCCATAAAAGAAAAAGAAAAAATTAAAAAACAACTTGAAGAAGAATTAAAAAATCAAAAAGAAAAGCTCGACAACATTTTAAAAGAAGTAACGGGACTGAATAAAACCGCAGATACATACATCCAAAAAAGAAATCAATTAAAAATCGAGCTTGATAAAATAAAAGAAGAAGAAACGGAAATTATAAAGCAAAAAGCCACCTATGAACCAAGACTTGAGCTTTTATCAAACGAATTAAAAAATGCAAAAGCTTCAAAAGAAAATATTATTCAGGGACAAAAAACCTTTAAAGATGACAAAGACAAAAAAGAACTTTTGATTGAAAAACTTTCAAAAGAGCTTGAAGATATAAAACTTCTCCAAAAGCTTACTTTTGAGAGTCTCGATAAAGTAAAAAATGATTCGGGGGACCTTGCATACAACATTCAAATTTCAAATAAGAAAATTTCAGAGCTTGAAGCAAACAAAAGGGCATATAGAACATTTGGGCTGGGTTCGGGCGTTGAAACAATAATGCAAAGCAATCTTAAAGGTGTCCATGCGCCATTATCCCAACTTTTAGAAGTTGAAGCGGAATATTCTGATGCCATAAACGAAGCGCTTGGCGCACGTTCAAGATTTGTTATTGTCGAAAACGAACATGTTGCATCTCAGGCAATTGAAATTTTAAAATCTCAAGGAAAAGACAGAGCAACATTTTTACCTCTAAACAAGCTAAAACCTGCTCCCGCAAAATTGTCGCTTCCTAAAGAAAAAGGGGTTATTGACTTTGCAATAAATTTAATTGACTTTGATGATACTTACCTTGATGCGTTTTATTTTGCGCTCGGGGAAACGCTTGTTGTCGATAATATGGAAACCGCAAAAAGAATAATGGGCAAATACAGAATAGTAACACTTGACGGTGAAATATTTGAAAAATCGGGCGCTATAACCGGCGGTGCAAAAAGAAAAAATACCTCGCTTTTTGGAAAATTGGATGATAGAGAGCTTGAAAATTATAAAAAAAGACTCGTTGAATTTGAAAACAAATACAAAGAGCTGGAAATCAAAAAAAATGAACTCGATAAAAAGCTCAATCAGCTGAGAGATGATTTTTTAAATGCCACAAACTCCCTTAACGGTGCAAAAATTGAGTTAAATGCTCTTATTTTAAGCAACTCAAAAGCACAAGAACTCCTTGATGCTCAAGAAAATAAAATAAAAGAAATTGAGCCCGAAATAAAATCCATAACCCAAAAACTTGATAAGTTTGAAGAAAACCACATAAAGGTTATTGACAAAATAAATGAGATTACAAACGACATTAAAGAGGTTGAAAAATTTATAGACGAAGGTGAATTAAATAAATTAAAAGAACTTACAAAAGACACGGAAGATGAAATCAAAAAAATAGAAAAAGACATTTTAACCATTGAAAATGAGATATCAAAAGATACGAACTCAATGAATTTGTATGATATAGTTGAAAAGCAAAAAGAAGCGGACATTGAAAGACTCACAAACGATAATATAACTCTTGCAAGCGACAAAAAAAGGTTTGAGGGAGAAATTAAAGAAATAGAAAAAGTTCTCATTGAACTGGAAGAAGAAATTAAGGAGCTCGGGAAAAATCTTGTCGAATTGCAAAATTTAAGACAGAAAATACAAGATGCTCTATTAAAAACACAAAACGATAAAAATGTTTTAGAAAATGAGATTGAGCGTATTAAAGAACAAATTGAAAGCTCAAAAACAAGAAGAAACGAAATAGAACCTCAATTAAAAGAAACCTCGGAAGAATTAAAACAAAAGGGAATTGACATAAACAAAGTTGAGCCGACCCAAATGACAATTGATGAAATAACGGGCAAAATACAAAAACTCCAAAAGAAAATGGATGAAATGGGGCTTGTTAATATGCGTGCAATTGAGGCATACGAAGAAGTCAGCACAAAAAAGAATGAGCTTGAAGAAAAGTTAAATACCCTTGAAAAAGAGAAAAATGAAATCCAAATAAGAATGACAGGATATGAAAACCTTAAAAAAGAAACCTTCCTGAACACATTCAATCAAATAAATGTTCATTTTTCAAATATATTTTCGGAATTAACGGACGGAAGCGGAAAATTAATTCTGGAAAACCCTGAAAATCCTTTCCTTGGCGGTCTGACCGTTGAAGGGCAACAAAAAGACAAGCAAAAACAGAAGCTTGCAGGCATGTCAGGCGGTGAAAAAACATTAATGGCGCTTTCTCTTGTTTTTGCGGTTCAAAAACATTTGCCCTCTCCTTTCTATGCGCTTGATGAAGTTGATGCGGCTCTGGACGGATTTAACGTAGAGCGCATAGCAAGAATGATTTTACAACAGTCTAAAACAACTCAATTTATAGTTATCAGCCAAAGGTCGCAAATGGTGGACAATGCAGACAGAATGATTGGTGTAACCCAGAAAGACAAAGGAGTTACAAAAATCAGCGGCACAACACTTAAGAAACAGGAAGCATTAGCAGTATGAATAACGCAATAGTAAACTTTTACGACGCAAAAGACAAAAAAGAAATAATGAAAGAAACCGGAGTTTACACAACAGGTTTTGAATATGAAATTATATCTTCTTTTTCAAACACAACAAAAAATCCCGTAGATGCCATTGAAATTATAGTTGATATGGCAAAAACAGGAAAAATTGACCCCTGGAACATTGATATTGTAAAAGTTTATGATGAATATATGAAAAAACTTGCCGAACTGAATGCTCAAAATAATTTAAAATTTGTTGGCAGGGCATTTGTTTTTGCAACAATTCTTCTGAATTTAAAATCGAGAGTTTTAAACGGACTTTCTCTTGCGGACTTTGAGCCTGAAAATAACAATGAAGATGAGCTTGTTGATGATTATATGGAAGGCGATTATGAAGGGGAGCAGCTTAAATTGCCTTCATCTAACGTCATTTCCTTTGATGAGGTTTTGCAAAGAAGAACAAGTACAAAATTAAACCGCTCAAGGGCAATCACCCTGAATGACTTAATCCGTCATCTTGAATTTTACGAACAGATTGAAAGAAAAAAAGAAATCAAAAACACGCTCGAAAGGCAGAAAGAAAAAAGAACAAGAAGCTATGCAAGAATGAGCACAAACGATATTCTTGATATGGCGCAGGACGATTTCATAGAAGAAATGGTCGAAAAAATGGATCAAAACCTTACAAAAATTTTAGAGCGTGAAGAAAAAATTGAACTTGAAGAACTAAAAGTTATCGGTTTTACAAAACCGGCGGCCTACATTGCAATTTTATACCTCTGTTCCAGAGGAAAATACGATATAGAGCAAAAAGAATTTTATGGCGACTTATTTGTAAGGATGCCAAAAGATACAAACATCAAAACGGATAAAAAGGCGGCATTTGGCTTATGAGCGAAAATTTAAAATCAAAAATAGAGGCGGTTTTGTTTGTAACCGCAAAGGCAATGCAGCCGGATGAAATAGCCGAAATTTTATCTGCGGATACAAACGAAGTTGAATCTGCGCTTTTGGATTTGGTTTTTGATTATTCTTCAAGAGACGGTGCGCTTGAAATTGATGATGAGGACGGATATATAATTCAGGTTAAATCCGAACACCTTGATATAGTTGAAAAACTGTGTCCGGTTGAATTAAAACCTGCGGTTGTAAAGACGCTCACGGTTATTGCACTTAAAGAGCCCATAAGACAAAGTGAGCTTAAAGAAATAAGGTCAAATGCCCACGAGCACATTCAAGAGCTTATTGAAAAAGGTCTTATATCAAGAACAAAAGACAAAAACGGCCGTTCATACAACCTTAAAACCACCCCGAAATTTGCAGAGTATTTTAAATTAAAAGGGGACGCAAAAACCCTTGCCAAGTTGTTGGATACTACAAAAGAACTTAAAGATATGTAATAAAAAAACCCCCTTGCTTAAAGAAGGGGGTTTTTATTATTTTATTTTATTAGAAGTTTAATCCTGCTTCCCTTGCAGCATCAGCCAATGCCTGAACTCTGCCGTGGAAAAGAAATCCGCCTCTATCGAAAATAACATCTTTTATTCCTTTATCCATTGCTTTTTTAGCAATATCTTCGCCAACAATTTTTGCAGAATCTATATTTCCGCCATGTGCCAATTTTTCTGCCAAGTCTTTAGCCTTTGTGGAAGATGAAACAAGCGTAATTCCTTTTGTATCATCAATTATCTGAGCATAAATATGTTTTAAGCTTCTATACACTGCAAGCCTCGGGCAATCAGAAGTTCCTTTAATTTTAACTCTTACTCTCTGATGTCTTTTTTGAGTTTGCGCTTTTTTGTTTATTGTTTTAATCATTTTCTTTTTCCTTTCACCTGAAACCTTCTTGAATTTTCAAGGGTTTATATAGGCATTTTTTGTTATTTGTTATTATTTTTTACCTGCTTTACCTGCTTTACGTCTTACGTATTCGCCTTCATATCTGATTCCTTTTCCTTTGTAAACTTCAGGAGGACGTTTTGATCTGATAAGGGCTGCAACGTCACCTACGGTTTGTTTATTTGAACCTGAAATCGTAATTTTGGTGTTTGCTTCAACTTCGATTTTAATACCTTTAGGGGGCTCAATTACTATAGGATGAGAATATCCCAGCTGAAGGTTGATTGCGCTTCCTTGCATACTTGCTCTGTAACCTACACCCTGTATTTCAAGTTTCTTTTCAAAACCGTCTTTAACGCCTTTGATGACGTTTGAAACAAGTGTTCTTGATAAACCGTGAAGCGAGCGGGTTTTTCTGTCGTCGTCAACTCTTGTTAAAACGACATGGTTACCGACTACTTCAACTTTAATTAAATCTGTAATTTGAACCTGTTCTGTACCTTTGGGTCCTTTTGCGCTAACAAGGTTATCGTTAACGGTAACTTCGACCCCTGAAGGGATTTCGACAGGCATTTTGCCGATTCTTGACATTTTTTACTTTCTCCTTTTGCTATTTAACAAATTAAGCGGGAACGCTTCGGACTTTTTGTCCAAATTAACCCATATTGATTTTAATTTTTTAATTTTTTATGGTTAAGATACTACCAGATATAGCAGAGAACTTCGCCGCCTATATTATCTTTTCTTGCTGCTTTATCGGTCATAAGTCCTTTACTGGTAGATACAACTGCAACACCCAAACCGCCAAAAACTCTGGGGAGGTTTTTTGCCTTTGAATATTGTCTTAAACCCGGTGTGGATACCCTTTGTAAACCTTTGATTACGGGTTTATTATCAATGTACTTAAGCTCAACATTTATAACTTTAAAGTTATTTTTGTCTTGTAATTTGTAATCAGAGATAAAACCTTCTTCCTTCAAAAGTTTAACCAATTCAACCTTTAATTTGGAAGATGGGATTTCAACTGTTGCATGATTTACCATATTGGCATTTCTGATTCTTGTAAGTAAATCAGCGATAGGATCTGAAACTGTCATAAAAATTTCCTTTCTACTTGCAAGGATTAACCTTGTAGTTTAGTTAGTAACAAGCCTTATTAAATAAGGACGACAATATAATATTTAAAACAAAATTAAATTGCAACACATTTTATATGGTTTAATTAACATTTAAACAAAAAAGCACTCCTTTTAAAAAGAAGTGCTTTTATCAAATAAATTATCTACCACGAAGCTTTTGTAACACCGGGTAGTAAACCTCTGTGAGCGAATTCTCTTAAGTGAATTCTGCAAAGACCGAAATCACGATGAAAACCGTGAGGTCTGCCGCAAATAGAACAACGGTTGTGAAGTCTTACTTTAGGGTATTTGCCAACTGCTGCAAGAGCTTCTCTTTTTTGTTCTTTATCTATCATAGATGTTTTAGCCATTGGTTTTTATTCTCCTTAATTAGTGTTTTTTAAATGGCATACCCAAATGTTTGAGCAATGCTCTTGCCTGTTCATCATTTGGAGCTGTTGTAATAATTGAAACGTTCATACCTTTAACAAGGTCAACTTCTTCAAAATGAATTTCGGGAAACAGGGCCTGTTCTTTTAAACCGAAAGTATAGTTACCTCTGCCATCAAAGCTTTTGGGAGAAATCCCTCTAAAGTCTCTGATTCTGGGGAGAACCACACAATTCAATTTTTGAAGGAAATCATACATACGATCCCCTCTCAGTGTAACCATAGCACCAACGGGCATCCCTTCTCTCAATTTGTAAGAAGCAATGGATTTTTTTGCCTTTGTTGCAAGAGCTTTTTGCCCTGCAATTTTGGTAAGCTGATTAACGATTGACTCAGCAATTTTAGAGTTGTGGCTTGCTTCACCAACACCCATATTGAGAACTATTTTATGAAGTCTTGGTATTTGCATATCATTTTCAAAGTTGAATTCTTTTTTTAATTCAGCTCTGACTTCATTGTAATAACGATCTTTTAAGCTTGTTGTCTTTGTCATTTTGTTTTTTCCTTAAGTTAGCCTTTGAGACTTTTGCTATAATTTTATTCCTTAAAATTTAGCCTGTCAAACCTCAATGCCCGGGGCAAATTCCCGTATATTATACATCTAAAGTTTCGCCGCATTTTTTGCAGACACGGACTTTTTTACCGTTTTTAACTTCTGATTTAATTCTTGTAGCTTTTTCACAAGCGGGGCATACAACCATGACGTTGGAAGAATCAATCATGGATTCAACTTTTTTGAGCCCGCCTTCTATACCGGCCATGGGGTTAGGTTTCTGTGCTTTCGTCACCATGTTGGCACCTTCAACAAGAACTTTGGCGTTTTCAATATCAACTTTTTTAACATTGCCTATTGTACCTTTGCTCTTGCCCGAAATGACAACCACTCTGTCACCGGTTTTTGTATGTAATGATTTTTTGCTCATTTTTATATGTTCCTATATTATTATATAACCTCAGGAGCCAGTGAAACTATTTTCATATAGTTTTTGTCTCTCAATTCTCTTGCAACGGGACCGAATACACGGGTTCCTTTAGGATTACCGTCTTTGTTGATTATAACGGCGGCATTGTCGTCAAATCTGATAACGGAGCCGTCATTTCTCTTTATATCTGCAACTGTTCTTACGATAACTGCACTTACAACTTCCGATTTTTTCACAAGCTGTCCCGGAGCAGCATCTTTAACGGTTGCAACAATAACGTCGCCAACCCCTGCATATCTTTTGCAAGAAGAACCCATAACACGAATGCACAAAAGTTCTTTTGCGCCCGTATTATCAGCTACTTTTAATCTTGTTTCTTGTTGTATCATTTTTTTTACCTTTATTTAACTTAAAAATTTGTACTCAACCCAAAATACAAAATTTGAAAAACTATTTTTTTGCTTCAACAACTTTATCAAGAACCCATTTTACAGAGCCTGAGATTGGCCTGTTTTCAACAATGGTAACAATGTCGCCTTCCTGACAAACGTTTTCGTCATCTCTTGCTTTGAAGTTTTTTGTTGAAATCATTCTCTTTTTGTATTTATCGTGCATTTTGTGTTCGCTAACTTGTACAACAATTGTTTTTTCCATCTTGTTGCTTACGACTACACCTTGTTTTATTTTTTTGGGCATATCTTTTGTTCCTTATCTTTATTAATCTGCATATAACTATGCTTCAGCTTCTTTTTGTTTCAAAATAGTTTTCATTTGTGCTATTTGTTTTTTTAAGTTTTTAATTTGAGCGGGATTTTCAAGAGGTGTCATTTTGTTATGTTTAATTCTCAATTGAAATAATTCCGCTTTTGCACTTAATATAGCATCTTTTAACTCTTGAACCGTTTTGTCTTTTATTTCTTGAAGTTTCATAATTATCACCTATTTTTCTACGATTTTGGTTTTAATCGGTAACTTTTGTGCAGCTAATTCAAGGGCTTTGATTGCTTCATTTCTGTCTGAATAATCAAGTTCAAAAAGCATTCTTCCGGGTTTAACAACTGCCACCCAGTATTCGGGGTTACCTTTACCCTTGCCCATACGAGTTTCAGCAGGTTTTTTAGTAATCGGTTTGTCAGGGAAAATTTTAATCCAGACATTACCGCCACGTTTAATCTGTCTTGTCATGCAACGACGTGCAGCTTCAATCTGACGTGATGTAATCCAAGCAGGTTCCGTTGTAGCCAAACCGTATGAACCGAACTCAAGAGATACACCTCTTGTTTCCGACCCTTTCATATTGCCTTTTTGTTTTTTTCTGAATTTTGTCTTTTTAGGCATTAACATTTTATTTGCTCCTTAAGTATTATTTTAAGCTTATTTGTGACCTATGCTTCGACAGTTTCCGAAGCATTTTCAGGACGTTTTTTTCTTGGTTGAAATCTGGTATTTTGTTTGTCCTGAGTAGCCTTTTTTGTTTTAATATTCTGATCCGCTTTTTCTCCCGGCATTAAGTCTGATTTAAATACCCAAACTTTAACACCGATTTTGCCCATTACGGTGTCTGCTTCCGCAAAACCGTATTGAACGTCTGCTCTCAGTGTTTGCAGAGGAATTCTTCCCTCTTTTGCCCATTCGGATCTTGCAATTTCGGCGCCGCCCAAGCGTCCCGATACCATAACTTTGATACCCTGAACACCTGCTCTCATTGTTCTTTGCATTGCCTGTTTCATTGCACGTCTGAAAGCTATACGTTTTTCAAGCTGGAGCGCAATGTTTTCGGCAACCAGTTGAGCATCAACGTCAATTCTTGCAACTTCAACAACGTCAATTGAAACATTATTGTTGTTTATAAGTTTTTGAACCTGAACTCTCAAATCATCAATACCTTGTCCGCCTCTGCCGACTACTACGCCGGGCTTTGCCGTAACAACGGTAATATTAACGCTTTGAGCTTTTCTTTGAATATTTATTCTTGATACACCGGCAGTATACAATTTTTTCTTAACAAAACGTCTGATTTTAGCATCTTCTGCGATGTTTTCAGCGTACTGTTTTCTTTTAGCAAACCATGTTGAAACCCACGGTTCAATTATTCCTATTCTAAATCCGGTTGGATGTGTCTTTTGTCCCAATGTCCTACTCCTAGTTATTAGTTAACTTAACAGTTATGTGTGATGTTCTTTTAAGCCTTTTGTACATTCTGCCTTGAGCTCTAGGCCTTGCTCTTTTATATGTAACGGATTCGTCGGCAAAAATTTCCGAAACTTTTAAGTTGTCTGCTTTTCCGTCAAATTTTTCCTGAGCATTAGCGACAGCTGCCGTAAGGTTTTTTTCAACGATTCTTGCAGCAAAGTATGGCATATATTTAAGCATTCTCAATGCTTCGGATGCTACCTTGCCTCTTATTTCGTTAATGACACGGCGAAGTTTTCTTGCCGGCATTTTAATATTTGTTTGTTTAGCAGTTGCTTGTTGCATTTTTTTGTTCCTTTAACTTATCAGATTTAACTTTTCTTTGCGGCAGTTTTATCTTGACCGGCATGACCTTTAAAAGTTCTTGTTACCGCAAATTCGCCCAATTTATGACCTACCATTTGTTCTGTAACATAAACAGGTACATGTGATCTGCCGTTATGAACCGCAATAGTGTGTCCGAGCATATCAGGTACAATCATTGAAGCTCTGGACCAGGTTTTAATAACTTTTTTCTCTTGCGTTTCGTTTAATTTATTTATCTTTTTTATTAAAGAGTCGTGTACGAACGGGCCCTTTTTTAATGAACGAGGCATTTATCTGTATTCTCCTATTTTTTTCTTCTTCTAACTATAAGCTTGTTTGAAGCTTTTCTTGAGTTTCTGGTCTTTTGACCCAATGCAGGTTTACCCCATGGAGTTTTAGGGTTACCGCCGGGGCCTGTTTTGCCTTCACCACCGCCGTGGGGGTGATCAACAGGGTTCATTGTAACACCACGAACGGTAGGTTTAATACCTAAGTATCTCTTTCTTCCTGCCTTACCTAAAGAAAGGTTTTTATATTCTTGATTACCAAGAACACCTATTGTAGCAAGGCATTCTTTTCTTACCATTCTCATTTCCGTAGAAGGAAGTTTAATTGTAACATAGTCGCCTTCTTTAGCCATTAATTGAGCGGCATCACCGGCAGACCTAACCATTTTAGCGCCACGACCGGGAATAAGTTCAATGTTATGAATCATGGTACCGAGAGGTATCATTTCCAAAGGTAGAGCATTTCCGGTTTTAACATCCGCATCATGTCCCGATACAATTGTATCGCCGACATTCAAACCTTCGGGGGTTAAAATGTATCTCTTTTCACCGTCAGCATATACAACGAGTGAAATTCTTACGTTTCTGTTAGGATCGTATTCAACGGTTTTAACAAAACCTATAATACCGAATTTTTCACGTTTGTAGTCAATCATACGGTATTTACGTTTGTGGCCGCCGCCTATATGTCTTGTTGTAATTCTTCCTGTATTATTTCTTCCGCCTGTTTTCTTAATAGGTTTAAGAAGTGATTTCTCCGGAGTTGTAGCTGTAATTTCAGCATAATCAGGTCTTGTCATACCTCTTTGTCCGGGGGAAGTAGGATTTATTTTACGTGTTGCCATATCTTATACTCCCGTCAATTCTTGGATAGGTTCACCTTCGATAGTGACGATGGCTTTCTTACCCGATTGTGTTCTGCCAAATTTCATGCCCAATCTTTTTGCGTGAGAAGGCATATATACTGTTCTTACTTTTTTGACTTTTCTGTCAGGATAAGCAAGTTCAATTGCTTGTGCGATTTCAACTTTTGTAGCGTCGCTAACAACTTCAAACGTATACTGTCCGTTTTGAACCGCAATCATTGATTTTTCAGTTATTAACGGCTTTTTGATTATGTCGTACAATTTTTCTTTGTTGGTTCTTGTTTTAGCCATTATTTTACCAACCTTTCAGTTATTTCATTGATAGCTGATTCGCTTATAACAATTGAATCTGCTTCAACAAGGTCTTTAACATTCAAATTTGACGGAAGCAGCAATTTAACGGATGCAATATTTCTTGCTGCCAAAACCAAATTTTTATTTTCATCAGCTTTAATGTCTGCAATAATTAAAATTTTACCTTGAGCTTTTATGTCGGATAAAATTTTAACCATATTTTTTGTCTTAGCTTCTTTTAATTCGGAAAAATCTTTTACAATGGTAAGAGCATCCAATTTTGCCGATAAAGCCGACTTAAGAGCTAATTTTCTTGCTTTAAGAGGAAGGTTGATTTCATAAGATCTTGGTTTAGGACCAAATGAAACACCGCCGCCTGCAAATAAAGGGCTTCTTATTGAACCTGCACGAGCACGGCCTGTGCCTTTTTGTTTCCAAGGTTTTCTTCCGCCGCCTGAAACTTCGGATCTTGTTTTTGTATTAGCGGAACCTTGACGTGCATTATTTAATTGTCTTTTAAGAGCAAGGTGCATAACGTGAATATTAGGTTCAACGCTAAACACTTTGTCATCTAAGTTCATTTCGCCAACTTGGCTTCCTTGTATATTTAATAATGTCTTTTGTGTCATTTTAATTACCTCTAATTCCATTTTGTTCTTGAAGGCTTAATGGTAACCAATTTGCCTTCAGGACCCGGAACTGAGCCCTTAACTAATAACAAATTTTTGTCATCCATAACTTTAACAACACTTAGTTTGGATGTGGTAACTCTTTCGTTACCCATGTTTCCCGCCATTCTTTTTCCTTTAACTACACGACCGGGAGTTGTACCTGCACCGATTGAGCCGGGTTCTCTGTGATTTTTGGAACCGTGAGCCATAGGGCCTCTTGAAAAGTTGTGGCGTTTAACGGTACCTTGAAATCCTTTACCGATTGATTTGCCCGTAACATCAACTTTTGAAATTTCTTTTAATACGCTTAAATCAATTTTCTGTCCTACAGTATATTCAGAGGGGTTATCAACTCTAAATTCCTGAAGGTGGCGGAAGTTTTCAAGATTGTTTTTCTTGAAGTGTCCAAGTTCGGCCTTTGTTAAATGTTTTTCCTTAGCAGGAACAACACCGACTTGAATTGCATTGTACCCGTCCGTTTCAACCGTCTTAATTTGACATACGGTAGCGGGTTCAACTTTAATTACAGTAACAGGGATGCACAAGCCGTTTTCATCATACACTTGTGTCATTCCGAGTTTTTCTCCAATAACACCTAATGCCATTGTTGTTTTTACCTTTCTTTTGTGAGAGCTGCCAATTTACTGGTTTTTCTCTTAGTTACATTCAAGACTTTGTTTCAATTTGAAACTCTATCTTATAAACAGTTCACATTCTATATTCAATTTTCAAATTTTGTTATTGCTTCTAGTTTGTGAATTTTAAACCTTAAAGTTTAACTTCAATATCTACACCTGCGGGCAGGTCCATTCTTGAAAGTTCTTCTGTGGTTTGTTGTGTAGGGTCATAGATATCTATAACTCTTTTGTGTGTTCTCATTTCAAAGTGTTCACGAGATTTTTTATCAACATGAGGCGATCTCAAAACACAATAAATTCTTCTCTTTGTAGGAAGGGGTATAGGACCCGATACGGTTGCATCAGTTCTTTTTGCCGTTTCTACAATTTTAAGAGCGGAAGAATCAATGAGTTTGTGATCGTATGCTTTTAAGCACACTCTGATTCTTGGTCTTTTTGTAGCATTGTCCATTTGTTTTAGTTTCCGTTTTTTGTAGTGTAAATTATACACAAAATAAATCTGTGCAGAATTTAATGTAATATAAACAAAAATTACCGTCAACAGTTATTTTTTAAATAGGTGCCGAAATTTGTTACAAAAATTAAAATTTACTGTTTTAATATTTACGCTTCACCCGTTAATACAATAGGCAAATCATTTTTATATGTAAATTCAAGAAGCCCGTCTTTCAGATAAGATATGTTTTTTTCTTTTACAATAATTGCATTTATTTTGGGGCTGAAGCCAACAGTTATGTTGTATGAATAGCTTTCTTTATTTAAGTAATTTTCTTGAGTTTTAAAAAGAGCTTCTTTTAGTTTTTTACCCGAAAGTTTATTTATACCGATAGTATACTCTCCGTTTTCTTTAATTTGAGAAAGGGCGGTTTTTCTTGCAAGATGCTCTTTATAAAATTTGCCGTATTCCTCTTTTTTAACCCTTTTTTCTAAATTAAGCTTTGTAATGTATTTCTGTAATATTAAAATCACTTTCGAATAAACATTCATTTGGTATATGCACAAGAAAATTCAGGTCTTTTAAGGTTTTATCCGCCAAGAAACCGTATTTTTGAAGGGATTCATTTTTATCAATTTTATTAAGGTTAATAACAAAATAATCCCTTCCTTTGTATGAAACCGTATTTTGCTATTTTATCTTTTTATTTGTATTGACACAATCACAAAAAATAGCACACCCTTTTTCATACATTTTATCCAGCTTTGTTTGAATAGGTTCTAAATTTTCTTTTGCAAGAGCATAATTATGTTGTATATAAAACATATCGGATACACCCATTAAATCAGCCCTTGCCATAATTTTTGCAATCTCAAAGTCATAAGGCCTTCTAAAATCAAATGCCAGCTTTTTTGAAATTTCATCCTTGTCGGATGCAATGTTGTAATCTTTTAACCAGTGATGGTTTTTTATAATTTCATATACCCTATCTTTTAGTTCGGGATTTTTAATAAACCTTTTAATTATGTTTTTTGCCCAAATTGAAGATTGATTTTGGTGTCCTTCATCCACAACATTTTCTTTTTTTGAAATATCATGGAATATGCAGGCAAGTTTCAGACACGCTTTTTCTGTCGGAGGAAGGTTTTTAAATTCTTCATCGTTAATGGAATACGCAAGCACAAGAAGGATATGAATGTCAAGAGAATATTTATGTGTTCCATGTTGCCTTTTTCCTATACAGTTAATAAATTCAGGAACCCCCTTTATTATTTTATTAAGCTGCTTGTTTAGGGTTTTATTTTCTGTTGTTACCCTGTTTTCATAAAAGAATTTGTACGCAAGGTCATATACGGCTTTTTGCACTTCGT
Source organism: Candidatus Gastranaerophilales bacterium (assembly GCA_947630535.1). GTDB lineage: Bacteria > Cyanobacteriota > Vampirovibrionia > Gastranaerophilales > Gastranaerophilaceae > Galligastranaerophilus_A. Next base: position 23,850 of record CANRHZ010000008.1, on the reverse strand, counting down.
CGGTTTTGTCGAGTTTATCAAGACCAAATAGGCCGTCGTATCCTTCTATAACAGGTTTATTGTTGTTCATGCAATAGTCAAATTCAACGCCAGCCTTTTTTGCAACTTCAAAAAGCTTGTTTTTATCTGTTAACACTTTATTTATGTCATCTAAAAACTCTTTTCTTGAATATAACAGAGGAAGCCCGTCTGAATATGTTTTTAGTATAGAAATTCCTTCCTTAATATCTTTTTCAAACAAAGTTTCTTTTGCTCTTTTTGAACCCAAAACATCTTTTGTGAAGGTTATTTTATTATTTTTATCAACCTTTAGAGCGGTTTTATCAAATGAAACGGTTTTATCCAAAGAGGAAGTTTTGTCGTTTATAAAGCTATAATCAGAGTTATTTTCCGTATTTTTCCTGATATATACCATGCATTAAATAATTCTATAGAATCTTTAAAATAATTTACTAAAATATTATCGACAAAAACCATATAAAACTTTATACTTAGATTGTTGGAGTATTAAAGAACATAAAAAATGGATAAATTAAATTTTTTAACGGCAGGGATACCCCTTCAAAGCAAAGACTATGAAAGCGGGTTTGAAACCTTAAATAATATGAACTTAGACGGACTTGAGCTTGAGTTTGTTCATGGGGTAAGAATTTCCGATAAATCGGGAGAATATATAAGGAAAAATAAGAACAATTTAATTTTAACCGCCCACGGGCCATTTTATATAAATTTAAATTCAAAAGAAGAAGAAAAGATAGAAGCAAGCATTGAAAGGATTGTTGAAACCGCACTTGTAGCAAAATCTTTAGGTGCATATTCAATAACCTATCATGCTGGATTTTATATGGGAAAAGATAAAAAAGAGGTCTTTGATAAAATCAGTTCCGGTCACAAAAAAATATTTGAAAAGTTAAAAAATGTTGATATTTGGGTTCGTCCCGAAACAACGGGCAAAAAAACCCAGTGGGGAGATATAGATGAGATAATATCTTTATCAAAAGAATTTGATAAAGTGCTTCCTTGTGTCGATTTTTCTCACCTTCATGCAAGAGAAGGCGGATTAAATAATACTTATGAAGAATTTATGCGCATTTTTGAAAAAATAGGAAATGAGCTTGGGCAATATGCACTTGATAACTTTCATAGCCACATTGCAGGCATTGAATACACTCAAAAAGGAGAAAAAAAGCATCTTAACCTTTTAGAGAGTGATTTTAATTATAAGGATTTACTTAAAGCATTCAAAAAGTTTGATATAAAAGGTGTTGTTATATGCGAAAGCCCCAACATTGAAGAAGATTGCAAACTCTTAAAAGATTACTACCTTTCCTTATAAATTGATTTTAAAATCTCTTTATGTTAAAAGAAAAGTAAGGAGATTTTAAAAATGGTCAAATTTTTCTATATAATTCAAATATTAACGGGTTTATTTTTAATACTTCTTGTATTAATGCACTCTCCTAAAGGCGATGGAATGGGCGGTATGATGGGTTCTGCAAGCCAATTATTTGCCTCACAAAAAACGGCTGAAAAAGGGCTTAACAAAGTAACCTATATAACAGGCGCCATATTTATAATTGCAACCTTGCTTTTAGGATACGGAATAATTAAATAAAAAACCATCTATTAATATTGCTCCCTTTATATAAAGGGAGTTTTTTTAAGAATGCAGTTGAAAAGGGCACTTTGTGCATCTTGCCTTGGGGTTTAAAACCAAATTATCATCTAAGTCATACAATTTAGCAATTCTTACAATAAGCTTTGAACCGCAAACGGGGCAAATCCCTACATAGGCTTTATTATTTGCATTATCCAAAATTTCATTTTTCAAGGATTCAATCTTATCGTATGAAACAAAATTATAATCTTCATTTTTTTCATACAATTTAATTTCATCCAATGAGCACTTTAATCCTTTTGCAAGTTTTTGCCTCACCGTAACGGACAAAAAAAGTTCAAGCCCGCTTTCTATATTTATTATTGTGCTATCTTCCAGATTACATTTTCTTGCAAGTCCGATAACGGACAACCCCAAATTTTCCCTTCTATTGGAAACAAATTGTGCGAGGTTATCGTATTTTTTTTGAAGCTTTGTCATTAATTAAGCCTTTTTGTGCTCTTTATCCCATGCAAGAAGTACGCTTGCAAAGAATATGCTTGAATATGTACCGACTGCAATACCCAAAATCATTGCAAGCACAAAATCTCTTGTAGTGGCACCGCCAAAAATATAAAGCGCAAGAAGGGTAATTAAAGTAGTAAGTGATGTATTTATGCTTCTTGCAAGGGTTTGATTAACGGATGCGTTTATAATTTCATCCGAGGTATATTTTTTTGCAAGAAATCTGTTATTTTCTCTTACCCTGTCAAATACAACAATCGTATCATGAACCGAAAACCCTATAACGGTTAAAATTGCAGTTATAAAAAGCGAATCAATATATTGATCCATAAAAATTCCCATAATCGCAAAAAAGCCGATAACAAATAAAGCGTCATGCGCAAGTGTTAAAAGGGCAATTATTGCATAATCGGATTGAAATCTGAATGATATGTATACCACAATTCCAAGGAATGCAAGACCAAGAGCCACCATTGAATTTTTCAATAACTCAAGTCCTAAAGCGGGCCCTATTGAATTTGTTTGAACAAGTTCAGTATCGCTGACCACATCTTTTACAACTTTTGTGACCTTTTCAATTCCATCCCCTTTATTATCCCCCAAAAATGCGGTTTTAACCGATATGATATTTTTTGGAGGGTTTTTTTGCTCTATTGAAGCGTCACTATTCTTTTTTTCTTCTTTAGTTTCTTCTTTTGTTTGAACAATTTTTTCCACTTTATTTGAAACTTGGTTGTTATTTATAAGCTGCGCAACGGGGGTTTGAAAACCCATATCCGCCAACTTTTTGCGGATATTTTCAATATCTGAAACACTGACATCTTTTGAAGTTCCGAATTGAAGAATGGTTCCTCCCGTATAGTCAATGCCTAATTTAACGGGCGCATGGTTTGGCTGAGTAACCATAAGATATATTATTGCGCAAATACAGGGTATTAAAAGAATTGCGCTGATTGAAAGCCAGAGCGGCCTGTATTTTACAACATCAATTATATTTTTATGTTTCATTAAATCGGGATTAGCCATTTATATTTCACTCCTATAGTTTCTAGTTTAAAACACCAAATTTTGCCTTTTCCTTTTTGGTTTCTTGAGCACTGTATGATTTATTTATATCGGATGCCCTTAAGCCAAACAACATCGGGTGTTTCAATTCGCCCGTACCAAATACAAGGTGCATCAAATTCTTTGTAACCGTAATAGCGGAAAACATACTTACAAGAACACCTATTGCAAGGGTAAGCGCAAATCCTTTAACCGTACCTGTTCCAAGCATATAAAGAATAAAACAGGTAATTAGCGTTGACATATTGGAATCAAAAATTGATGTAAATGCCCTGTCGAAACCCGAATTAATGGCGGTAAAAAGGCTTCTTCCTGTTTTCAATTCCTCTTTTGTTCGCTCAAATATAAGTATATTTGCATCAACCGCCATACCGATACTTAATATAAATCCGGCAATACCTGCAAGAGTAAGAGTAACCGGTATTATTTTAAATATTGCAAAAACGATTGATGAGTATATGCAAAGCGCAACGCTTGCAATAAACCCCGGAACTCTATAGTATGCCATCATAAAGAGCATAACAAGTGCAATACCTATAAGGCCTGCAAATTTTGATTTTTCAATACTGTCGGCACCAAGTGAAGGTCCGACCGAATTTTCTTCTATTATTTCCGCTCCGACAGGAAGTGCACCGGCATTTAAAAGGTCAACCATATTTTTTACTTCTTCGTATTCAAAGCCGCCTTCCGCTCCGCCTGAAATTTGGGCTCTGCCGCCCGTTATTTCTTCATTAATTCTTGGTGCGGACTGTAATTTTCCGTTAAAAAATATCGCCATAGGCTGCCCTACAAGCCTTCCCGTGAGTTCGGCAAATTTTCTTGCGCCTTCGGGGTTGAATTCAAGTTGAACAATCCATTCGCCTGAGGGAGATGTACCCGCAGCGGCTTTCTTTAAATCTTTACCCGTTAAACCCGTAGGCTTCCAAGTTTGTCCGCCGTATTCGTTTGTATCGGGCTCCATAAACTCAAGTTGAGCGGTTTCACCCAAAAATTCTTTCGCCTTTTTAGTATCCGTTATATTTGGAATTTCAACCATTAATCTTTTGTCGCCAACCTTTTGAACAACAGTTTCACCGACACCCAAGGCATTAACCCTGTTTTCGATTGCAAATTGCAAACTGTCCATAACTTCAGGCGTGATTTTCTTAACATCCGAGGACGGTTGAGCTTCCAGAACAAGTCTTGCGCCTCCGACCAAATCAAGCCCGAGGGATGTGGGTTTTATATTTATTACAACAATTGAAGCAATCGTTATTGCAACAATAATCCAGAAAAGTATTATCTTATTTCTCAAAATTTTTACTCCTTTATAAAAACTTTTTCTTATTCTAACAAAAAAACAAAACATGTGGCAAAAATAAAAACATTTGCCCGCCTCAGTTAGCTGAATCGGGCAAATATTTTCCTCTTTTTCCAAGCCTAATAGCTTAAAAATTTTTTTAGTTAACAGTCATTTAAAATTCTTTTTTATACATTCCTCTTTATATTTTCCTTTATTAAAATAAAGGAAAACAAATAAACTGCCATCACTCCTTTCAATTTTCAAAAATAAGTAAACATCAATCCCTATAAAAAGTTCAAGTAACATATTTATAAAATATTTTTACAATTAACCATGCCCCCTGTAAAATTTGAAAAAAATCGCTTTTAAAAAACTTAATGAACTTTTTTTACATTAAATATTAACAAAAATTAAATACAATCCAAAGGATAAAAAACTTGATATTATTTCATTATGAAGCATTATATAAGACACTTTATATTATATATATTAATTCTTTTAACTTCATTTGTCCCTGTGTTTTCTTTGGATAAAGTTAAAATTTTAGAACCTGTTTTTGACAGAGCCGATGGGATTATATATATAAGAACTCTTGGCAAAATAACTGATGAAACAATAATAACCAAAGGCTCCCTAAAAGAGCCTGAGCGAATTTATGTGGATATAAATAATGCAATTCTTGCATCCCCTAAAAAATCTTATACGGGAAAATATTCTATCATCAAAAACTTTAAAATATCTCAGTTTTCAACTTCTCCTATGGTTGTAAGGATGGTTTTTGAATACGAAGAAGGATTAAACCCAAATCAAATCGGGATTTATAAAAGCCCAAAGGGAATTTTTATTAAGCTCAAAAATAAAATAACAAACGAAGGAAGGTTTAAAACATCCTATTCAAATTCCAACCAAACCGCAAGAATTCCTTATTATATGGGCGCACAAATAACGGAAGATATAAAAGATGAAGGGCAATTAACACCCGATAATAAGACATCCAAAGTTTCATCAAGGTATTATATAGAGTCAATTGAAAAAACAAAAGAAGGTATCCTTATTCAAGGTATAGGCAAAATAGGTCTTATGCCGTCTTTTACCCTGACAGAGCCCGAAAGACTTGTTATAGATATGGATGATTCCGTTTTAAACCCCGAATTAAGAAACAAGAGTTTTCCTATAGGAGAAGTTAAACTTACAAATGAAAACGGAAAACTAAATTTAGACTTGAGAGATAAAATTAAACTCGGCCAGAACACTCAAAATGTTGTAAGGATTGTGCTTCAAGGCACAAATGCCAAAAATTACAGAGGGATTATTTCTCCCGATTCAAAAAGTTTTTATATAACGGATAAGTCAAATATAATTGAAACAAAAATATCCGACACAAACGCAAACCTCATTAAAAGCGGATATTCAAGCTTAAAAGGAATTGATGCAATAAATTTAGTGTTTGATAATTCCGTTGCCTTTGATGTTTTTGAAGAAAATTCAAAACTTTATGTGGATGTAAATAACGTAAACCTTTTTGATAACTCCATAACGGACAAAATTACAAAAGCCGCTCCAAATGTTGAACAAATAAGGCTTGCAATGGATAAAGTAAGGTTTGTTATCCCAAACACATCAAACAAATATTTAAGTGTAAAGACAAGCCCGGATAATGATGAAATCAGGATATATTCCAAAGTAAAACCGCTTGTAGCAAACACTCCAAAAACGGTTGTTAAAAAAATGCTTCCCCCAATCCACAAAAAAAATCAGCCTGAAATTTCAAATTTGTATATAGTGGTAATTGATGCAGGGCATGGCGGAAGTGATGTCGGCGCAACAAGAAACAATATCTATGAAAAAGATATAACCTTAAAAATTGCAAAAAAAGTTGATGAAAATTTAAGAAAGAAAAATATAAAAACTTTTATGATAAGGGATAAAGATAAAACCGTTTCTCTTGCGGAAAGAAGCAACTTTTCAAACGAAAAAAAACCCGATGTTTTTGTATCTGTCCACGTAAATTCAAGCTTAAATGAAGCCATTAAAGGGGTTGAAACCCATTATTATAAAGATGACAGTATAAAATACGCAAATTCCGTCCACAGTGAATTTGCAAAAAGAGTTAAATCCTGGAAAACAAACGACAGGGGTTTGTTTAAATCTCAATTTTATGTTATAAATCATACTGAAGCCCCTGCCATCCTTTGTGAAATAGGCTTCATTTCAAATAAAGAAGAAAGAGAAGAAATCATTACTTCAAAAAGGCAGGAAGAAATTGCGGATGCCATAAGTGAAGGTATATACAACTATTTGAAAGCAAGAAAATGAAAGAATACAATCTTATAGGTATATTTGACTCCGGAGTAGGCGGTTTGAGCGTATTAGACAAGCTTTTGGCTTGTGGCGGGGATTATATTTATTTTGGAGATACAAAGCACCTCCCATACGGCAACAAAACAAAAGAAGAAATAATATCCTATACAAGAGATATAATTAACTTTTTTATAAATAAGGGTGTAAAAAAGGTTGTTATGGCTTGCAACACAAGCTCCGCTCTTGCTTATGAAACATTGAACAGGGAATTTCAAGACAAAATAAAAATTTACCCTCTGATACAATTTGTTGCCCCGTATATTGCAAAAGAAGGGGATGTTATTGGAGTTATGGCAACACAAGGCACGGTTTCAAGCCTTAAATATACAAAAGAAATTCAAAAGGCAAATAAAAATATAAAGGTATACGAGATTGCATGTCCTGAATTTGTAAAAATAGTTGAAAACAGGCTCTATGATACAAAAGAAAGCGAAAAATACATATACGAGCATCTAAAAGTTTTACTTGATAAAGGGTGCAAAAAAATTGTTCTCGGGTGTACTCATTATCCTTATTTAATGCCGATTTTAGAAAAGTTTGCGCCAAAAGATTTATTTATTGATCCTGCCCTTTATATGGCAAAAATTGCGGATGGCAACCATAAAAACAGTCATACCGTAAGTTACTATGTTTCAAGCTCCCCCGATAACTTTATCAAAAATGCGTCTGTTTTTATGGATATTAAAGAAAAAGTGAACTTAGCGGAAAGCAAAACCCTTCTTGGTGTATAGACAATATAACACCCTTATTGACTTAAAAATACCTTTTTGTTATAGTCAAAATGTATTTTAAAACCAATGCTTCTTATAAAGGAGGTGAAAAACATGCCTGAAGTACGCGTTAGAGAAAACGAAAATATTGAAAGCGCTCTTAAACGTTTCAAGAAAAAAATTCAAAAAGCGGGTATTTTATCTGAAATTAAACGCAGAGAAAGATATGAAAAACCTTCCGTAAAAAGAAAAAGAAAATCTGAAGCGGCAAGAAAAAGACGTGTTTAAATATATAAGGGGGTTTAATTACCCCCCTTTTTTACATTTAAAGTTAGGAGTTATTATGGCAAAAGAATGCAGCTTTGATATAGTTTCGGAATTTGACAGACAAGAGCTCTTAAATGCGCTAGACCAAACAAAAAGAGAAATTCAAACAAGGTTTGACCTTAAAGATTCCAATTCAAATATAGAACTGGATTCCGATAAGTCTGTTACAATAACCACAAACGACGAAATGAAATTAAAAAATATTGTTGATATTCTCCATTCAAAAATGGTAAAAAGAAATTTAAGCATAAAAATTTTAGACCCGACAAATGTTGAAAATTCCTTGGGCGGAAACGTAAAACAGTTGTTTAACCTTAAAAAAGGTTTAAATCAGGAACTTGCAAAAAAGATAACCTCGGAAATTAAAAATTCCAAACTAAAGGTTCAAGCCTCAATTCAAGGAGAACAAATAAGAGTAACCGGTAAGAATAAAGACGATCTTCAAGAGGTAATAAAAATTTTAAGAAGCAAAGAAGATTATTTTGAAATTCCTCTACAGTTTGTAAATTACAGATAGATATGAAAATAGATTTAAAAAAAGCAAAAGTAGTATATAAAAAGACTATTGAAAATGCAAAAACTTACGCTGAAGATATTGCATCAAAGCTTGATTGTACATATACAAGTCTTGATGAGATGCGGGATTTTCCTTCGCTTATTATTGTTATCGGAGGGGACGGCACACTTTTAAAATGTGCGCACTATGCAAGTTTATACGATATTCCGGTTTTCGGGTTTAATATGGGACGGCTCGGGTTTTTATCTCAGGCGGATTTAAACGAAATGAATTCCGTTCTTGATAAATTAAAAAAAGGTGAATACAGAATAGAAGATAGGTTAATGCTTAAATCGGGGGATAATATCGCCTTAAATGACATAGTAATAAAAAATATAGAATGCTCAAAAACCTCCCGCCTTGAATTGAAAATAAATTCAAAACAGGTATGTTCCTATCTTGCAGACGGTCTTATTGTATCAACTCCGACAGGTTCAACGGCATACAATCTGTCAGCAGGGGGGGCGGTTATTGCGCCTGAAATTGAATGTATAACAATAGTACCTATATGCGCTCACAGTCTTTCTGCCCGTCCTATTGTGGTTTCTGCAAATGACAAAATAGAAATAAAAATCCACTCATCCGCTTCTGATTTTCAAATGATATCGGACGGCAAATCTTCAAGCATAGATAAAAACCCCGTCATAATTGAAAAGAACGATAAAAAAGCAAAACTCCTTCTTTTAAATATCGAACATAAAGAGTTTTACGATGTTTTAAGAGATAAACTTCACTGGGGGGTTGCTGCGGGAAATGATTAAAACCCTTTATATTAAAAATTTTATTTTAATAGATGAATTACTTTTAAATTTTACCGACGGCTTTAACGTACTTATCGGTGAAACAGGTGCGGGCAAAAGTATTATAATTAAAGCAATAGATACCGTTATGGGGGCAAAAACCTCAAAAGATGTCTTAAAAAACGAAAACATCCATGCTCTGATTGAAATAACCTTTGATAATAACGGAGAAGAACTTGTTATCTCAAGAGAAATATCTCAAACAGGCACTAAATGCAGAATAAACGGAGCCCTTGTTAATCTTGAAGCAATTAAAGAAGAAAAAGAACATCTTATTGACATTCATACCCAGTTTCAAACCTACACATATATGGAAACAAAATACCATATCAATCTTTTAGATTCTTATATAAATTCTAAAGTTTTAAGCTATGGCGCTTTAATCGAAAAACAGTTAAAAGAATATAAAAGATACACCCAACTTAAAGAACTTTTAGAAAAAGGGGCGGATAAGCTCAATTCAAATAAAGAAAAAATAGAATTTTTAAAATTTGAAATAGATGAAATTGAAAAAGCGGACATTCAAGAAAATGAAGAAGAAAAGCTAAATTCACAGCTTGAAGTTTTATCCAACATTCAGGAATTAAAAGAACTCTCTTATAGCTCATACTGGTCTTTAGGAGGAGAGGATAATTCAATTGTAGAGGCTATGGGGAAAATAGGGTTCAATTTATCAAAAATAAAAGATTTTGACCCAAACTTTACTCAAACTCAAGAAAATTATTTTGATGCGCTTGAAACTATAAAAGATGTCGCATATACTTTAAGAAACTATTCAGAAAACCTTCAGGATAACCCCGAAAGACTGAATGAAGTAAACGAAAGACTTGAATTGATTGAAAAACTGAAAAGAAAATACGGCGACATATTTGAAGCACAAAAAAGATTTAAAGAAGAACTTGAAGCCCTTCAAACAGAAAATATAAGTCTTGATGAAATAGAAAAAGAAATATTGGAACTTGAAAAATCAATGACTGAAAATTCGGAGCTTATAAGTGAAAAAAGAAAATACTATTCAAAAGAGTTATCCGATAAAATCACAGAAGAATTAAAAAAACTTGAATTTGAATGTCCTAAATTTGTAATTGAAGTAAAAGAAGGCGCTATCAATTCAAAAGGAAAAAACGAGGTTGAATTTTTAATTACAACAAATGTTTCAAAAGGCTTATCTCCTCTTGTTAAATCTGCATCAGGCGGAGAAATTTCAAGAGTTATGCTTAGCATAAAAACAATATTTGCAAATGTGGATAAAATTAAAACAGTTATATTTGATGAAATAGATACGGGAATTTCCGGTAAAACTTCATTAAGTGTCGGAAATGAAATATCGGAGCTTTCCAAAAAAATTCAGGTATTTGCAATAACGCACCAGCCTGTTATAGCATCAAAGGCAAATACCATGTTTTTGGTTACAAAAACGCAAACCGACACAAACACAATTGTTAAAGCAAAAATGCTTGGCGAGAGTGAAAAGGTTGAAGCCCTTGCCAAAATGTCATCAGGGGTAGCGGATGAAAAATCCCTTTCTTTTGCAAATGAATTAATTAACAACAACTAGGGCTTATAGAAAGTCATAATATATTCATGTTCGAATATGTTAAACCCGCCCGCAAGCGCACGATATCGCCAGAGGTTGGCATCTTTTCCTTTTGCCTTTTCGTTCCCCGTTATATTTTTTACAACTATGGCTTTTGTTATAAAGCCGACGTTTTCCATTCTTTTCATACATTCAAACCCTAAAGGAATGACTCTTGAATTTTTATATTCGTCTCCGATAATAAGGGCTGAATATCTGCCTTTTTCCAAAAGGTCATATGCGTTTTTTGCAACCTTTTCAAAAAGCTCATAAAATTCTTCGGTTGTAGCACAGTTTGATAAATCTTCTTTTTTGTCCGAAAACTTAATTATAGTATCATAAGGAGGGTGCAAAATTACAAACTGGGCCTGTTTTTTGCCCATAATTTCAAGCCTTGCTTGGACTTTTTCTTTTGTCTGATTTGTGGTCGAATCTCCGCAGATTATATTTACATCCACAACAAGTTCCTTGTTTGAAAATTTGGATGAAACGTAATCTACCATATCTTGTTTCAATTCAACCCCGATACACCTTCTTTGCATATTAAGAGCCTCAATGCCCGATGTGCCGGAACCGAAAAACAAGTCCACAATTACATCATTTTTCTTTGTAAACCTTTCAAAAAGCTGGGTTGCAATCTGGGGGATGTAGTTTCCGTGGTAATCGTATTTATGCCCGTTGGTTTTATCCCTTGATTGAAACTCCCAAAGAGAACCCGTTTTAATATGAGAATATACCTTCCAATTGTTTAAATCTATATCGTTATATGAGGTTGTTTTGGGTTTTTTTACTACTTTAAGTTCGGGGGTTTGGGTTTTTATCTTAACTGATTTTTTTGGCATAAATCTCTCCTAATCAAAGTTAGAGTTTACCTGAAAAAGTTGAGTTTAAAATCATCTTAATAGTGTAAATAGTTTAAATTTAATACTTTTGGGCGATATAAATAATTTTTGCTAAAGATGAATTTAATTAAGACGAAATAACTAATATAAGTTAAAGGGCGGAAGCCGTTAGGCTCCGACTCAAAACCTCCTCCCCAAGTCTAGTAGCCACTATTTTAAGTGGCTTTTTTTTGCACAAAAATAGCGAAGGAAAAATTCCTTCGCTATTTTTTATTTATGTGGTTTTTACCCTTTAATTTGATTCATAACTTCCTCGGCAAAATTATCCTGTCTTTTTTCAAGACCTTCACCAAGAACGTATCTGTCAAATTTAACAATTTCAAGTTTGCCTTGAATTAACTGTTGAACGGTTTCATCAGGGCTTTTAACAAACGGTTGTTCCAAAAGGCATCTTCCTGCCATTAATTTATTTATTCTGCCTTCAACAATTTTTTCTCTAATGTTTTCAGGTTTTTTAGCCAAATCTTCTTTTCCCATTTCAATTCTTTTTTCTTCTGCTATTACGGAAGAAGGAATTTGTTCTCTTGAAATAAATTCGGGAGCGGATGAAGCTATATGCAAGCAAATATCTTTTGCAATTGCCCTTGTTTCGTCACTGTCGTTTTGCGCCTTAACTTGAAGAAGAACACCGATTTTAGAGTTGTGTACGTATGTAGCCAACATATCCCCATCATAGCGGATAAATCTTCTTATTGTGATTTTTTCTCCGATTTTTGCAATTTGAGCTTTAATATAATCTTCAACCAAAGTGCCGTCACTTAAGGCAAGCTTATTTAAAGATTCAACATCGCTTGGGTTCTTTTCAACAATAACTTTTGCAATGTTTGATGCAACTTCCCTAAACCCGTCGTTCTTTGCAACAAAGTCGGTTTCACAGTTTAATTCAACCATGGCACCCTTATTATCCGAAATAAAGGTTGAAACAACCCCTTCAGCAGCTATTCTGCCCATTTTTTTATCGGCAGAAGCAATACCTTTTTGTCTTAATATTTCAGATGCCTTCTCCATATTGCCGTCTGCTTCAACGAGTGCTTTTTTTGCATCCATCATACCGGCACCGGTTTTTTCTCTGAGTTCTTTTACCATTTGTGCAGTTATATTCATTATTTTCTCCTTTAATTTTAATTAAAGGGCCTATTTACCCTTAAATAAACAATTTTTATGCTTTAGTGGGAACGGGAGCCTGTTCTTCAACCCCTGCGTCTTTTCCTTCGATTTTTTCAATCTTACCCTGATTTGCTTTATTTTGTCTGAGTTCTTTTCCTTCCAAAACAGAGTCTGCAATTTTTGAAGATACAAGTTTAATACTTCTTATTGCATCATCATTACCGGGGATAAGATAATCAATACCGTCAGGATCGGCATTCGTATCTGCAAGACAGATAACGGGGATGTTTAATTTGTTTGCTTCTTTAATTGCAATAAGCTCTTTACCCTGATCAACAACAAAGACAATGTCGGGCATTCCCTTCATTTCTTTGATACCGCCCAAGGTTTTTGAAAGTTTTGCAAGTTGTCTGTTTAATTGAGCAACTTCTTTTTTAGGCAGCTTTTGTGCCGCACCGGATTCAATAAATCCTTCAAGTTCTCTTAATTTGTTAACTCTTGCTCTGATTGTTTCAAAGTTTGTCATCATGCCGCCGAGCCATCTTCTGTTTACATAGTATGCGCCGGCTCTGAGAGCTTCCTGAGCAACAACGTCGGTTGCCTGTTTTTTTGTTCCGACAAACAAAACATTTTTGCCCTTTGAAGCGTATTCTCTAACGATATTGCAAGCTTCATCCAGTTTTTGAGCGGTTTTTCTTAAGTCAAGAATATAAATACCGTTTTTTGCCCCGAAGATATAAGGTTTCATTTTGGGGTTCCATTTTTGGGTTTGGTGACCGAAGTGTACACCTGCATCAAGTAATTCAACTAAATCGATAGCCATAGTTTTGTCCTTTCATTTTCTAACACGGGAAATATGAATTTCTGCCACTATGGACGCTGGCTGGTTAAGAAACCATACGAATTATTCAATATTCCAATAAAAAAATAAAATAAACATAAAGCAAAATCAAGGCTTTTTAAGAACTTTGAAAATTCGAATTTTAAATTTTTGTAACATTTGCTAAAGTTTTAATAAAAGAAACCGAGGTATGTTATATATAAAGTATATACTTTATATATACCTTCAAAAATCGTGACGGAAAAGTTTTGTATTGGTTATTGGCACAATGCGCCATAATAAGTATTTAGTCAACACCGGTTTTAATCAGCCGGTGTTGTTTTTTCTTTTTTTAATATAAAATGGTAATTATAAAAGGGGAGAAAAAATGGGCAAAAAAGAAGCTCAAAAAAAGAAAATTAAAGTTGCATTCCCTCACATGGGAACGATTTCAATCTGCTGGGCGGCAGCACTCAGGAAAATGGGGATTGAACCGTATATTCCCCCGTACACAAGCAAAAAGACTCTTTCTCTGGGTACAAAAAACTCGCCCGAGGCTATTTGCCTTCCCTATAAGTTAATTCTTGGAAATTTTATCGAAGCGATTGAGGGCGGGGCGGATTACGTTGCAATGATTACATCCCCCGGGATATGCAGGCTGGGCGAATACGGAAAAAGCATAAAAAACGTCTTGGCGGATATGGGATATGATGCAAACTTTATCGAATTAAACCTCTATGACGGATTTAGGGGGATGTGGAAGTTTCTTGTAGACTTAACCGGAAATAAAAACCCCATAACAATTTTCAGAGCCATTCATATTGCAGTAAAAAAAGTTTTTGCAATTGATGAAATTGAATCATTTTATTCTTACTACAGAGCAAGAGAAATAAAACAGGGTGATAGCGAAAAAGCATACAAAAAAGCCTTAAACCTTATAGACAAGGCAAATAAAACAAGCGAATTAAAAAAGGCGCTAAAAGAGGGTTTAAGAGAAATTGCAAAAGTCGAAATTGACCCCGATAAAGATGTTTTACACGTTGATTTAACGGGAGAAATTTTCCTTGTATTAGACCCGTTTTCAAACCAGAATATAGAAAAAGAGCTTGGAAGAATGGGTGTTCAAACAAGAAGAAGCCTTACCGTTTCAGGATTTTTAAAGGATGCAATAATTCCTAAAATGTGCAAAAAAGGCGAAACTCATCTGGAGCGTGCATACAGGCTTGCAAAGCCCTATTTAATGAGGGATATAGGCGGAGATGCGCTTGAATGTATATCGGACGTTATGTATGCAAACGAAAGAGGGGCAGACGGCCTTATCCATGTTTCACCTTTTACCTGCATGCCTGAAATTATGTCCCAGAACATTTTCCCCAAGATGAGAGAAAATGTTTCAATACCCATCTTGTCTTTAATATTGGATGAACAAACGGGAAAAGCGGGTTACCTGACAAGGCTTGAAGCGTTTGTTGATTTAATGAGAAGAAAAAAGATGAAATCTAAGCTTTCAAAAAAAGAAAACTTTAATCAGAAAAACGAAGTTAAAATAAGTACCAAATAAATTCTAAGCTTGGTTTTCTTTTATCTTTTTTATTATATCCGTCATAAGGGCGGTTATTTCGCCTAAATTTTTATCCTGATATACATTATCATTGTTCGTATTAAAAGCGCCCATATGGTTTATTTGAAATTTAGATATATCGGGTAACGACATATAATCACCGTATATTTCGCTAAGAATTTTATGGTAATTTGCCGGCACATTAAATTCAACTTCTTCAAATAAAGCTTTTTTTAAAGGGAAAATATCCTGTTTTTTAAAAAAGAACATTTTATCCCCAAGCCCCTCGCATCCAACAAAAAATATATCACCGGTTCTTTTGTTATTATTTAAAATATGCTTATCTACATTTAATCGGATATTATCTAAAAATAAGGGGAGATTATCTTTTGTCTTGTTATTGAGCCAATTTTGCCTTATTTTTTTGAAACACTTTTTGCTCTCTTTAAATAAATTCGCTTTTTCTTTTTCGCTTAATGTTTCTTTATGGTAACTGTCATAAGGGAATATATCAAAAAGAGCGGCATCTTTATACATAAAACGCAAGATTAAAATACCCTTATGAACTATTTCAATTTTAATATCGGGGTATTGTTCAAGCTCTTTTTTAAAAATGTCATACAGTTTATTATATTCTTCTCTTGGCATTGAAACATCTATATCATCATCCCAAGGTATAAAACCTTTGTGCCTTATTGCGCCTAAAAGAGTTCCAAAATCAAGCCAATAAATTAAATTATATTTATCCGCAATTATGCTGAAAAGTTCAAGCCCTTTTGCCTTCATGATTTGCAATTCTCTGAATTCTCCTTTAGCCTTTGGTGCTTTTGTAATATCGTAAAGAAATTGCATCATTAGGTTTATACCTTTTAGTTGTCTTTCTGCAATTATTAGCCTTTTTCTCATTTCTCTTGTATTTGTCCAGGAAAAATCCACACCAAAAAGGGTAAGAACTCTTTTATATTTGTCCGTATTTTTAAAAGAAAACAGTTTCATTATTAAATTCCAGATTAAATCAGTTTATATGGCTTTATTGGTATCTTAAAAAATTTATAGCTTTTGGATATTATAATATAGTCTGATTGTTTTTACAAACAATGAAAATTCTATTATATAATAATTAACTCCCTTGGTATTATAAAACCAAAAATAAAATGATATAATAATTAGGCTATGGAAACTGTTTTAAAAATCAATAATTTAAATTTGGGCTTTGAAATTGAAGATAGCTTTTATCCTGCCATTAAAGATATAAATTTTGAATTAAAAAAAGGAACAATCCATGCAATTATAGGAGAATCGGGCTCAGGTAAAACAATTTCAGTGATGAGTGTATTAGGGCTTATACCTAAAAATGCAAAGATTACATCGGGCGAGATTATCTTTGATGGAATAAATCTTCTTAATTTAAAAGAAAAAGAGTTAAATAAAATAAGAGGAAAAAAAATTGCCCTTGTCCCGCAAGACCCCATGACAAGCCTTAACCCTTTATATAATATTGAAAACCAGATGATAGAAGCCATTCTTGCGCATACAGACTGCTCTAAAAAAGAAGCTTATAATATTGCGCTTAAATATCTAAAAGATGTTCAAATAACAGAACCCGAAAAAAAAATGAAAATGTACCCATACGAACTTTCAGGCGGCATGAAACAAAGAATTATTATAGCAATTGCAATGAGCCTTGAACCCGATATCATTATAGCGGATGAGCCCACAACCGCACTTGATGTTACTATTCAAGCACAAATACTAAAACTTTTAACCTATATAAAAGAAAGGGGAAAGTCCATTATATTAATTTCTCATGATTTGGGGATTGTAAATCAGTATGCAGACTATATTTCAATTATGTATATGGGAAAAATTGTTGAAGAAGCGCACACAAAAACTCTTTTTGAAAACCCCAAACATCCCTACACAAAAGCCTTAATAGATGCACTTCCTTATAACAAAGAAAAAAGACTGAAAAATATAAAGGGTGCTCCTTCTCCCATAACTGAAAAAATAACGGGGTGCGAATTTCATTTAAGATGTGATTTTATGGAAGATATATGCAAATATAAAGCATTTAAACTTTGTCAACAGGGGGATAATTCAAAAGTGGCATGCAGATTGTACGATTGCTAAAATTCCTAAGCAAAAGAGTACTTATGAAAAAAAGTATTTGTCAATAGCAAAAATAAATTTTTACATTAGAAAATATTTTGAGATTTTTAACATTAAAGCATGATATAAATAATTTATCGGAAGTATTCTTATGAGGAAGTTAGATAAATGGAATATTTAAGCAAAGAAGAAATTAAACAATGGAGAAGCTCATTAGAAAGAATTACTCTTGAAGAATATGCGAGAAGATTAGGAAAAACCGTAAGAGGGGAAAAACAAACAAACGATATAGTTGACATTGTTTTATCAAATTCAAATTCAAAATACATATCGGATGTTAAAACGCAATCGCCAAAAGAAACCGTAATTGAAATAGCAAAAAAATCAATTAATGCACAACAGTCAAAAATGTTTGTTGAAGTTTCCAATCAGGAAAAAACAAGAAGATTAAACTTTAATAAGCCTCTAACAGAAAGAGAACAAAAGGTTTTAGAACATTTTATACAAAATGCGGGCGTTATTGTTTATGCCAGAGATTTGGCTAAAATTTTAAGCCTTCCGACTGATTATGTTTATAAGTACATTAAAAATTTAAGAGCAAAAATATCCGAAGATGTGCTTCAAAACGCAGACAAAGGCGGATACAGATTAACTATTTAACAAATTTTGCTAAAAAGGTTTTAAGCGGATATAATTTGGTTTATGGACACAAACTTAATTACATCCGCTTTTTTAAATGTTGAACAGGATGAAAATACTTTTTACACAAACTCTTTTATGGAACTAAAATCAGAGATTGATTTTTTGTTGTGCGGTTTTTTTCATAAAAGTATAAAATCATACCGCCTGAAATATTCTTACTCTTGTTCAAAAGAAATCCCAAAAGACACTTTAACTACAGATAAGCCAAATGGTTTTTATACACTAAAAATACCGGTTAAAATACTTGGTAATACTATGGGGTATTTTTTGTTATTGAGAAAAGAAAAGTTTAAAAAAGAAGAAAAACAAAAGTTGGATACAATTTCAAAAAAGTATTCAAACAGAATTAAAGACTACGAAATTTCAAAAATATTTCAAAATCAGCTTTTAATTTTGCAGGATGCAATTTTACAAAAAAATGAGGCCACAAAAAAATTAAAAGAACAAAATGAAAAACTTATTGAAACTGACAAAATAAGGACGGAATTTTTATCTAACATATCCCATGAACTAAGAACCCCCTTAAACTCAATAATAGGCTTTTCATCCGCAATGAAAGAGGGCTTGACGGGAAAATTAAACGACAAACAACAAAACTTTATAAATAAAATTTTAGCTTCATCCATTCATTTAACGGGTCTTATTAATGATATTTTAGACATGACAAAAATAGAATCTAAAGCAATGAAGCTCAATTTAAAAGAAACCGACATAAATCAGACCATTAAAGAAACCATAAATGTAATTGAACCCTTAGGGTATGAAAAAGGGATAAAAATTGAAACAAATCTGAAACTAAAAGATAATATATTAACGGACGAGCAAAAGTTCAGGCAAATTATGTTCAATCTTTTGGGTAACGCAATTAAGTTTTCCCACAAAAATTCCAAAGTGGTTGTTTCAACCTCAAAATTAAAGGATTGCGCCATAATAAAGGTTAAAGATTTTGGAATAGGCATAGACAAAAAAGACCACAAAAAGATTTTTGAAAAGTTTGTTCAACTCGATAACATATATACAAAAACCTGTTCATCCACAGGCCTCGGGCTTACAATTACCAATGAACTTGTAAAAATGCAAAACGGAACAATATCGCTAAAATCCTCTTTAAATAAAGGGGCTGAATTTACTATAAAGTTCAAATTAAAACCGCAAACCTAAAAATCAGGTTTGCGGCATATTGTTTTATATTTTATTCCGTATTTTATGCAACTTTTTGTTCGTTATTTTTTTGTTGTTCAGCTTCTTCTTTTGCACGTTGTTTCATAGCTTTTTCGTAAGCTTTTCTTTCTTTTCTTGACATTTTTGAAGGGTCAATAGCAGGTTCTTCCTGTTTAGCTTCAACAGGATTTGAACCGAGGTTGGTTAAAACCTCGTTTGCAGCTTGTTGAATCATAGGTTCCGTGTCGTTTGCCGCATTTTGAAGAATTGGTGTTAAAACATCCGCATCTTCCGGTCTTGCAACGTATGCAAGAGCCTGTAGTGCTGCAAGTTTAACTTCTTTTTCGTTATCATTTCTTGCTGCATTTTCTATTTCATTGTACCCGATTAAATCATTGATTTTTAACTGCGGAAGTTGATTGTTTGCTCCCTGAGTTTGATTAAATGTGTCTATTTCATCTCTCTGGTTCTTTTGAAGCAGACCAAGAGTAAAGATAGCAATTACTCTGTTTTTATCAGCCGCAGTTTTTGGAGCAAGTTTATCGACAAGTGCTGCTTCTTCGGGTGTCAATTCGGCACCTGATGCTGCTTTGTTTATAGCGGCGGTTTGAGCTTCCGTCGGGCCTTCAAGGTTTGATGTGTCTTTCTTTATAATATCGGCTAAGCCCTTCATAACAGGTTCCGATAATACGGCATTACGCATCTCGGGTTCACCCTGACTTAAATTTGCGATTTTTGTAATTGCATCTTCCTGAACTTTGTTATCATTTGATTGAAGCCCCTGAACCAAGGAATTAACATCTATTCCGTTTTGATCCTGCATTGTCGGCTGAACTACATCAACATTTGGTGCGGCCTGATTAGATTCGGGAGCTTGAGGTTGTTCGGCTTGAGTATTATTCGGAGTTAAAACGGGAGCCGGCATTTGCTGGTTTGGTTGATAATTTACAACAGGTTGTTCTATAGGAGCAAATTGTCCGTATTGATTAGAGATTGGCTGCGTATATATAGACTGTTCGGGATATCTGTATATCGGGTTTTGATATTGATTTTCATTTGGAGCTGCATACGCTTTCGGTTCAAAAATTTGAATATTAACTGCACTTGCACTCGGTGTCGGTTGCATATAACCATTTGCTCCTACTTGTTGCATCATATTTTATATCTCCTTTGTAAAATTATTTTCTTTTTACGTAATTTTTAAGTATTCTGAATATTTATAATTGCTATCTTAGTTGAGTTTTCATAGTTTTTTTATTTTTTTTCTTGATATTACTTGATTTTATACCTTTACATTTTTTTACATTTTTATTTTTCTATCACATTTTTCTTTGCAAAAAGATTTGTTCCGTTTTTAATAAAATCAATAACCATGCTAAGAAGTGTTCCTGTTAGTCCTATTGTCTTTAGTGTTTTATTTTTAGTTCCGAGAGTGAATGCAGCAAACCCTATAGAAGGTAAGTTCTTTGCCGCACTTTCGGTCGCTCCTCCAAAAAAGCCTGATATTGCACCTTTTGCTTTATAAAATCCCGTTAAGAAATCGGAATTGCTTACCATTTTTTTCATTTCATTATGTTTTTGACTTGAATAATTGAGGGTTGAATCACCTTCGTAAGTTTTTATATCTTTTATTGCAACTTCACATCTTGCATTTTTTGATGCTTTGCTTTTGCCTTTTTGACCCGCATCAATTGCAGACGAAGCTAAAGATAGTAAAGCGGCCGTATTTGCAACAAAATTAAATGCCATTAGTTACCGCCTCCCGCATTATTCATCGGACTAATCATGGATTTATCCGTCCCGTTTTGATTTAGAGTTGAATTTGAAGCCCCATCATTTAAAAGCGTACCCGTTTCAACCGGAGGCATTTTATTTGATTGGCTTTCGGTTGAATGCAATGAAGGTTCCAAAGGTAAAGCGGTGGACTGATTTTGTTCGGTTGCCGTTTTATTAGATTTATTTGCACTCAATTTGAGCAATATTTGAGAAGCAAGTGACGCATCCTCGCCATAGCTTGTATCAGTGTTTTGCATATTGGTTAAAATTTGCATCGTTTCATCATTTCCGTTTGCATAACCCGTATCAAGAGCGGTTAATCCAATAAATTTAACCGTTTCAGTCGGGTCTTGCAAAACTTTGTTTAAAAGGGCCGTTAAGGCGGGGTCGTCTTTTCTTGTTTCATCTTCTTTAAATCTTTCAAAGAGCTCTTTTGCACCCATTGAACGGATTTTTTTATCCTGAGAATTCAAATAGTTTTCGAGAGTTTTTATATAATCGTCAGTAAGAATAACTTTTGGTTTGTTTTCTTTAACATCTTTTGTATTGGTTTGAGAATCCGTAGGACTGTTTGATGCAACACCTTCCTGATTAGAATTTAAATTCATTGGTTGAGCCGAAGAAGGGTCAATCGGATTTGTTGAATTATAGGTGGGTGCAGGGGTAGAATTCATCAAATTATTATAATTGCAGGGATAATTCGGGCAAGGATTTGCCTGATAAAAACCTTGCGGGTAAGGATTTTGAGCTTGAGGCTGAGGATTTGCCGTCGGATTAAAAATTTGAATGTTAACGGCGCCCACGCTTGGTGCAGGGTAAGTTCCTTGCATAGCTCCATTTTGCAATTGATTTTGCGGATATAATAAATTTGGTGTCATTGAATTTAGTTGATTTTGCATCCCTATACCTATTTTCCTCTATATTTTAATAAAATTACAAAAACGAAAATAAATGCTAATTTGCCTCGCAAATGTAACAAATTATTAACACTTTTTTCAAAAGTTTTCTTATGCTAGAATTATCCTAAAAAAGAAGGTAATTAAAAGGACATAAAATGGAAAATTCATCATTGAGAGATAAGTATGAAGTTGTAATAGGGCTTGAAGTTCATGCTCAATTAAAAACAAAATCCAAGATTTTTGCACCTGACGGAGCAGAATTCGGGCATGAACCTAATACGGAAACATCACCCATTACCTTAGGGATGCCCGGGGTGCTTCCCGTTTTGAATAAAGGGGTAGTCGATATGGCAATATTAGTCGGGCTTGCGCTGAATTCGAAAATTGCAAAAAGGTGCAAATTCGACAGAAAACAGTATTTTTACCCTGATTTGCCCAAGGGTTATCAAATATCTCAATATGATGAGCCCATTTGTATAGGGGGCGAAATTAAAATTTCAAACAAAACAATTAGAATAACAAGAGCCCATCTTGAAGAAGATGCAGGAAAATTAGTCCATGCGGGTGCTAATGGAATATATGGTTCTGCATATTCGCTTGTGGACTTAAACAGAGCGGGTACACCCCTTCTTGAAATCGTATCGGAACCCGATATGAGAAGCTCTGATGAAGCAAGAGAGTATATGGAGCAATTAAGAAACAACTTAAGATACATAGGGGTTTGCGACGGCAACCTTGAAGAAGGCTCAATGAGATGTGATGCAAATATTTCAGTCCGTCCTAAAGGTCAAAAAGAGTTTGGTACAAGGGCAGAGATTAAAAACGTGAATAGCTTTAAAGCGCTTCAAAGAGCCCTTGAATATGAAATAGACAGACAAATTGAAATAGTTGAAGAAGGCGGCGAAGTTGTTCAGGAAACAAGACTGTGGGATGATAATAAGGGCATTACAAGCTCTATGAGAGAAAAAGAAGATGCTCATGATTACAGATATTTCCCCGAGCCCGATTTAATGCCTTTAGAAATTGATGATGAATGGGTTGAAAGAGTTAAAAATACCATGCCGGAGCTTCCAAACCAAAAAGTCCAAAGGTATATGGGCTTAGGCTTGAGCGAATACGACGCAAATGTGATTGTAAATCAAATGGATTTGGCAATTTTTTATGATGAAGTAATCAAGGGAAATGTTAACCCTAAAACCGCATCCAACCTTCTTACCGGCGAAATTGCAGCCTACCTTAAAGAAGAAAAAATTACAATTCAAGAATCAAAATTAACCCCCGAAAAGTTTCAGGAATTATTGGAACTTTTAGAAAAGGGAACAATTTCAAACAACATTGCAAAATCTCTTGTTGTTGAGATTTTAAAAACGGGTGAAAGCCCAAAATCCCTTGTAGAAAAGAAGGGGCTATCCGTCCTTTCTGATGAAGGAGCAATTTTAGAAATAATTAAAAAAGTTTTATCGGATAATTCATCTCAGGTAGAAGCATATAGAAGCGGAAAAGATAAGCTTTTTGGCTTTTTTGTAGGACAGGTTATGAAAGAAACAAAAGGAAGAGCAAACCCTAAACTGTTAAATGACCTTTTGAAAAAGGAATTAAACGGATAAAAGATATTTTTTATAGTTTCTTTCATTCAAAAAACCAAAAGCTAATTGCCAAGTTTTAGCGAATAAACTTTTGACAGAGGGAATTGTTTTTGATAGTATTTATTGAAAACTGAATAATATTAATTATGCCGATGTGATGCCGTTCATATTTTGCAAGAATTGCAAAATTGAACAGAGTATATAAAAAGACCAATTTCATCACATCGAACACAAGATTTGAAAACTGAATAATATTAATTATGCCGATGTGATGCCGTTCATATTTTGCAAGAATTGCAAAATTGAACAGAGTATATAAAAAGACCAATTTCATCACATCGAACACAAGATTTGAAAACTGAATAATATTAATTATGCCGATGTGATGCCGTTCATATTTTGCAAGAATTGCAAAATTGAACAGAGTA